>NZ_JBWKWD010000006.1:0-210617 GCF_059422045.1 Pseudomonas sp. GW821-FHT02A08
TCCGGCTGCGCAGCAGTCGTAAAATCAGAGTTCGCGGTACGTCAGAGAGATCGTGCAAGCCGGATTTACGACTGCTGTGCAGCCGGACGCAGGCTACGCCAGCTGCTACAAGGAAGGTGTAGCGTCTGGGTTCGCCTAACTGATCGGCATTAGGCTAGTTGGCATTATTTATGTCGGTTATTTGGCCTGCATGCAGAAGGCCTGTATTTTCCAGACTGACTGAATCAAGACGACCGATCGATGAATCCTGAAAAGCTCGAACTGCTGATCACCCGCGAAATGCCCTTTGGCAAATACAAGGGTCGAATCATTGCCGACCTGCCCGGCCCTTACCTGAACTGGTTCGCCCGGGAAGGTTTCCCCCATGGCGAGTTGGGCGGCTTGCTGGCCCTGATGCAGGAGATCGATCACAACGGTTTGTCGGACTTGCTCGAACCGCTGCGCGCCAAACACGGCAAACCTGCCCCGCGCCACTGAATCACCTACCGAGTACCCCATGCCCGACAACACCCGCCGCGCCCGTGATGAAGCCTTCTGGCAAACCTTTGCCGACCGTTACGATGTCGAACCCGGCCCGCTCAACCTGGAGAACGGTTACTTCGGGCGCATGTCGCGCACGGTGGTCGAGGAGTACCAGCGCAACATCGAGCTGATCAACCGCAGCAATTCGGTGTACGTGCGTCAGCGTTTCGAACAGGCCGACAGCCTGAAGATCCGCGCGCAACTGGCCAGGATGATTGGCGTACCCGCCGACAGCATCGCCTTGACCCGCAACGCCTCGGAAGGTTTGCAATCGCTGATCCGCAACTACAACCGATTGCAGCCCGGCGATCAGGTACTGGTTTGCGATCTGGAATACGACACGGTCAAAGGCGCCATGCGCTGGCTGGCCCGTAATCGTGGTGTCGAAGTGATCGAGATCGAACATGCACACCCCGCAACCTTCGACAGCTTGCTCAATACCTATCGGGAAGCCTTCGCGCGGTATCCACGGTTGAAGCTGATGGCCCTGACCCACGTCACCCATCGCACGGGCCTGGTGATGCCGGTGCAGGCGATTGCAGCGGCTGCGAAGGAGCATGGCATTGACGTCATCCTCGACGGCGCCCATGCCCTCGGCCAGATTGAATTCGACCTGACCGAGCTCGGTATCGACTTCGCCGGTTTCAATCTGCACAAGTGGATCGGCGCACCGCTGACCCTCGGCTTTATCTACATAGCGCCCGAACGCCTGGCCGACATCGACCCGGACATGGGCGAGATGCATTTTCCGCCCACTGACATTCGCGCCCGCACCTCGTACAGCACCCCCAACATCCCGGCGCTGCTGACTCTGCCGCTGGTACTCGAAGAACATTGGGCGATGGGGGGTGCCGCGGCCAAGGGCGCGCGGCTCAATTATCTGCGCAACCGCTGGGTCGGTGCGGCGCGGCAGTTACCCGGCGTTGAAGTCCTGACTCCGGATGACCCGCGCCTGTATTGCGGCATCACCTCGTTGCGCTTTACCCGGCACGCCGACCAGCAATCGATGGTTGAGCGCCTGCTCGATGAGTACAACCTGTTCACCGTGACCCGCAGTGGCGCCGCATGCGGTCCGTGCATCCGCATTACACCGGGGCTTACCACCACCGCAGCCGACATGGATATGCTGGCCAGGGCACTGACCGAGCTGGGCTGACGTCAGACGGTGTACTTGTCAAAGTCCTCGGGCCTGATCTGCGTCGACACGGCGAACGTGTCGATGCCGATGGTCATCTTCCCGAAGTAGCCGTCTTCAGCCGAATCCCGCCCCAGGGTGTGCACGCTCAAGGTCGATTCTTCACCACCCATGGTTGTATAGAAAAAGTCCTGGTCGTTAGTCAGGACCGGCACGGTTCGGCCGCCGTAGGCTCGGCTGCCGAGTACCGAGCGCGAGGCCACCTCTGGCAGGTAAAGCTGCCCGACCCAGGCGACATGCCGTTCTTGCAGATAGTTGTTGCCGGACGTGATGCGCACGGCGACGTGAATGTGCAAGGCGCGGCCGGCGTAAAAACCCGGGTAGATCGTGGTGAAGCGCACGATGCCGGACTTGTCGGTGAACTGCCCGCCGCGCAGGTAGGTATCGTCATCGGTACGCGGGACGGCGCCGATGTCTCCGGTATCGACCTCGACGTCCGGGTTGATCTTGCTCCAGCCCGAATAGGCACCGCGGGCATTGCAGTGCCAGATGTCCACCAGCGCATCGGGGACCGGCTCTCCGGTCATGGCGTCGACAATGGTCAGCCGCAACACCAACGGAACGCCTTCGGCGCCTTCGCTGATGTTTCTGCGGATCAGTTTGGGGTTGCGGAAATACGGGCCGGCAATCTGTTCGGGTGACAGCAGGCAAACCGGTGCAGGGGGTACAACTGAGGTGGTAGCGTCCATGACGTTCTCTCTTCCATAAGATGAACGCAGGCTAGCACTGGTCGATTTTCGTTATGCGGTAACTATGTATCGCATGATGTCTTTTTTTGTGTGGGAGCGGGCTTGCTCCGGGCGGCGTTCCGACGAATGCGGCGTGTCAGGTAACGTTGATGTCGACTGACACTCCCTCTTCGCGAGCAAGCCCGCTCCCACAGGGGGGGATGAGTCGATCCAGGCAACTTTCTTCAGGCAAAAAAAAACGGTGCGCCGACCAAGCGCACCGTAAAGCCGTAGAACACACAACGAGGTGTAGGGTGAAGCGATCAGTCCAGCAGCGCCAAAGCCTCGGCGGTGCACTCCTGAATGCGGGCCCAGTCGCCGTTCTTGATCCACTCCGGATCAAGCATCCAGCTACCGCCCACGCACATGACGTTTTTCAATGCCATGTAGCTCTTGATGTTGGCAGGTCCCACGCCGCCGGTCGGGCAAAATTTCACTTCGCCGAACGGACCGCCCAAAGCCTTGATGGCCGCGACGCCGCCGCTGACTTCGGCCGGGAACAGCTTGAAGCGGCGATAACCCAGGCCGTAGCCTTCCATGATGCCCGAGGCATTGCTGATGCCTGGCAACAGTGGAATCGGGCTGGCGACGCTGGCTTCCAGCAGGTCGCGGGTGATACCCGGCGTGACGATGAATTGCGAGCCGGCCGCTTCGGCCGCCGCCAGCATGTGGCGATCGAGCACCGTGCCGGCACCGGTCACCAGTTCCGGACGCTGCTCGCGCAGAATCTGGATGGCCTTGAGGCCGAATTGCGAACGCAGGGTCACTTCCAGGGCTGTCAGGCCACCGGCCGCGAGGGCGTCGGCCAGTGGCAGAACGTCCTGCTCGCGGGCGATGGTGATCACCGGCAGGATCCGTGCTTTCGCGCAGATGCTGTCGATCAGCGCAACTTTGTCCGCCATGGAAACGGTCGGGGATGGGTTTGTCATAGCGGCTGTTCCTTGGCTCATGGGCACCAGTAAATCTCTAACGTGGGTTGCAGAAACGCGCGAATCGGCATTGCGGCGACATCGTCGCCGGCCAGTGCGGTACTCAGGGTGGTCAGCTTGGACTGACCGGAAATCGATAGAGCCTTATGCTTGGCCGAGGCCAGCAGCGCGCGGCTCATGGTCAGGCGCTGATGCGGCACGGTCGGCGCCAGCATTGGCCAGCAGCGACGAACGCCATCGGCCTGCAAGGCCTCTGCAAGGTTCGGGCTGTTGGGGAACAGCGACGCGGTGTGGCCGTCGTCGCCCATGCCGAGGATCAGCACGTCGATCACCGGCAACTCCGACAGCAAGCGGTCGGCCTGCTCGGCCGCCTGTTCCAGGTTGGCACTGGCGCTGTACAGGCTCAGGAACTGCGCCTTGGCCGCCTGACCTTGCAGCAGGTAGCGCTTGATCAGGCCGGCGTTGCTGTCGGCGTGTTCGACCGGCACCCAGCGCTCGTCGGCCAGGCTGACCACCACGTTCGACCAGTCCAGCGCCTGCTTGGCCAGGTGCTGGAAAAACGCCACCGGGCTGCGGCCACCGGAAACCACCAGGGTCGCAGTGCCCTGGGCGTCGATCGCGTCGCTCAGTTGTTTCGCCACGTTCAGTGCCAGGCTTTCAGCCAGCAGCACCGGGCTCTTGAACCCATGAGCGCTGACGCCCTGGGGCAGTTTCAAATCAGATATCGCCATACCACGACCTCCCGTCCCGCGTGATCAGTGCAATGGAGCTCATCGGCCCCCAGGACCCGGCCGCGTACGGCTTGGGAGCATCACCGGACTTTTTCCACCCGGCGATCAACTGGTCACACCACTTCCACGCGGCTTCAATTTCATCTTTACGGACAAACAGGTTCTGATTGCCGCGCATCACTTCCAGCAACAACCGCTCGTAGGCATCGGGAATCCGTGCGCTGCTCCAGGTGTCGGAAAAATTCAGCTGCAACGGACCGCTGCGCAGCTGCATGCCCTTGTCCAGGCCTTGATCTTTGGTCATGACACGCAAGGAAATGCCTTCGTCCGGTTGCAGGCGGATAATCAGCTTGTTGCTGATTTGCAGGCGCTGCTCGGGAGCGAAGATGTAGTGCGACGGTTCCTTGAAGTGGATGACGATCTGCGACAGCTTCTGCGGCATGCGCTTGCCGGTACGCAGGTAAAACGGCACGCCGGCCCAGCGCCAGTTGCGGATGTCGGCACGCAGGGCGACAAAGGTTTCGGTGTCGCTCTGGGTGTTGGAATTGGGTTCTTCCAGGTACCCGGGTACCGCTTTGCCTTCGCTGTAGCCGGCGATGTACTGGCCGCGCACCACCTGGGTGGTCAGGCCTTCCGGGCTGATCGGCGCCAGGGCCTTGAGCACTTTGACCTTCTCGTCGCGGATGCTGTCGGCGGACAGGTCGGCCGGCGGGTCCATGGCGATCAGGCAGAGCAGTTGCAGCAGGTGATTCTGGATCATGTCCCGCAGCTGGCCGGCCTTGTCGAAGTAACCCCAGCGGCCTTCGATACCGACCTTCTCGGCCACGGTGATTTCCACGTGGGAAATGTAATTCTGGTTCCACTGGGTTTCGAACAGGCTGTTGGCGAAACGCAGGGCGATCAGGTTCTGGACGGTCTCTTTACCCAGATAGTGGTCGATGCGGTAGGTGCGGTTCTCCGGGAAGAACTGCGCCACGGCGTCGTTGACCTTGCGCGAGGACTCCAGGTCCGAACCGATGGGCTTTTCCAGTACCACACGGGTGTTTTGCGCCAGGCCGACCTTGGCCAGGTTCTCGCAAATCGCGCCATACACGGCGGCCGGGGTCGCAAAGTAGGCGATGACCCGCTGCGAACTGCCGGCGGATTCGGCCAGGGCCACATAATCTTCGGGGTTGAGGAAGTCGACGTGCAGGTAGCTCAGGCGCGCCAGAAAACGCTCGACCACGGCTTCATCCAGCTCTTTGGCACCCACATAGCGGCGCAACTCGCAGGTGATGAACGCCAGGTGTTCCTGCTCGCTGCCCGGCTCACGGGCCAGCGCGATGATCCGCGTGTCCTCGTGCAACAGGCCGGCGCCGTCGAGTTGATAAAGGGCAGGAAACAGCTTGCGCAAGGCCAGATCGCCAAGGGCGCCGAACAAGGCAAAGGTGCACGGTTCAACCGTAATCGAGAGCATGATGTTTGTTCTTTTATCAAGTTAAGCTACAAATACCTTTTTTCAAGGCATCACTCAAGGGAAAATGTAGTAATAACCACAACATTTTCGCAAAATACAGATTCCGAGTGGTGGTCGGTCGGAGCCATCAGTAGGATAGGCCACCGTTACGGGCCTCACCAAAGGCCCTTTTTGCATTAGCCGCGCGCTTATCGGTGCCGGTGAATCAAGGATACTTATATGGACCGCGTGCGAAATTTACTGGAGCAAATCCAGAATCGCCTTGAAGAGCTGAACAAGGCCGAACGCAAAGTCGCCGAGGTGATCCTGCTCAACCCGCAGCAGGCCACCCGCTTCAGCATCGCCGCCCTCGCCCAGGCCGCTTCGGTCAGCGAACCGACGGTCAACCGTTTCTGCCGTTCGTTCGGCGTCAGCGGCTACCCCGAGCTCAAGCTGCAACTGGCCCAGAGCCTGGCCAGTGGTGCCGCTTATGTGAGCCGTGCGGTGGAAGCCGATGACAATCCGGAGGCCTACACCCAGAAGATCTTCGGCAGCGCCATCGCCTCGCTGGACAGCGCCTGCCAGGCACTGGACCCGAACCTGATCAGCCGCGCCGTCGACCTGCTGATCCAGGCGCGGCAAATCCACTTCTTCGGCCTCGGCGCCTCGGCCCCGGTGGCACTGGATGCGCAGCACAAGTTCTTCCGCTTCAACCTCGCCGTCACGGCCCACGCCGATGTGCTGATGCAGCGCATGATCGCCTCGGTAGCCCATACCGGCGAGTTGTTCGTGATCATTTCCTACACTGGCCGCACCCGCGAACTGGTGGAAGTGGCGCGCATCGCCCGGGAAAACGGCGCCTCGGTACTTGGCCTGACTGCCGAGAACTCGCCACTGGCCAAGGCCAGCACCCTGAGCCTGAACATTCCGCTGCCGGAAGACACCGACATCTACATGCCGATGACGTCGCGGATCATCCAGCTGACCGTGCTGGACGTGCTCGCCACTGGCATGACCTTGCGCCGGGGTGTGGATTTCCAGCCGCACTTGCGCAAGATCAAGGAGAGCTTGAATGCCAGCCGGTATCCGGTGGGTGATGAGTTCAACTGAGGCCAGATGCTTCTGTGTTGAATGATCCGGCCCCTTCGCGGGCAAGCCCGCTCCCACATTTGACCGCGTTCGTTCTGGCGGAACCGGGTCACCTGTGGGAGCGGGCTTGCCCGCGAAGGGGCCAGTCAAGACACCGCAATATCTTGAACTAACCCCCCACCCGCGCCTGCAATCTCAAATGCGCCCGCTCCCCCGGTTGGAGGCACAGGCTGTCGGTGCCGCCGCTTGCTGCCTCTACGCAAACGAATTCGGATATCTCGTTCCAGGTCACGCCAAGCAATGGCCGCGAGCCGGGATGCCACACCACCGTGTCGGCCGTATCCCCGGTATCAATGCACAACGCCCGCTGCCAGGCATGGTCATTGAGCTGCAATTCGCCGTCATGCTGGAACACCCGCTGGCATCCGCCGTCCACGCGTAATTCGCCTTCCTGCTGACAAGACTGCCGGCTCAACTGGTCATAACCCTGCGCGCCTTCGAGCCCAGACAGCGCTACCTCACTGACATCGCCAATACGCCAGTAGGCGTGCAAAGCCTGGCTCAACTGGCACGGCATGTCGTCCTGATGCTCGGTGCTCAAGCGCAGCTCCATGCGTTCACCCAGGTGCGCGTGCAGGTCCACCTGCCAGTCGCACAACTTCAGTTGCCAGTGCAATCTCACGCCATCGTCTTCACTGGTGCTGTCAAGCAGCTTCCAGTCGAGCAAGCGCGCCCAGCCATGGGACGGCCAGGCGTTTTCGCTCGGATGCCGGCCATACCAGGGCCAACACACCGGCACGCCGCCGCGAATGGCGCCGACCTGCGGCCACTTTGCCGCGCACCACAGCCAGGGTTTCTGGCCCATGGGCTGGAAGTGCAACAGTTGCGCGCCCTGACGGCTGAACACCGCCTGACACAGCGGATGATCGATCACCAGCACATCGCGCGTCTGATAGCGCTCCCACGCAAACACCGGACGTTCGCGCAAGGATTTGAAGAAGCGTTGTAGCGGATGCTCAAGCATGTGCCACGGTCCTGAAATCAACTGTCACCGGGGTGCGCGGCCCGCAAAAAAAAGCGGACAGCCATGGCTGTCCGCAAATATGCGCACATGGAGAGAAGCTTATCGCAGACGCGTTAGAACACCGACTGAATTTTCAGGCCGGCCACCAGCGCGTTGTCGACTTCATCCACACCACCCGGGTGCGTGACGTATTGCAGGTTGGGACGTACGGTCAGCCAGTTGGTCACGTGGAAGCCGTAGTTGATCTCGTAGTTGTATTCGGTTTCACGAATGGGCGAGAACAGCGGATTGTCGTATTCCGAAACACCGTTGGCCACGTTGGTCAGCTCGGCGTTTTTCTTTACGTCATCGTTGACATGGATACGGGCGAAACCGATGCCCACGTCATCCTTCGGACGCGCGTCGAACGGGCCCTTGTACACGAACATCAGCGACTGGTAGTTGTCGATGAAGTTGGTGTCCTTGTCGTGGAAGGTGGCGTTGGCCGCGATGTTCAGGCCACGGGAAGCATCGCCATTGTGGCTGGTCAGTTGCTGCTGAGCGACGAACCAGTAGCCGTGCTTGCTATCGTGGACGCGATAAGGGTTGCCGGTGGTCGCTGCGTTCTGGCCGTTGTCGTCCTTGAGAACGTCGTCGGCATCAGAGGTACTTTTGTAGTAACCGACACGGTATTCACCCGGCAGGTTGTTGACCTTCGGCGACCAGACCAGCTCCACCGGCAGGACGGTGCCATTGGTGCCACTGCCGCTGAGCTTGAAGCCGTTACCGTGCTCCAGTTGCGACGTGTTCTGGTTGTACGCGCCGATCTGGGCGTAGAGCTCGTCATTGATGTTGTACTTCACGCGGATCGCCGCCTGGCTGACCGGCCAGTTGTACCAGATGTTGGTGGCCCAGTTACCCACCTGGGATCCGCAGAACGCCAGGTTCTGGAATTCGCACGGGAAGGTGTTGAAGTCTTCACCTTCACCGAAGTAGCCGGCCTTGACGTCCAGCTTGTTGTCGAAGAACTGGTGCTGAATCCACAACTGGGTCAGACGGACCATGTGGCCACGACCGTAGACTTCCTGGGAGGAGCTCAAGGTGCCGGCACGCGGGTCGCCGATACGGTCGTTGGAAATGTTCTCGCCGTTACGGTTGGTGAGCTGGATCTTTGCCTGGGTGTTATCCCAGCCGAACAGTTTTTCCAGGTCCAGCGCCGCGCCCAGGCCAAACTGGTCGGCGTAGCGCGCGGTCTTGTCATCGTTGAAGCCGCCATGCAGGTTGCCGCCGACTTCACCGACGTAGTCCATCTTGATGTCGATGCCTTGCTCGATCAGCTTGGTACGCTCGCCACCCCAGTCGCCCGTCATCCACCTGGAGTCGGAGCTGAACGCTTCATCGGCCATCGCATTGCCGGCCAGAACCAGTGCTGCCGCTGCTGAAACCTGGCAGATCAACCGGGCCTTGTTCTTCATCTTCATCCCTACTTCCTCGTTTTATTGTTATTAACTTTTCTTTTTTAACGCGGTTACATCAGTTGCGAGGGATGTCTCCACCCAACGCATATCCCCCCCTGTGGGAGCGGGCTTGCTCGCGAAGACGTTCTGACATTCAGCATCGATGTCGACTGACCTAATGCATTCGCGAGCAAGCTCGCTCCCACATTTGTTCTTCAGCGGCCTTTGAATTGGGCGACGTTGGCGCTATGCACCTCGGCTTTCGGCACGCCGGCAACGCCCAAGCGCTCCCCTGTCCTGGCATCGAACAGCAGCACTTTCGCCGGGTCGAATTGCAGGGTCAGGGTCTCGCCCACCGCCGGTGCCACGTCCGGTGCCAGGCGGCAGCAGACCTTGGTGTCGTTGAGGTTGACGAAGACCAGGGTGTCGGGCCCGGTCGGCTCGGTGACCTGGACTTCGGCACGAATGGTCGGCAAACCGTTCGCATCGCCATTGGCCAGGATGATCTGCTCAGGGCGCATGCCGAGAATCACTTCGCGGTCTTCGAGACCGGCGTCCTGCATGCCCAGCGGCAGTTCGCAACGGGCCTGGCCGCTGTCGAGCAGCGCCAGCAGGCGACCGTCCTTGCGCTGCAGGCGCAGCGGGATGAAGTTCATCGGCGGCGAACCGATGAAGCTCGCCACGAACAGGTTGGCCGGGTTGTTGTAGATGTCCTTCGGCGTACCGAACTGCTGGATGATCCCGTCCTTCATCACCGCCACTTTGTCGCCCAGGGTCATGGCTTCGATCTGGTCGTGGGTCACGTAGACCGTGGTGGTTTTCAGGCGCTGGTGCATCAGTTTCATTTCGGTGCGCATCTCGACCCGCAGCTTGGCGTCGAGGTTGGACAGCGGTTCGTCGAACAGATAAATCTTCGGCCGCCGCGCCAGGGCACGGCCCATTGCCACGCGCTGTTGCTGGCCACCGGAGAGCTGGCCGGGCTTGCGGCTGAGCAGGTGTTCGATCTGCAACAACTTGGAAACACGAGCGACTTCTTCGTCGATTTCCGCGGTCGGCATTTTGCGGATCTTCAGGCCGAAGGCGATGTTGTCGCGCACGCTCATGGTCGGGTACAGCGCGTAGGACTGGAACACCATGGCGATGTCGCGATCCTTGGGGCTCATGCCGCTAATGTCGGCGTCGTCCACCAGGATCGCGCCGCCGCTGATGGTTTCCAGGCCGGCGATGCAGTTCATCAGCGTGGATTTACCGCAGCCCGACGGGCCGACCAGGATCAGGAACTCACCGTCATCGATCTTCAGTTCGATGTTTTTCAGGGTGTCCGGCAAGCCGGGGCCGTAGGTCTTGTTGACGTTGCGTAATTCGAGAGTTGCCATGTTTCTACCCCTTGACCGCGCCGGACGTCAGCCCACGCAGGAAATACTTGCCAGCGAATATGTAGACCAGCAGTGTCGGCAGCCCGGCGATCATCGCGGCGGCCATATCAACGTTGTATTCCTTGGCCCCGGTGCTGGTGTTGACCAGGTTGTTCAGGGCCACGGTTATTGGCTGGGCGTCGCCACTGGCGAACACCACGCCGAACAGGAAGTCGTTCCAGATCTGGGTGAACTGCCAGATCAGGCAGACCATCACGATCGGGATCGACATCGGCAGCAGGATTTTCAGGAAGATCGTGAAGAAGCCCGCGCCATCGAGCCTTGCGGCCTTGACCAGCGCATCCGGAATGCTCACGTAGTAGTTGCGGAAGAACAGCGTGGTGAACGCCAGGCCGTAGACCACGTGCACCAGCACCAGGCCGGTGGTGGTGTTGGCCAGGCCGAACTTGCCGAGGGTGAACGAGGCCGGCAGCAGCACGGTCTGGAACGGCAGGAAGCAGCCGAACAGCAACAGGCCGAAGAACAACTGCGAGCCACGGAAGCGCCACATCGACAGCACGTAGCCGTTCATCGCGCCGATGAAGGTCGAGATCAATACCGCCGGCACGGTGATTTTCACCGAGTTCCAGAAGTAGCCGCCGACCACGTCCCAGGCCTTGATCCAGCCGATGCCGTCGATCACGGTCGGCCAGCTCAACAGGTTGCCGGTACGGATGTCTTCCGGGGATTTGAAACTGGTCAGCAGCATCACCACCAACGGGATCAGGTAGATCGCAGCGGCCAGCAACAAGGTGGCGTAGATCGCGATGCGGCTGAAGCTGAGCGATGGTTTGCCGAGTTGATTAGTCATGGCGTTTGCCTCGCAGCTCGGAGTACAGGTACGGCACGAGGATGGTCAGCACGGCGCCGAGCATCAGCATGGCGCTGGCCGAACCGATGCCCATCTGGCCACGGCTGAAGGTGAAGGAATACATGAACATCGCCGGCAGGTCGGAGGAGTAACCCGGGCCGCCCGCGGTCATCGCCGCGACCAGGTCGAAGCTCTTGATCGCGATGTGCGCCAGGATCATGAAGGCACTGAAGAACACCGGGCGCAGGCTCGGCAGGACGATCTTCAGGTAGATGGTCGGCAGGCTCGCCCCGTCGACTTGCGCGGCACGGATGATCGATTGATCGACACCGCGCAGGCCGGCGAGGAACATCGCCATGACAAACCCGGAGGCTTGCCACACGGCGGCGATCACCAGGCAGTAGACGACGCGATCCTGATCCACCAGCCAGTCGAGACGGAAGCCTTCCCAGCCCCAGTCACGCAGCATCTTGTCCAGGCCCAGGCCAGGGTTGAGCAGCCATTTCCACGCGGTACCGGTGACGATCATCGACAGCGCCATCGGGTACAGGTAGACGGTGCGGATGAAGCCTTCCTTGCGAATGCGCTGGTCCAGCAGCACGGCGAGGAACACGCCCAGCACCAGGCTGATGCCGATGAACATGCCGCCGAACACCGCGAGGTTCTTGCTCGCGACCCACCAGCGGTCGTTGTCCATCAGGCGCATGTATTGCTGCAGGCCAACCCACTTGTAGCTCGGCATGAAGCTGGAATTGGTGAAGGACAGAATGAACGTCCAGATGATGTAACCGTAGAAACCAACCAACACGATCAGCATGCTCGGCGCGAGTACCAACTTGGGTAGCCAGCGTTGCAGGGCATCGAACGGTGAGGCTTTGCTGAAAACCGCCACAGAGCTCATCGGGATTATCCAGGTTTAGATATTGGGATCTGTAGGAGCTGCCGCAGGCTGCGATCTTTTGATCTTGATTCTAAAAAACAAAATCAAAAGATCGCAGCCTGCGGCAGCTCCTACAGGGGGGTGCCAAGGGATTACTGGGCCGCTTTGACAGCCGAGGCCAGTTGGGCGCTGGCCTTGGCCGGGTCAGCATCCTTGTCGTTCATGAAGTTGGTGACCACGTCGAAGATCGCGCCTTGCACTGCCAGGGAGGTGGCCATGTTGTGCGCCATGCTCGGTTGCAGGCCGCCGGTCTTGTCGTCCGCGATGAAGTCCTTCGCCGACTTCTGGGCGCACTCGTCGAAGCCGAGCTTGTCCATTTCGCCCAGCATGTCGTTACGCACCGGGATCGAACCCTTGTTCATGCTGAAGACTTTCTGGAAGTCGGTACCCAAGGCGACCTTGGCCAGGTCTTGCTGGGCAGCGATGTCGCCCTTGCGATCGGCCTTGAGCTTGAACACCGCCAGGGAGTCGATGTTGTAGGTGAAGGCCTTTTCAGTGCCCGGGAACGCTACGCACTGGTAGTCCTTGCCCGCGACTTTCCCGGCCGCCGTCCACTCGCTTTTCGCCCAGTCGCCCATCATCTGCATGCCGGCCTTGCCATTGATGACTTCGGCGGCGGCGATGTTCCAGTCACGACCGGCGCGGTTCGGGTCCATGTAGCCGGTGATCTTTTTCAGCTCGGCGAACGACTGGGTCATCTGCGGGCCGGACAGGGTTTTCTGGTCCAGGTCGACCAGGGCTTTCTTGTAACCGTCAGCGCCCATGACCGAGAGCACCACGTCTTCGAACACGGTGCTGTCCTGCCAAGGCTGACCGCCGTGGGCGAGCGCAATGAAGCCGGCCGCCTTGAGCTTGTCGCCGGCGGCATAGAATTCTTCGAGGGTGGTCGGGGCTTTTTCGATCCCGGCTTTCTTGAACACTTGCGGGTTGATCCACAGCCAGTTGACGCGGTGGATGTTCACCGGCACGGCGACGTAGTCACCTTCGTACTTCACGGTGTCGGAGACTTTCTTCGACAGCAGGCCATCCCAGTTTTCCGCCTTGGAAACGTCTTTCAACGCGTCGGTGCTGAGCAGGCCGGTGCTGCCCCACTCCTGGATGTCCGGCCCCTTGATCTGTGCAACGCCCGGCGGGTTGCCGGCTACGGCGCGACTCTTGAGTACGGTCATGGCCGTGGAACCGCCACCGCCGGCGACCGCGCCATCCTTCCAGGTGAAGCCGTCTTTTTCGACTTGAGCCTTCAGGACATCGACCGCTGCTTTTTCACCACCGGAAGTCCACCAGTGAACGACTTCAACGGAACCTTTGGATTCGGCGGCCAGGACACTGAGGGGGAGTGCAGACAGGGAAGCGAGAGAAATGACAGTAGCGAGGCGAGAAATCGCATTCATCTAGGAGCACCTTTCTTGTTGTTATGCATGCAAGTCTGTTGCTTGCGCTGCATAGGATTCTAAACAGGGGATATCCCCTCGCAGGTAACGAAGGGATGCGCGAATGTCACCGCATGGTTACATAGAACCGCTCTGGGACAACTGCGCCAGCGCCGTGGCCATGCTCGGCGCCAGCGCCAGGCGCGGAATCAGCACGGCTTGCCAGGCGTGGTAAAGGTCAGGCTTGCCGGGCCAGATATCGGCACCCGGGCGGTTCAGCGGGTCGAGTTCGTGATGCCAGCTGCCGCCTTCGCGGTCGATGAAATGACTGTCACAGAATTCCCAGAACAGTCGATACCAGTGTTCGTATTGTTCATCGCCGGTGCGCTTGAGCAAGGCACTGGCGGCGGCGCTGGCTTCGCAATGGGTCCAGTGCAGGCGATGGCGGACCACCGCTTTGTTGTCCCAGTCCAGGGTGTAGACAATGCCCGGCGCGCCATCGACGTCCCAGCCGTGGAGGCAATTGTGCTCGAACAGTTTTTGCGCGTCGGTGACCAGCCAGCCCGGTGTGAGCATCCCGGCCTTCACCCGCGAAGCTTCGAGGTGCAACAACAGCCGCGCCCACTCGAAACCATGGCCCGGGGTGGTGCCGTAGGGGCGGAAGCCGTCGGCCGGATTGTCGCGGTTGTAGTCCCGCAGCGGTTGCCAGGCGCGGTCGAAATGCTCGATCACCAGGTAGTCGTTGGCGGTGGCGTGACCGTGGATCACTCGCTCGACAATCCGTTGGGCACGGCTCAGCCAGCGGTTGTCATCGGTGACATCGGCCAGGGCGAGGAAGGCTTCGGTGGCGTGCATGTTGCTGTTGGCACCCCGGTACGCCTCCTCTTCGCTCCAGTCGCGATTGAAGGACTCGCGCATCGCGCCTTCTTCTTCGCTCCAGAAATAAGCGTCGATGATATCGATCGCATCATCGAGCAAGGCTTGCGCACCGGGGCGCTGCGCGACCACCGCAGAACTGGCGGCCAGCGCGACGAAAGCATGCAGGTAGGCATTCTTGCCGGTATTGCCGTCGCGATGTTCGGCAGCCGCGAACCAGCCGCCATGCAGCGCGTCGCATAACGGCCCGCGCAGGGCGGCTACGCCGTGATCCACCAGTTCGGCAAAACCCGGCAACCCCTGAATGTGGGCCATGGCGAAGCTGTGGGTCATGCGCGCGGTGTTCATGGTCTGGGCTTGCGCATCAGGTGCGAGGCGGCCTTTTTCATCGAGGTTACCGAAGCCTTCAGGCAGCTTCGAGGCCTTGGCGAAAGCCAGCAGGCGCAAGCCTTCGGTGGCGAGCCATTGCTGATGGGCAGGTGCGTTCAGCCAACTGCTGAAGGCCGGTTGGAAGGTGTCCATGGCGTACCTTTTTTGTTGTTATGACTGTGGGGCAGTCTAAACAACGGGCAGCGGCGGGCTTGTAACGAAGGGGGCGGGTTATGTCACCAGACCGTGACATTTATCTTGAGGGATGTGTTGAATCTTCTAATGCCTTCGCGAGCAAGCCCGCTCCCACACTTGATCGCATTCCATCTGGATGAACTCGATCAAATGTGGGAGCGGGCTTGCTCGCGAAGAACGATAATGCGGTCTGACTAGTCGACACTGCGCGGCAACTGCAGGGTCACCCGCAACCCGCCCTCACGCAAATTCTGCAAGCTGACCTCACCGCCATGACTATGGGCAATGTTGCGGGCAATCCCCAGCCCCAACCCATACCCCTGCTGCTGCCCGGCCAGGCGGAAGTGCGGTTCGAACACCTGCTCCAGCCGCTGCTCCGGCACGCCCGGCCCTTCATCATCGACATGCAGGATGAACGCGCTTTCGTCGTCATCGATGTGCAGGTGCGCGTTCTGCCCGTACTTCAGTGCATTGTCGATCAGGTTGCCGATGCAGCGCTTGAGCGCCAGCGGTTTGCCGGGATAGGCTGCCAGCGCCCGCCCCTGCTGGGTTACGCGGCCGTTGCCGTTCGGCGCGAGATAGGGTTCTACCAGACAGTCGAGCACATGGTTGAGGTCCACCGGCTCGATGTTCTCGTGGATGTCGGTGTCTTTCACGCATTGCAGCGCGCCCTTGACCAGCAATTCGAGCTCATCCAGATCGCGCCCGAACTTGGCTTGCAGCGTTTCGTCCTCGAGCAACTCGACCCGCAGGCGCAGGCGGGTGATCGGCGTGCGCAGGTCGTGGGAAATGGCGCTGAACAACTGGCTGCGCTCGGTCAGGTAACGGCTGATGCGCTCGCGCATGGTGTTGAAGGCGCGCCCGACCTCGACCACTTCGCTGCCACCGCCCTCGGCCACCGGCTCCACGTCGGCCCCCAACGACAGGTCCCGCGCCGCCCGCGCCAGGCGCTTGAGCGGACGACTCTGCCAGTGCACCAGCAGGCCGATGAACAACAGCAAAAAGCTGCTGGTCAGGACGATGAACCACACCTGCTGCGCCGGCAGGCCCTGCTCTTCAAGACTGGTGTAGGGCTCGGGCAACAACGAGGCGATGTACAGCCATTCGCCCGGCGCCATCTGGATCTGCGTGACCAGCACCGGCGGATTCACCGGCTCCAGGGTCAGCGCGTAGTGCGCCCAGGAGCGTGGCAACTCATCGAGCTTCAGGCCGCCATTGAAGATGCGCAGGTCTTCCGGGCTGACGAAGGTCACCGAGATGTCCGTGTCCTGGCCGAGGGACTGGCGCAACACCTCATCCACCGCCTTGAGCACCGCCTCTTTGCGCGGGGTGATAGGCAGCACCTCCATGCCCAGGGGTTTGTCGTTGAGCGTCACCACGAACCGGGTGCCGCCCATGCTGCGCAACTGGTCGAGCACCAAGGGTCGAAACGCCACCGGTAACGAACGGAAATAACTGACGCTGGCGGTCATTGAATGGGCCAGGCTGCGTGCGCTGGTGACCAGACCCTCGAGCTGTGTGGCACGCAGTTGCGACACCCAGATCACGCTCGACAACGCCTGGGCGAACAACACCGCCAGCAGGGTCAACAGCAACATTCGCCCGAGCAGCGAACGCGGCATCGGCACTTTGGCGGCAAGCTTGCGCAAAGTCTCAGTGACCATTGCTGGCAACCACGCTGGCTGCCAGCTGGTAGCCACTGCCACGCACGGTGCGGATCAGCCGTGGCGGTTTCTCGGTATCACGCAAACGCTGGCGCAACCGGCTGACCGCCATGTCGACGATGCGATCAAGGGGCATCAGTTCACGGCCACGGGTGGCGTTGCCGATGGTGTCGCGGTCGAGGATTTCCTGTGGGTGATCGAGGAACAGCTTCAACAGCGCAAAATCGGCGCCCGAGAGAATCACCTCTTCGCCGTCGATGTGAAACAGCCGATGGCTGACCATGTCCAGACGCCAGTCATCGAAGGCCAGCACCTCACCGCCACTGCGCTCCTGACCGAACTGCGCGCGGCGCAGCAACGCCTTGATCCGTGCCTGCAATTCCCGTGGGCTGAAGGGCTTGCCGAGGTAATCGTCGGCACCCAGCTCCAGGCCGATGACGCGATCGGCTTCGTCGGAACTGGCGGTGAGCATGATGATCGGCACCTGCGCCTGGCGCGGGTGCTGGCGAATCCAGCGGCACAGGCTGAAGCCGTCTTCGTCGGGCAGCATCACGTCAAGGATCACCAGATCACTCGGCGCCTCGTTCAGCGCCTGGCGAAAGCCGGCACCGTCGGGCGTGGTACGTACCTGGAAACCGGCGCGGGTCAGGTAGGTGTCCAGCAACTCGCGTATCTCTTGATCGTCATCGACCAACAAAATCGACTTGTTGACTGAGCTCACGGGCGGCGTCCTTGATATTGGAATTGGGCGGATTATGCCTTAAGCACCGAAACTGCAAACACCACAGAAACAATGTGGGAGCGGGCTTGCTCGCGAAGGCGGGTTTGGATTCAACACATTCGTTGACTGACACACCGCTTTCGCGAGCAAGCCCGCTCCCACATTTTGATCGCATTTCAGGCTGGGAGAGATTGTTCCAAGGCCACACCCGCACCCATCAAGCCCGAATACGGCGCCGTCACCAGCCACACTGGAATCCCCTTGAAGTAATCGCTCATGCAACCCTTGTCGGCGAAGCAGCGGGCGAAACCGCTTTCGAGGAAGAAATCGGCAAACCGCGGAATCACCCCGCCCACGATGTACACGCCACCGCGCCCACCGGTGGTCAGTACGTTGTTGCCCGCCACGCGACCGAGCCAGCAGCAGAACTGCTCAAGCACTTCCACGGCAATCGGGTCGCCCGCCAGTCCGGCAGCGGTAATCGCTTCCGGCGTGTCGAGCACAGGCGTGTGCCCGTCCACCGCGCAGATCGCCCGATAGACACGCGGCAAGCCGCCGCCGCTCAGGGCTGTTTCAGCACTGACATGGCCAATTTCGTTGAAGATGTGCTGCCAGAGCTGGGTTTCACGCGGACTGCTCAATGGCAGATCGACATGGCCACCCTCCCCCGGCAATGCGGCAAAACGACCCTCGCCCAGATCGAGCAAGGTGCCGACGCCCAGGCCCGTGCCCGGACCAATCACCACCGCCGGGCGCAACGGCTCCGGCGTGCCTTCACAGACCACGCGGAATTCGCCGGGCTGCAAACGGGTCATGCCCAGGGCCATGGCCGAGAAGTCGTTGACCAGCAAAAGTTGATCCACCTGCAAGGTCTGGCAGAAACCCTTGCGGCTCAGGCGCCAGTGATTGTTGGTGAACTTGAATTCGTCGCCGCTCACGGGACCGGCCACCGACAGGCACACAGAACCGATCGAACCCGGCGCCAGCCCCAGGCCATTGAGGTAGAGGCTGATCGCCTCTTCCGGGCTGGGGAAGTCTGCCGTCGCCAGCACCTGGACCGACTCCAGCTGCTGGTTTTTCCACAACGCGAAACGTGCGTTGGTCCCACCGATGTCACCGACCAAAGCCAGTTTCAATTAAGCGTCTCCAGGGCAGAAGTGAAGGCGCTGGCGCCCTGCTCCGCCGAGCTGAAGGCCATGCGCATGAAACCGAACAGCTCGCGACCGGTGCCGATGTTGTTACCCAACAGGCCCTTGGCCGGAGTGCGCGCTGCGAATTCTTCGGCGTCCACCTTGAGTTCCAGGGTGCCTTTGACGCCATCGACGCGGATGATATCGCCCTCTTGCACCCGCGCCAAAGCGCCACCGACATAAGCTTCGGGGCTGACATGAATGGCCGCCGGAATTTTCCCCGACGCGCCGGACATGCGCCCGTCGGTCACCAGCGCGACTTTGAAGCCGCGATCCTGCAGCACGCCGAGGAACGGCGTCATCTTGTGCAGCTCCGGCATGCCATTGGAGCGCGGACCCTGGAAGCGCATCACCGCGACAAAATCCTTCTCCAGCAAACCGGCCTTGAACGCATCGGCCAGGTCCTGCTGATCCTGGAACACCATGGCCGGCGCTTCGACGATCTGGTTTTCCACGGCTACGGCGGAGACTTTCATCACACCGCGACCGAGGTTGCCTTCCATCACCCGCAGGCCGCCCTCTGGCGAGAACGCACGGGCGACCGGACGCAGGATGCTTTCATCGAGGCTGTCGGTCACGCCTTCACGCCAGACCAACTGACCATTGTCGAGGAACGGCTCCTGGGTGTAGCGGCTCAGGCCGTGGCCCATCACGGTGTTGACGTTTTCGTGGAGCAGCCCGGCTTCCAGCAGTTCACGGATCAGGAACGACATGCCGCCCGCGGCCTGGAAGTGGTTGATGTCGGCCTTGCCGTTCGGGTAGACGTGGCTCAGGGTCGGCACGACTTCGGAGAGGTCGGCCATGTCCTGCCAGGTCAACTGAATGCCCGCCGCCATGGCGATGGCCGGCATGTGCAGGGTGTGGTTGGTCGAGCCGCCGGTGGCGTGCAGCGCGACAATCGAGTTGACCAGGGAACGCTCGTCGACGATTTCGCCGATCGGCATGAAGTCACCGTTCTGCTTGGTCAGGCGCGTGACCTGGTGCGCGGCTTCGCGGGTCAAGGCGTCGCGCAACGGCGTGTTCGGGTTGACGAAGGACGCGCCCGGCAGGTGCAGGCCCATGACTTCCATCAGCAACTGGTTGGTGTTGGCGGTGCCGTAGAAGGTGCAGGTGCCAGGGCTGTGGTAGGACTTCATTTCCGATTCCAGCAGCTCTTCGCGGGTCGCCTTGCCTTCGGCGTACTTCTGGCGCACGTCGGCTTTCTGCTTGTTGGAAATGCCCGACACCATCGGCCCGCCCGGCACGAAGATCATCGGCAGATGGCCGAAGCGCAGCGCGCCCATCATCAGGCCCGGCACGATCTTGTCGCAGATGCCGAGCATCAGCGCACCGTCGAACATGTTGTGGGACAGCGCCACGGCCGTGGACAACGCGATCACTTCACGGCTCGGCAGGCTCAGTTCCATGCCTGGCTCGCCCTGGGTCACGCCATCGCACATGGCTGGCGTGCCACCGGCGAACTGGCCGACGGAGCCGATCTCACGCAGGGCTTTCTTGATCAGTTCGGGGAAGACTTCGTACGGCTGGTGCGCCGAGAGCATGTCGTTATATGACGAAACTATCGCGATGTTGGCGGAGTTCATCATCCGCAGGCTGTGCTTGTCATCGCTGCCGCAACCGGCCACGCCATGGGCGAAGTTGGCGCATTGCAGCTTGCCGCGCATCGGACCGTCGCTGGCCGCACCGCGGATCAATGCAAGGTAGGCCTCGCGCGTGGCGCGGCTGCGGGCGATAAGCCGTTCAGTGACCTCAAGGACGCGGGGATGCATGTGTAGAACTCCAGGCTAACGGATGTGGCGACCTGATTGTCTATGCTGATCAAAGGCCGGTGTCGATGGGATGACAGACGGTTTATTTGACCATTCGGACCAGTTGATTCAGGCCACTCGTTGTAGATCGAACAAAATATTGCCATCAAAAAGGCTTGTTTTCTATTTTTTTACGAATAATCTTGTAATTCCAACAACAAAACGACGGTAGCGCCGCACTATGACTCTTCGAATCGCAATCAATGGTTTTGGCCGCATCGGCCGTAATGTCCTGCGCGCACTCTATACCCAGGGCTACCGTCAGGATCTGCAGATCGTTGCCATCAACGACCTTGGCGACAGCGCGATCAATGCTCATCTGCTCAAGTACGACACCGTTCACGGCACGTTCGATGCCGATGTCCAGCACGACCAGGAGAGCCTGACGGTCAACGGCGACCGCATTTCGGTCAGTGCCATCCGCAACCCGGCCGACCTGCCCTGGGCCGCGGAAAAGATTGATGTAGTGTTCGAATGCACCGGTCTGTTCACCGACCGGGCCAAGGCCGCCGCGCATATTACGGCCGGCGCGCGCAAAGTCATCATCTCGGCCCCGGCCAAAGGCGCCGACGCTACCGTGGTTTACGGGGTAAACCACGACATTCTGCGCCAGTCGCACCAGATTATTTCCAACGCCTCGTGCACCACCAACTGCCTGGCCCCGGTGGCCCAGGTACTGCATCGCGAGCTGGGCATCGAAAGCGGCCTGATGACCACCATCCACGCCTACACCAACGATCAGCACCTGACCGACGTCTATCACGTCGATCCGTACCGCGCCCGTTCGGCCACCCAGAACATGATCCCGAGCAAGACCGGTGCTGCTGAAGCGGTGGGCCTGGTGCTGCCGGAACTGGCGGGCAAATTGACCGGCATGTCGGTGCGCGTACCGGTGATCAACGTGTCGCTGGTGGACCTGACGGTGCAGCTCAAGCGCGAAGCGTCGGCCGATGAGGTCAATGCGCTGATGAAAGAAGCCAGCCAGCACTCGAAGATCCTTGGCTACAACACCCTGCCGCTGGTCTCCAGCGACTTCAATCACAACCCGCTGTCGTCGATCTTCGACGCCAACCACACCAAGTCCAGCGGCAAGCTGCTCAAGGTGCTGGCCTGGTATGACAACGAGTGGGGCTTCTCCAACCGCATGCTCGATAACTGCCTGGCGCTGTGTAACGCCGAGTAAAGCGCTGCCTATCCACCTGTAGGAGCTGCCGCAGGCTGCGATCTTTTGATCTTCGCTGAAAAACAAGATCAAAAGATCGCAGCCTGCGGCAGCTCCTACACAGGCATTTGCAACACCTCACAGGCGTCTGGAGCAGCATCAATGATCGGCATTACTTTTACGCAAAAGACCCTGGCGGCGCGCAAGCGTATCGCCCTGGTCGCCCATGACCACTGCAAGGTGTTCCTGCTGGACTGGGCCGAACGACAGAAAGACAGGCTGGCCCGGCATGATCTGGTCGCCACCGGCACCACGGGATTGTTGTTGCAACAACGCCTCGACCTGCCCGTGGAGAGCATGATCAGTGGTCCGCTGGGTGGCGACCAGCAGCTCGGTGCGCAAATCGCCGAGCAACGGGTCGACATGCTGGTGTTCTTCTGGGACCCGTTCGAGCCACAACCCCACGACCCGGATATCAAGGCATTGCTGCGGGTCGCGGCCGTGTGGAACATCCCGGTGGCGTGCAACGAATGCAGCGCCGACTACCTGCTCAGCAGCCCGTTGATGGATCAGGCGCATACCCATCGGATTCCCGATTACGTGAGCTATTTGCAGGGTCGCGCGTAAAGCTTCTGTTATGTGCCAGTCTGATGCTGCTGACGCTCGAGCACGGCTGGCCGATCTAGCTGGCAATTTCCGGGATGGGGCCGGGCAACCTGTGGATCTGGTCATGGCCGGAGTCGCATCCTCAATCCACCTGAATCCCCCCCCCAAGTTTTTTCCTCTTTTTACCCCCATTTTCGGCACATTTTTCTGCGCAAACGTTCAACCACTACCGTTCGTCGGCACCCCATTCACGTAACCAGGCCTTCACGCCGATGTGCATTGATCGGCGCTAAATGGATTTAGCGAGTGAGCCGCAACGGCCCACAGCCAACACTTCATCCATTCGCGAGTTCGCCCTATGTTCGACTCACTGTCCATCCGCCTGAAAATCGTCCTGCTGTCCGGTCTGTGCCTGCTGGGGGTAGTCGCCCTGATAGTGGGCATGAACATCTACCAGACCAACCAGAACGATGATCTGGTCAGCGATTCCAGCAGCAGAATGCTCACCGCCAGTGTGCAGGACCTGCTGCAGGCCAAGGCCGCCGAGCAGGCGGTGCGGGTGCAGAAGACCTTCGGTGAAACCCTGACGGTGGTGACTGCCCTGGCGGACCAGATCCAGGACATGCGTAACCTTGCCGCCAAGCGTTCGCTCGAACCCGGCGCCCTGCGTGAAGAGTTGAACCAGAGCCTGAAAACCGCCTTCGAGCGCAACAGCAAGGTGCTGGGGATCTGGCTGGCGTTCGAACCCAACGGCCTGGACGGCAAGGACAGCGAGTTCGTCGATGACGCGGCGCGCCAGTCCAACGAGATCGGTCGTTTCGCCACCTACTTCAGCCGTGCCGGTGGCGAAACGCTGAACACGATCATGGTCGAGGAGGACATGACCAAAACCACCCTGAACCTCAGCGGCACGCCGTACAACGTCTGGTACACCTGCCCTCGGGACAGCAAGCGCATCTGCCTGCTCGACCCCTATGCCGATACGGTCGGCAACAAGGAAATGTTGATGACCACCATTTCCGTGCCGCTGCTGGTGGATGGCAAGTCCATCGGCGTGGTCGGTATCGACATCGCCCTCGATGCCCTGCAAGCGGCGGCGGTCGACTCCCAGCGCGACCTGTTCAACAGTGCCGGGCACATGCTCATCGTTTCCGGCACCGGCGTGCTGGCCGCCTACAGTGTCGATGCCGGCAAAGTCGGCAAGAACATCGGCGACACCCTGGGCGGCGATGGCAAGGACATCCTGCAATTGCTCGCCAGTGGCGCGCCGAAGATTCTCCAGCAAGGCGACCTGATTCGCGCGGTGTACCCGGTCAGCCCGATCAGCGATGCCAAGGCCTGGGCCGTGGTGATCGACCTGCCGAAACAAGTGCTGCTGGCCGACTCGGTGAAGCTGCAAGCGGTACTCGACGATGCCCAGCAAAGCGGCACGATCAAGGCGCTGTCGGTGGCGGTGATTGCCGGCCTGCTCGGGCTGTTGCTGATGTGGCTCACCGCATCCGGAGTGACCCGCCCGATCAACAGCGTGGCCGACATGCTCAAGGCAATTGCCAGTGGCGACGGCGACCTGACCCAGCGCCTGCACTACAGCAAGAAGGACGAACTGGGCGAACTGGTGAGCTGGTTCAACCGCTTCCTCGACAAGTTGCAACCGACCATCGCTCAGATCAAGCAAAGCATCACCGATGCCCGCGGCACCGCCGACCAGTCTTCGGAAATCGCCCGCCAGACCAGTGAAGGCATGCAGGTGCAGTTCCGCGAAATCGACCAGGTCGCCACCGCGTCCAACGAAATGAGCGCCACCGCCCACGATGTCGCCAACAGTGCCTCGAACGCGGCCAGCGCGGCGAAAGGTGCCGACCAGTCGGCCCGCGACGGCATGTCGATCATCGAGCGCAGCACCCGCGACATCAATCAACTGGCCGAAGAAGTCAGCAAGGCCGTGACCGAAGTCGAAGCTCTCGCAGTCAACAGCGAGCAGATCGGTTCGGTGCTGGAGGTGATTCGCAGCATCGCTGAACAAACCAACCTGCTGGCGCTCAACGCCGCCATCGAAGCCGCCCGTGCCGGTGAAAGCGGTCGTGGCTTTGCGGTGGTCGCCGATGAAGTGCGCAACCTGGCCAAGCGTACCCAGGATTCGGTGGAAGAAATTCGCCTGGTGATCGAACGCATCCAGAGCGGCACCCGCGGTGTGGTCGCCACCATGCACTCAAGCCAGACCCAGGCCCACAGCAATGCCGTGCAGATCCAGCAGGCGGTCCAGGCCTTGGGCAAGATCAGCGACGCGGTCACTGTGATCAGCGACATGAACCTGCAAATCGCCAGCGCCGCCGAGCAGCAAAGCGCCGTCGCCGAAGAGGTCAACCGCAACGTCTCGGCGATCCGTACCGTCACCGAAACCCTGACCGGCCAGGCCACCGAATCGGCGCAGATCAGCAGCCAGCTCAACGCCCTGACCACCCACCAGATGAAGTTGATGGATCAGTTCCGGGTGTAAGCAGCACCACCGGAAACTGTGGGAGCGGGCTTGCTCGCGAATACGATCCATCATTCAACGATGTTGGTGACTGATACACCGCATTCGCGAGCAAGCCCGCTCCCACAGGTTTCATCTGGCTTGTCACCTGATTTGATCTAAGATCTGGCTCTCGCTCCGGAGAGCCCTTCGATGACTGATCTGCTCACGTCCATTCAAGCCGCACTCGGTTTGCCTCACACCCCGATTCCATTCACGTCCAGCGGCGCCTTGCCCTCGGCGTTTGCCGTCACGGATCTGGCCTGCGCCAGCATCGCTGCCGCAGGCCAGGCCACCAGCGAACTGCTGCACCAGCAAACCGGGCTCCTGCCCGACCTTGAAGTTGACCGACGCCTCGCATCATTCTGGTTCGCGACCTCCATTCGCCCGCTTGGCTGGAGCGTTCCGCCGCTGTGGGACCCGGTGGCCGGTGACTACGCCACCCGCGATGGCTGGATTCGCCTGCACACCAACGCGCCCCATCACCGTGCTGCTGCCGAACGCGTGCTCGGTGCCTGTGCCGACCGCGCAACGATGGCCGGCAAAGTGGCTCGATGGACGAACAGCGAACTGGAGCAGGCGGTGGTCGATGCCGGTGGCTGTGCCGCCGAAATGCGCACCCGGGAACAATGGCAGACCCATCCTCAAGGCCAGGCAGTGAATGCCGAACCCTTGATTCTGTTCGCCAACCACCCAAGCCAGCGCCGCAAACCTTGGATGGGGTCAGTGGCCCGACCACTGGCAGGTATCAAGGTGCTGGATTTGACCCGGGTGCTTGCCGGCCCTATTGCCAGCCGTTTTCTGGCCGGCCTCGGCGCCGATGTCTTGCGCATCGATCCGCCAACCTGGAACGAGCCAGGGGTGGTGCCGGAAGTCACTTTGGGAAAACGCTGCGCGCGTCTTGATCTGAACGACAAATCCGACCGCGGCGTATTCGAATACCTGCTCAGGGAAGCCGACATTCTGCTCCACGGTTATCGTGCCGATGCACTGGAGCGGCTTGGCTTCGGCATGCATGAGCGCCGGCAACTGAACCCGGGGCTGATTGATGTTTGCCTCAATGCCTATGGCTGGAGCGGCCCCTGGCAAAACCGACGGGGCTTCGACAGCCTGGTGCAGATGAGCAGCGGCGTCGCCGAAGCCGGCATGCGCTGGAAGCAGGCGGACAAGCCGACGCCATTACCGGTGCAAGCCCTCGATCACGCCACTGGGTATTTGATGGCGGCCAGTGCGATCAGGCTGTTGGCACAACGGTTGAGCGACGGTACAGGCGGCTCGGCGCGATTGTCGCTGGCGCGTACGGCGAAGTTGTTGATCGAGCAAGGTGCCGGCCCGGATGAGCCGTTGCGCGCAGAAGATGTGCGGGATCAGGGGATAATCGTGGAGCAGACACTGTGGGGGCCGGCGCATCGGTTGCTTGTGCCGCTGAAGATCACGGCGACACCGTTGCAATGGGTGCTGCCGGCAACGGAACTGGGTTCACATCCCGCGCAGTGGTGGTGACTTTCAGATCGCCTTCGCGGGCAAGCCCGCTCCCACAGGGACTGCGTTTTTCCTGACTATCGCGATCAAATGTGGGAGCGGGCCTGCCCGCGAAGGCGTCAGGACTGTCAGTACAAATTCCGGATCAACTCAGTCCACCCGACTCAATGAAGTCCACAGCACCTGCGCCGCATACCCTCGATAAGGCCGCCACCCTTCAGCCCGCTGCAACAGCTGCCTGGCTGTCACCGGCCCCCCTTCCAGCGCCGCCAACGCATTGATCAGCCCAACATCACCATTGGGAAACCCATCCATCTCCCGCAACTGACGCAAGGCAATGTACTGCGCCGTCCAGTCACCAACCCCGTGCAAGGCCAGCAACCGCGCTACGCCCCCCTCCCGCCCGGACTCGAACAGTCGCGGATCATCGAGTAATGCCTGAGCCAATCCCGACAACGTCCGGCCTCGGCTTTTCGGCATGCCCAGCGTCGCCAGATCCGCCCCCGCCAGCACCTCAGCCGTAGGAAACACATGGCTCAATCCCGGCTGCGGTGAACTTAATGGCACACCGTATTGCGCCACCAACTTCCCCGCCAACCGGATCGCCGCCACCACCGTAATCTGCTGCCCCAGCACCGCACGGATCGCCAATTCCAGCCCATCCCACGCCCCCGGTACGCGCAGGCCCGGGCGTTTGGCAATCAACCGAGCCATCAGCGGATCGACCGCCAGGTGCCGGTGAATCGTGGACAGGTCGGCATCCAGGTCGAACATCCGCCGCACTCGCGCGACGATCTCGGGCACGGCAGCAGCCTCTGGAAAGTCCAGGCTCAGCTCAAGTGCATCGGATGCAGCAGGCTGGATCGAAAACGTACCGTGAACGCCATGCAAGTCGATGCTGCGCGAGTAAACACCCTCGACCACCGTTTCCAGGCCAGCAATCGCTCGCGCCGACAAGAACCCCAGCAAAGCAGGCCAGTCCAGGGGTGGCTGGTACGCCAGCAACAACCTCACAGACTGAGCACCCCGCTGTACAACCCATAAGCCGCCAGCCCCGCACCACCGATGACACAGGTAAAAATGCCTTTCTCGACGACCGTGAACAACGGCTTGCCCTGCTCATTACGAGCCTTGGCAAACAGGATCACACCCGGTGCATACAGCAAGGCCGACAGCAGCAAATACTTCAGGCCGCCGGCATACAGCAACCACACCGCGTAGCCCAGGGCGATGCCACCGATCAGCAAGTCCTTGATCCGTTCGGCGGGAGCCTGTTGGTAGGTTTCACCCCGCGCGCACAACAACACCGCATAGGCCGCCGACCACAGGTACGGCACCAGAATCATCGAAGACGCCAGATAAATCAGACTCGTGTAGGTGCCGGCGGAAAACAGGGTGATCAGCAAGAACAGCTGGATCATCGAGTTGGTCAGCCACATCGCGTTGACCGGCACACGGTTGGCGTTTTCCTTGGTCAGGAATGCCGGCATGGTCTTGTCTTTCGCCGTGGCGAACAGGATTTCGGCGCACAGCAGCGCCCAGGATAACAACGCCCCCAACAGCGAAATCGCCAGGCCGACACTGATCAGCAACGCGCCCCAGGGGCCGACGATATGTTCAAGCACCGCCGCCAGCGAGGGGTTCTGCAGTTTCGCCAGTTGCGGCTGGGTCATGATCCCCAGCGACAGCACATTTACCAGCACCAGCAGCGCCAACACCCCAATGAACCCGATCACCGTCGCCCGGCCCACGTCGGAACGTTTCTCCGCCCGGGCCGAATAGACACTGGCGCCCTCGATACCGATGAACACGAACACGGTGACCAGCATCATGTGCCGAACCTGATCCATCACGCTGCCGAACTCCGGGTTGTTGCGCCCCCAGATATCGAGGGTAAAGATGTCCGCCTTGAACGCCACGGCGGCGATCACGATGAACATGATCAGCGGCACGATTTTGGCCACGGTGGTCACCTGGTTGATGAACGCCGCCTCCTTGATCCCCCGCATCACCACAAAATGCACGGTCCAGAGCAGCACCGAAGCGCAGACAATGGCGATCGGCGTGTTGCCTTCGCCAAAGACCGGAAAGAAATAACCGAGGGTGCTGAACAGCAGTACGAAGTAACCGACGTTGCCCAGCCAGGCGCTGATCCAATACCCCCAGGCCGAAGAAAAGCCCATGTAGTCGCCGAACCCGGCCTTGGCATAGGCGTACACCCCGGAGTCCAGCTCCGGCTTGCGATTGGCCAGGGTCTGGAACACAAACGCCAGGGTCAGCATGCCGACGGCAGTGATTGCCCAACCGATCAGGATCGCCCCGGCATCGGCCCTGGCCGCCATGTTTTGCGGCAGGGAAAATATCCCGCCGCCAATCATCGACCCCACCACCAACGCGATCAATGCGCTCAGGCGAAGCTTGCTCGGTGATTGCGACATCGTTGCATCTCCATTTTTCCGGGGGGCGACAACTGCCGCGAGATCGTCACATATCGGACGTCAACTAAACTGTTGAAGCGTAATAACGTTTATTGGATAACGCCAACCCATGTCTTTTTACTTGCACAAAACGGCTATTAGAGGCGCCGATATAATCATTTGTTGTATACGCTTTTCCAATACATCCATTTTGTACAAAAAACCCACGGGGAAGATTGGCGAATTCTGAAAAACCAACTAGCGTCATAATTCGAAACAAAACACAAAATAACTGAAACAATCTACAAAAAGGCTCTAGAACAAGCATTACAAGCAGCCGCCTTGCAAATGATGGCACTCCGCCAACAAACTCGGGACGCTCTCATTTAATGATCCAAGTCAGCTGATTGGATAGCCAACGGAATTAGTCTGTTGCCTCTCTTCTCCTGCATTGGAGTCATGCAATGTCTGAAGCCCCCGGAAAACTCAAACTCGGCGCACTGGTTGCATTAGTCGTCGGCTCGATGATTGGTGGCGGGATCTTTTCCTTGCCGCAAAACATGGCCGCCAGCGCGGATGTCGGCGCCATTCTGATTGGTTGGGCAATCACTGCCGTCGGCATGCTCACCCTGGCGTTCGTATTCCAGACCCTGGCCAACCGCAAACCCGATCTTGATGGCGGGGTATACGCCTACGCCAAGGCCGGTTTCGGCGACTACATGGGCTTCTCGTCCGCCTGGGGGTACTGGATCAGTGCCTGGCTGGGCAACGTTGGCTACTTCGTTTTGCTGTTCAGCACCCTCGGCTACTTCTTTCCGCTATTTGGGGAGGGGAATACCCCTGCTGCCGTGATCGGTGCCTCGGTGCTGCTCTGGGCCGTACATTTCCTCGTACTGCGAGGAATAAAGGAAGCAGCGTTCATCAACCTGGTAACCACCATCGCCAAGATTGTGCCGCTGGTGCTGTTCATGTTGATCGCGTTGTTCGCCTTCAAACTGGAGATCTTCACCGCCGACATCTGGGGCCTCAAGAACCCTGACCTGGGCAGCGTGATGGACCAGGTGCGCAAAATGATGCTGGTCACCGTGTGGGTGTTCATTGGCATCGAAGGCGCGAGCATCTTTTCGGCCCGGGCGGAAAAACGCAGCGACGTGGGTAAGGCCACCGTGATCGGTTTCGTCACCGTGCTGCTGTTTTTGGTCCTGGTGAATGTGCTGTCGCTGGGGATCATGACCCAGCCGGAGCTGGCCAAACTGCAAAACCCGTCGATGGCCGCCGTGCTGGAGCACGTAGTGGGTCACTGGGGCGCGGTGCTGATCAGCGTAGGTTTGATCATCTCGTTGCTGGGGGCATTGCTGTCGTGGGTGCTGCTGTGCGCGGAGATCATGTTCGCCGCCGCCAAGGACCACACCATGCCGGCGTTTTTGCGCAAGGAAAACGCCAACCATGTCCCGGTCAACGCCCTGTGGCTGACCAACGCCATGGTGCAGGTATTCCTGATCATCACGCTGTTCTCGGCCAGCACTTACCTGTCGCTGATCTACCTCGCCACCTCAATGATTCTGGTGCCGTACCTGTGGTCGGCAGCCTACGCGTTGCTGCTGGCGGTGCGTGGCGAAAGCTACGAAGGCGCGGCGGGCGAGCGGCAGAAGGATCTCGTCATCGGTGCCGTGGCCCTGATCTACGCGATCTGGCTGCTGTACGCAGGCGGCATCAAGTACCTGCTGCTGTCCGCCCTGCTCTATGCCCCCGGCGTGATCCTGTTTGCCAAGGCTAAGCTTGAAGTAAACAAACCGGTTTTCACCAACGTCGAGAAGCTGATTTTCGCGGCGGTGGTCGTCGGCGCCGTGGTGGCGGCCTACGGCCTCTATGACGGCTTCTTGACTCTGTAACTACCCTGTTTTGTCATCTGGAGGATCACTGTAATGACCAAGGAAAAAGTTAAGTACGGCGTCCATTCCGAAGCCGGCAAACTGCGCAAAGTCATGGTTTGCTCCCCAGGGCTTGCCCATCAGCGGCTGACCCCGAACAACTGCGATGAACTGCTGTTCGATGATGTGCTGTGGGTGGCCCAGGCCAAACGCGACCACTTCGACTTCGTCACCAAGATGCGCGAACGCAACATCGATGTGCTGGAAATGCACAACCTGCTGACGGACATCGTCGCCATTCCCGAAGCCCTGGACTGGATTCTGGAACGCAAGATCACCGCCAACTCGGTGGGGCTGGGCCTTATCAATGAAACCTCGTCGTGGCTGCGCAGCCTGGAGCCACGCAAGATCGCCGAGTTCCTGATCGGCGGTGTCTCGGGTGACGACTTGCCCACCAGTTTCGGCGGCAAGGCCATCGAGATGTTCCGCGACTTCCTGGGCAACTCCAGCTTCATCCTGCCGCCGCTGCCCAACACCCAGTTCACCCGCGATACCACCTGCTGGATCTACGGTGGCGTCACCCTCAACCCGATGTACTGGCCGGCGCGCCGACAGGAAACCCTGCTGACCACCGCCATCTACAAGTTCCACCCCGAGTTCACCAACGCCGATTTCCAGATCTGGTACGGCGACCCGGACAAGGACCACGGCAACTCCACCCTTGAGGGCGGTGACGTGATGCCGATCGGCAACGGCGTGGTGTTGATCGGCATGGGCGAACGCTCGTCGCGCCAGGCCATTGCCCAACTGGCGGTGAACCTGTTCAAGAACAAAGCCGTGGAGAAAGTGATCGTCGCCGGCCTGCCGAAATCCCGCGCGGCGATGCACCTGGACACGGTGTTCAGCTTCTGCGATCGCGACCTCGTCACGATCTTCCCGGAAGTGGTGAACCAGATTGTCGCCTTCACCCTGCGTCCCGATGAAAGCAAAGCGGGTGGCATCGACATCCGCCGCGAAGAAACCAACTTCCTCGACACTGTGGCCCAGGCCCTCAACCTCAAGGCCCTGCGCGTGGTGGAAACCGGCGGCAACAGCTTCGCCGCCGAACGCGAGCAATGGGACGACGGCAACAACGTGGTGGCCGTTGAGCCAGGCGTGGTCATCGGCTACGACCGCAATACCTACACCAACACCCTGCTGCGCAAGGCCGGGGTGGAGGTCATCACCATCAGCGCCGGCGAACTCGGCCGGGGACGGGGCGGCGGCCATTGCATGACCTGCCCGATCATCCGCGACCCGATTGACTACTAACCTATTACCTTGGCCCGCGCTGCCCTCTACCCAAGGGCACGCCCGGACCAAGGGGATAACCGACACCTTAGGAGATCCAAAATGGCGTTCAACATCCATAACCGCAATCTGCTGAGCCTGGAACACCACACCCCTCGCGAATTGCGCTACCTGCTCGACCTGTCCCGCGACCTCAAGCGTGCCAAGTACACCGGCACCGAACAGCAACATCTCAAGGGCAACAACATCGCGCTGATCTTCGAAAAGACCTCGACCCGCACCCGCTGCGCATTCGAAGTTGCAGCCTATGACCAGGGCGCCAACGTCACCTACATCGACCCGAACTCCTCGCAGATCGGTCACAAGGAAAGCATGAAGGACACCGCCCGCGTGCTCGGGCGCATGTACGACGCTATCGAATACCGTGGCTTCAAGCAGGAAATCGTCGAGGAGCTGGCCAAGTTCGCCGGCGTACCGGTGTTCAACGGCCTGACCGACGAGTATCACCCGACACAAATGATCGCCGACGTGCTGACCATGCGTGAGCACGCCGACAAGCCGATCCATGAAATCAGCTACGCCTATCTGGGCGACGCGCGTAACAACATGGGCAACTCGTTGCTGCTGATCGGCGCCAAACTCGGCATGGACGTGCGCATCTGCGCGCCAAAAGCCCTGTGGCCGGCGGACGACCTGGTGGCTCGCTGCAAACAGTACGGTGAAGAAAGCGGTGCGCGCATCACCCTCACCGAAGACCCGAAAGCGGCGGTCAAGGGCGTCGACTTCATCCACACCGACGTCTGGGTGTCGATGGGCGAACCGGTTGAAGCCTGGGCCGAACGCATCCAGCAACTGCTGCCGTATCAGGTCAACGCCGAACTGATGAAAGCCACCGGCAACCCGCGCACCAAGTTCATGCACTGCCTGCCGGCGTTCCACAACTGTGATACCAAAGTCGGCAAACAGATTGCCGAGCAGTACCCGCACCTGAGCAACGGCATCGAAGTGACCGATGACGTGTTCGAGTCGCCGGCCTGCATCGCCTTCGAGCAAGCGGAAAACCGCATGCACACCATCAAGGCGATTCTGGTATCGACCTTGGCTGACCTGTAACGGCTGACTCGGCTCCCACTGACGGAAAAGGGTCAATGTGGGAGCTGGCTTGCTCGCGAAAGCGGTGTATCAGGCAACAATGATGTCGACTGACACTGCGCTTTCGCGAGCAAGCCCGCTCCCACACTGGTCCGGGTTCCACAGAAGGACCGCGTTGCTTGCAACCTCTTTGTTTAGAAGGACTAGCACCATGCGTATCGTCGTTGCTCTGGGCGGTAATGCCCTGCTCCGCCGGGGCGAACCCATGACCGCTGACAACCAGCGCGCCAACATCCGGATCGCCACCGAACAGATCGCCAAGATCCATCCCGGCAACCAACTGGTCATCGCCCACGGCAATGGCCCTCAGGTCGGCCTGCTGTCATTGCAGGCGGCGGCCTACACCTCGGTTTCGCCCTATCCACTGGACGTGCTCGGTGCCGAAACCGAAGGCATGATCGGCTACATCATCGAACAGGAACTGGGTAACCTGCTGGACTTCGAAGTGCCCTTCGCGACCCTGCTGACCCAGGTCGAAGTCGATGCCAACGACCCGGCCTTCAAGAACCCGACCAAACCCATCGGCCCGGTCTACAGCAAGGCCGAGGCGGAGAAACTCGCCGCCGAGAAAGGCTGGGCCATCGCCCCGGACGGCGACAAATACCGCCGCGTGGTCGCCAGCCCGAAACCCAAGCGCATTTTCGAAATCCGTCCGATCAAATGGCTGCTGGAAAAAAGCAGCATCGTGATCTGCGCCGGTGGCGGCGGCATTCCGACCATGTATACCTCGCCCGGTAAACTCGAGGGCGTCGAAGCGGTCATCGACAAAGACCTGTGCTCGGCGCTGCTGGCCGAACAGCTTGAAGCCGATCTGCTGGTGATCGCCACCGACGTCAACGCCGCCTTCATCGACTTTGGCAAACCCACGCAGAAAGCCATCGCCCAGGCCCACCCCGACGAAATGGAAAAACTCGGCTTCGCCGCCGGCTCCATGGGACCGAAGGTGCAGGCAGCCTGCGAATTCGCGCGCCATACTGGAAAAGTGGCGGTGATTGGCTCGCTCGCGGACATCGAAGCCATCGTCCAGGGCAAGGCCGGTACGCGCATCAGCACGGCGACACCGGGCATTATTTACTTGTAAGGAGAGACGTCCATGGCAATGTTTGAGCCAGGCCACTTGCACATCGAGCGTCACGCGCTGACCAAGGATGATGTGAGCTACAACATTCACCTCGACTATGAAGTCAGCAAGAACCCCAAAGGAGAAAAAGGCATTCAGTTCACCATGCATGGCAGCATTCAGGGCAAGGACCTGAAGGAGCCCTTCTTCCTGCCCAAGGAGGAAGCCTACAACTTCGCCAGCAATGTGACGAAAATCGCCGGAAAATATGGCATTCCCAAAGAAAAAATCGCCATTGGTTCGTCACACGAACATTACGACCTGATGTTCGAAGACATCCGCAAGCAACTGAATATGAAATCCGGCGACCCGATAGATCTCGAGAACTTCGAGTAGCCCACATTCCCTGTGGGAGCGGGCTTGCTCGCGAATGCGGTGTATCAGTCGCCAACGATGGTGCCTGACACGACGCTTTCGCGAGCAAGCCCGCTCCCACAGGGGGATCCTCGCTCTATTGAAGTCCGCGCAAAATTTCACCATTAGCCCGCCCCAAGGCATACTTGCCACCCTTCGCACTGCAGAACCCAAGACCGCCCCATGCGTATCCACGTCAGCTTCATCGACCGCGTCGGTATCACCCAGGAAGTCCTGGCCCTGCTCGGCGGGCGCAATCTGAACCTGGATGCGGTGGAAATGGTCCCGCCCAATGTGTATATCGACGCCCCGACCCTGAGCCCGCAAGTGCTCGAGGAACTGCGCGATGCCCTGTTCAGCGTGCGTGGCGTGCAAGCGGTGACGGTGGTCGACATCCTGCCCGGCCAGCGCCGGCACTTGCAGCTCGACGCCTTGCTGGCCGCCATGACCGACCCGGTGCTGGCACTGGACAGCAACGGCAAGGTACTACTGGCCAATCCGGCCCTGATCGCCCTGTACGGCCGCGAGCCGGACGGTGAAAGCGTGGGCGACCTGTTTGCCGACCCGGCCTTGCTCGACGCCCTGCTCGAACACGGCTTTCGCCTGCCGCTGCGGGAAATCACCGTCAACGGCCAGACCCTGTTGCTTGACGCCACACCGATCACCGACGCCGGCGCTCTGCTGACCCTGTACCAACCGAACCGCATCGGCGAACGCCTTTCCGCGCTGCACCATGACCACGCCGAAGGTTTCGATGCCCTGCTCGGCGAGTCCCCGGTTATCCGCACCCTCAAGGCGCGCGCCCAGCGGGTGGCGGCCCTCGATGCACCGCTGTTGATCCAGGGTGAAACCGGCACCGGCAAGGAACTGGTGGCCCGCGCCTGCCACGCCATCAGCGCCCGGCACAGCTCACCCTTTCTGGCGTTGAACTGCGCGGCATTGCCGGAGAACCTCGCCGAAAGTGAACTGTTCGGCTATGCCCCTGGCGCCTTCACCGGCGCACAACGGGGTGGTAAACCGGGGCTGATGGAATTGGCCAACCAGGGCACGGTGTTTCTCGATGAGATCGGCGAGATGTCGCCCTATTTGCAGGCCAAATTGCTGCGTTTCCTCAACGACGGCAGTTTTCGCCGGGTCGGCGGTGACCGTGAGGTCAAGGTCAACGTACGGATCCTCAGCGCGACCCACCGCGACCTGGAAAAAATGGTCAGCGAAGGCCTGTTCCGCGAAGACCTGTTCTATCGCCTCAACGTCCTCAACGTCGAAGTGCCGCCCCTGCGCGAGCGCGGCCAGGACATCCTGCTGCTGGCCCGCTACTTCATGCAGCAAGCCTGTGCGCAGATCCAGCGCCCGATCTGTCGCCTGGCGCCGGGCACTTACCCGGCGCTGCTGGGCAACCGCTGGCCGGGCAACGTGCGGCAATTGCAGAACGTGATCTTCCGCGCCGCGGCGATTTGTGAAAGTAGCCTGGTGGATATCGGCGACCTCGACATCGCCGGTACCTCGGTGGCGCGCCAGAGCGACCATGACGTCGACAGCCTGGAACAGGCCATGGACGAGTTCGAGAAAACCCTGCTGGAAAAACTCTACGCCAGCTATCCCTCGACCCGGCAACTGGCGACCCGCCTGCAAACCTCCCACACGGCGATTGCCCATCGGTTGCGCAAGTACGGGATACCCGGCAAGACCTGAGGCCTGACACCGAACAAACCTGTGGGAGCGGGCTTGCTCGCGAAGGCGGTGTATCAGTCGATATCAATGCTGTCTGACACTACGCCTTCGCGAGCAAGCCCGCTCCCACAGGTTCACCTCCAGTCTGAAAACCGCGCCAAAAACGACCTCCACCTGTACTGAAAGCGCTACAGTGGAACGATATCGCTACACCCCTCTCCGATCACGGCTGTGCAAGGCTTTGATCCACCTCGGCTTTTATCATTGACATGTGCCGTATCGATTTCGCTACAACGATTGATTTTCAGCCTTTGTCGAAACCACCTAAATCATTGATCAATAACCATAAAAGCAACGTTGGCCGCGTTCTTGCTATGTACTCCCCCCATAACCCGGGCATCGCCCAAGCATTCAATCGCGTCCACCAGACGAGTCTGGCCCCTTAGGAGTTTCCATGAGCGAGTTGCGTTTTACTGAAGATCACGAATGGCTGCGCACCGAAGCTGACGGCAGCGTCACGGTCGGCATCACCGCTTTCGCACAGAACGCCCTGGGCGACGTGGTTTTCGTTCAACTGCCTGAGCTGCAGTCCTACGACAAAGGCGCCGAAGCCGCCACCGTGGAATCGGTAAAGGCTGCCAGCGGCGTGTACATGCCACTGGACGGCGAAGTGCTGGAAGTGAACCCGGCGCTCGACAGCAGCCCTGAACTGGTCAACGAAGATCCGCTGGGTGAAGGCTGGTTCTTCCGTTTCAAACCAAGCGACGCCACCGCTGTCGGCCAACTGCTGGATCAGGACGCCTACGACCGCCTGATCAAAGCGCAAGCCGAAGCCTGAGGAGCACTGACATGACCCATGTGAATCCTGCTGTTGTAAATGTAAGTACTGCCAACGAATTCATCGCCCGTCACATCGGCCCGCGCGCCGGTGACGAGCAAGCCATGCTCAACAGCCTCGGTTTCGACTCCCTGGAAGCCCTGAGCGCCAGCGTGATTCCCGACAGCATCAAGGGCACCAGCGTCCTCGGCCTGGAAGACGGCTTGAGCGAAGCCGATGCCCTGGCCTTGATCAAGTCCATCGCGACTAAAAACCAGCTGTTCAAGACCTTCATCGGCCAGGGTTACTACGGAACCCACACGCCGTCGCCAATCCTGCGCAACCTGCTGGAAAACCCGGCCTGGTACACCGCCTACACCCCGTATCAGCCAGAAATTTCCCAGGGTCGTCTCGAAGCGCTGCTGAACTTCCAGACCCTGATCAGCGACCTCACCGGCCTGCCGATCGCCAACGCCTCGCTGCTGGACGAAGCCACCGCCGCTGCCGAAGCCATGACCTTCTGCAAACGCCTGAGCAAGAACAAGGGCAGCCACGCCTTCTTCGCCTCCGTGCATTGCCACCCGCAGACCATCGACGTACTGCGCACCCGTGCCGAGCCTTTGGGCATCGACGTGGTGGTTGGCGACGAGCGCGAGCTGACCGACGTGACGCCATTCTTCGGCGCACTGCTGCAATACCCGGCAAGCAACGGTGACCTGTTCGACTACCGCGAGCTTACCGAACGCTTCCACGCCGCCAACGCCCTCGTTGCCGTGGCTGCCGACCTGCTGGCCCTGACCGTGCTGAGCGCCCCGGGCGAATTCGGCGCCGACGTGGCCATCGGCAGCGCACAGCGCTTCGGCGTGCCGCTGGGCTTCGGTGGCCCGCACGCGGCGTACTTTTCCACCAAGGACGCGTTCAAGCGTGACATGCCGGGCCGTCTGGTCGGTGTCTCCGTAGACCGTTTCGGCAACCCGGCCCTGCGCCTGGCCATGCAAACCCGCGAGCAACACATCCGTCGCGAGAAAGCCACATCGAACATCTGCACCGCGCAAGTGTTGCTGGCCAACATCGCCAGCATGTACGCCGTGTACCACGGTCCAAAAGGCCTGACACAGATCGCCAATCGCGTTCACCACCTGACTGCGATCCTGGCCAAAGGCTTGGGCGCATTGGGTCTGAACGTCGAGCAAGCGAGCTTCTTCGACACCCTGACCGTGAAGACCGGCGCCCACACCGCCGCCCTGCACGACAAGGCACACGCCCAGCGCATCAACCTGCGCGTGGTCGATGGCGAACGCCTGGGCCTGTCCCTGGACGAAACCACCACTCAGGCCGACGTTGAAACCCTGTGGAACCTGCTGTCCGACGGCAAGGCCCTGCCGGACTTCGCCGTCCTCGCTGCGTCGGTGCAAAGCGCCATCCCGGCCACGCTGGTGCGTCAGTCGCCAATCCTCAGCCACCCGGTGTTCAACCGCTATCACTCGGAAACCGAGCTGATGCGCTACCTGCGCAAACTGGCGGACAAGGACCTGGCGCTGGACCGCACCATGATCCCGCTGGGTTCGTGCACCATGAAACTCAACGCCGCCAGCGAAATGATCCCGGTGACCTGGGCCGAGTTCGGCGCCCTGCACCCGTTCGCCCCGGCCGAGCAAAGCGCCGGTTATCAGCAATTGACCGACGAACTGGAAGCCATGCTGTGCGCTGCGACCGGCTACGACTCGGTATCCTTGCAACCTAACGCCGGCTCCCAGGGTGAATACGCAGGTCTCTTGGCGATCCGTGCCTACCACCAGAGCCGTGGCGAAGACCGTCGCGACATCTGCCTGATCCCGTCGTCGGCCCACGGCACCAACCCGGCCACCGCACAAATGGCCGGCATGCGCGTGGTCGTGACCGCCTGCGATGCCCGTGGCAACGTCGACATCGAAGACCTGCGCGCCAAGGCCATCGAGCACCGCGAACACCTCGCCGCGCTGATGATCACCTACCCGTCGACCCACGGCGTGTTCGAAGAAGGCATCCGCGAAATCTGCGGCATCGTTCATGACAACGGCGGCCAGGTGTACATCGACGGCGCCAACATGAACGCCATGGTCGGCCTCTGCGCGCCGGGCAAGTTCGGCGGCGACGTCTCGCACCTGAACCTGCACAAGACCTTCTGCATCCCCCACGGCGGTGGCGGCCCGGGTGTCGGCCCGATCGGCGTGAAATCGCACCTGGCGCCATTCCTGCCGGGCCACGCCCAGATGGAGCGCAAGGAAGGCGCCGTTTGCGCGGCACCTTTCGGCAGCGCGAGCATTCTGCCGATCACCTGGATGTACATTCGCATGATGGGTGGCGCGGGCCTCAAGCGTGCTTCGCAGCTGGCGATCCTCAACGCCAACTACATCTCCCGTCGCCTCGAAGAGCACTACCCGGTTCTGTACACCGGCAGCAACGGCCTGGTGGCGCACGAGTGCATCCTCGACCTGCGCCCACTGAAAGACAGCAGCGGCATCAGCGTCGATGACGTGGCCAAGCGCCTGATCGACTTCGGCTTCCACGCACCGACCATGTCGTTCCCGGTGGCCGGCACGCTGATGATCGAGCCGACCGAAAGCGAATCCAAGGAAGAACTGGACCGCTTCTGCGACGCCATGATCCGCATCCGTGAAGAAATCCGCGCGGTGGAAAACGGCACCCTGGACAAGGACGACAACCCGCTGAAAAACGCGCCGCACACCGCCAAGGAGCTGGTGGGCGAGTGGTCGCACCCGTACAGCCGTGAGCAAGCGGTGTACCCGGTTGCATCGCTGATCGAAGGCAAGTACTGGCCGCCGGTCGGTCGCGTCGACAACGTGTTCGGCGATCGCAACCTGGTCTGCGCCTGCCCGTCGATCGAAAGCTACGCTTAAACCAATGAGGGGGTGGGTTTACTCGCCCCCACTGTCAAGAACACCGCATTCCCCTTGTGGGAGCGGGCTTGCTCGCGAAGGCGGTGTGTCAGGCACCAGATGCGCTGCCTGTTACGCCGCCTTCGCGAGCAAGCCCGCTCCCACAGGGTCCAGTCTCCCCACAAGATCTGCGTCGATATCTAATAACAAGAAACCGGAGAACCACCATGTCGTTAAGCGTGTTCGACCTGTTCAAGATTGGCATCGGCCCCTCCAGCTCACACACCGTCGGTCCGATGCGCGCCGCTGCGCGTTTCGTCGAAGGTTTGCGCCGCGAAAACCTGCTTGAAGCCACCACCTGCGTCAAAGTCGAGCTGTACGGTTCGCTCGGCGCCACCGGCAAAGGCCACGGCAGTGACAAGGCTGTGTTGCTGGGCCTGGAAGGCGAACACCCGGACACCGTTGACACCGAAACCGTCGCTGCGCGCCTGCAAGAGATTCGCGGCAACGGTCGCTTGAACCTGCTCGGCGAACACAGCATTGCGTTCAACGAGAAAGAACACCTGGCGATGATTCGCAAACCCTTGCCCTATCACCCCAACGGCATGATTTTCCGCGCCTTCGACGCAGCGGGCCTGCAGATCCGCAGTCGCGAGTACTACTCGGTCGGCGGCGGTTTTGTGGTCGATGAGGACGCCGCAGGCGCCGACCGCATCGTCGAAGACGCCACGCCTCTGACCTTCCCCTTCAAAAGTGCCAAGGACCTGCTCGCTCATTGCGCCAAATACGGCCTGTCGATCAGCCAGGTGATGCTGACCAACGAAAGCGCCTGGCGTCCGGAAGCGGAAACCCGCGCCGGCCTGCTGAAAATCTGGCAAGCAATGCAGGACTGCGTCGCCGCAGGATGCCGCAATGAAGGCATCCTGCCCGGCGGGCTGAAGGTCAAGCGCCGGGCCGCGGCGCTGCATCTGCAATTGTGCAAGAACCCGGAATCGTCATTGCGCGATCCGCTGTCGGTGCTGGACTGGGTCAATCTGTACGCCCTGGCCGTCAACGAAGAAAACGCCAACGGCGGGCGCGTGGTCACGGCGCCCACCAATGGTGCGGCCGGGATCATTCCGGCGGTGCTGCATTACTACATGCGGTTTATTCCCGGCGCGAATGATGACGGCGTGGTGCGTTTTCTGCTCACTGCGGCGGCCATTGGCATTCTGTACAAGGAGAACGCCTCGATCTCCGGCGCCGAAGTCGGTTGTCAAGGCGAAGTCGGCGTCGCTTGCTCGATGGCTGCCGGTGCCTTGTGCGAAGTCCTTGGCGGCACCGTGCAACAAGTGGAGAACGCCGCGGAAATCGGCATGGAACACAACCTCGGACTGACCTGCGACCCGATTGGCGGGCTGGTGCAAGTGCCTTGCATCGAGCGCAACGCCATGGGCTCGGTCAAGGCCATCAATGCCGTGCGCATGGCCATGCGCGGCGACGGGCAACATTTCGTCTCCCTCGACAAGGTCATCCGCACCATGCGCCAGACCGGCGCCGACATGAAAAGCAAATACAAGGAAACCGCCCGTGGCGGTTTGGCGGTCAACATTATCGAGTGCTGATGCGCGCTCATCTGCACCCTTCTTCAGGAGCTGAATATGTCCACCGAACAACTGTTGAAAACTCCGTTGCACGCACTGCACATCGAGCTCGGCGCGCGCATGGTGCCCTTCGCCGGCTACGACATGCCCGTGCAGTACCCGCTGGGCGTGATGAAAGAACACCAACACACCCGCGATCAGGCCGGGCTGTTCGACGTCTCGCACATGGGCCAGATCCGCCTGACCGGCGCCAATGCCGCCAAGGCCCTGGAAACCCTGGTGCCAGTGGACATCATCGAACTGCCGGTGGGCATGCAGCGTTACGCCATGTTCACTAACGAGACCGGCGGCATTCTCGACGACCTGATGGTCGCCAACCTGGGCAACGACGAACTGTTCCTGGTGGTCAACGCCGCCTGCAAGGACCAGGACCTGGCCCACCTGCGCAAGCACATTGGCGACCAGTGCACGATCGAGCCATTGTTCGAAGAGCGCGCCCTGCTCGCCCTGCAAGGTCCGACGGCGGTCACTGTGCTGGCACGTTTGGCACCTGAAGTGGCCAAGATGACCTTTATGCAGTTCGCTCGAGTGAAACTGCTGGGCGTGGACTGCTTTGTCAGCCGTTCGGGATACACCGGTGAAGACGGCTTCGAAATCTCCGTGCCGGCCGCCAACGCCGAAGCCCTGGCTCGCGCCCTGCTCGCCGAACAGGAAGTCGAGGCCATCGGCCTTGGTGCCCGCGACTCCCTGCGCCTGGAAGCCGGCCTGTGCCTGTACGGCCATGACATGAACACCGACACCACCCCGATCGAAGCAAGCCTGCTGTGGGCGATCTCCAAGCCACGTCGCGCTGATGGCGCACGGGCCGGCGGTTTCCCTGGCGCCGAGACCGTATTCACCCAGCAACAGGCAGGCGTGAACCGCAAACGTGTAGGTCTGCTACCACAGGAACGTACACCCGTGCGTGAAGGCGCCGAGATCGTCAACGAAGCCGGCGACATCATCGGTAGCGTCTGCAGCGGCGGTTTCGGCCCGACCCTGGGCGGTCCGCTGGCCATGGGTTATGTCGACAGCGCCTATATCGCACTGGACACACCGGTCTGGGCGATCGTTCGTGGGAAAAAGGTACCTTTGCTTGTAAGCAAAATGCCATTTGTTCCACAACGCTACTATCGCGGCTGATTGAATGTTCCTATAAGTAACGCGGTTGCGTTAACGGTGCACTAATGTGTAACGCAACCGCCATAAAATAGTGCATTGTTTGGCTGTAAGCTTCGATTATGAACTTTGCTTATAACGATCGAAAACAATTGAGCAAGGTTAGAGAATAAGGCTCCACTAGTGGACTGACTTTGCCATCAAGCTGAGGAAATACGGGGCCTTCACGGGGCTTGTTTTTTCTCCCGTAGTTGGCGTAGAGTTTGTTCACTGTGTTTGCATGGGTCGCTTGGAATCGTGACCTGGGCAGTAGCCTACAAGTTAGCTACATCCCGTTCGACGTCTTCTTACTCTCCTGCAACCAGCCCCAGTACTCTTTCATGAGAAGGAGACTGTCATTAATTTTTTGCGTCAAAGGAAATAAGAAATGTCCCAACGTCAGAGCGGTACCGTCAAGTGGTTTAACGACGAGAAAGGTTTTGGTTTTATCACTCCTGAAAGCGGTCCGGATCTGTTCGTGCATTTCCGCGCCATCCAGGGCAACGGCTTCAAGAGCCTGAAAGAAGGCCAGAAAGTGACTTTCATCGCCGTGCAGGGCCAGAAAGGCATGCAGGCTGACGAAGTACAAGCAGAAGCCTAATCTTCTGTAACGAAAAAGCCCCTGATGCTGACATCAGGGGCTTTTTTGTGCGCGTAAATCCGTAAAATGGCTTCTTTTTCGCCGAGAGCCTGCCATGTCGAAACACCTGCTTACCCCCCAGGGCGACTTTCCTGCCGCTGGCCTGGGTCGTCGCCTGGCAGCCATGTTCTATGATTTCCTGCTGTGCACCGCCCTGCTGATCGTCACCAGCGGCATCTACAAGATGATCCAGATGGCGATCATCGGCGAAGAAAGGATGCGCACCTTGACCGAAGCGGGCGCGCTGGACGGCGATCCCCTGCTCTCCACGGTCCTGCTGTTCGTATTGTTCGGCTTCTTCGCCAAATTCTGGACCTGGTCTGGTCAGACACTGGGCATGCAGGTCTGGTGCATCCGCGTGCAGAATGCCGATGGCTCATCCATCAGCCTGTGGCAGGCGCTGCTGCGCTTTGTGGTGTCGATTGCCTCACTGCTTTGCGTTGGCCTGGGATTCTTCTGGTCGCTGTTCGACAAGCAGAAACGCAGCTGGCATGACATGTATTCCAACACCCGGCTTGTGCGGATTCCGAAGAAGACCAAATAGCTTCCCGACGCATAAACCACTGTGGGAGCGGGCTTGCTCCGGGCGGCGTTCCGACGAAGGCGGTGTGTCAGCCGACATCAATGCTGCCTGACACTACGCCTTCGCGAGCAAGCCCGCTCCCACAATTTTTTGCGACCTGCCTGATAAACCTCAGGCGTTCCCCGCCAGCTTCATCCGCGCCGCCTGAGTAAAGTCGAGCATGCGCTTGAGCGGCCGGATCGCCTGCGGAATCAGTGCCGGATCGACAAAGATCTCGTTCGACCCTTCCTTCAACGCCTTGAGCGTGCGCTCAAGGGTGTTCATGGCCATCCACGGGCAATGCGCACAACTGCGGCACGCCGCGCCGTTACCCGCCGTCGGGGCTTCGATAAAGACCTTGTCCGGGCACAGCTGCTGCATCTTGTAAAAGATGCCGCGGTCGGTCGCGACGATCAACGTCTTGTTCGGCAGGCTCTGGGCCGCCGCGATCAACTGACTCGTCGACCCCACGGCGTCCGCCAGTTCGATCACCGAGGTCGGTGACTCCGGGTGCACCAGGATCGCAGCATCCGGGTACAGCGCCTTCATGTCTTCAAGCTGCTTGGACTTGAATTCTTCGTGAACGATGCAGGCACCGTCCCACAGCAGCATGTCGGCACCGGTCTGGCGCTGGATGTAGGTCCCCAGGTGCTTGTCCGGGCCCCAGATGATGGTCTCGCCGTTGTCCATCAGGCTTTCGACGATCTCCAGCGCACAGCTTGAAGTCACCACCCAATCCGCTCGGGCTTTTACCGCAGCGGAAGTGTTGGCGTACACCACCACCGTGCGCTCCGGGTGTTGATCGCAGAACGCGGAAAATTCGTCCACCGGGCAACCCAGGTCCAGCGAACAGGTCGCTTCGAGCGTCGGCATCAGCACGCGTTTTTCCGGGTTGAGGATCTTGGCGGTCTCACCCATGAACTTCACGCCGGCGACGACCACGGTCTTGGCCGGATGGGCATTGCCGAAACGGGCCATCTCCAGCGAGTCGGAGACACAGCCGCCCGTCTCTTCGGCCAGCGCCTGAATCACAGGGTCACAATAGAAGTGGGCCACCAGCACCGCGTCCTGAGCCTTGAGCTCGGCAGCGATGGCAGCACGGTAATAAGCCTCTTCATCGGCGGTCAGCGGCTTGGGCTGTTTGGCGTCGAGGTGGGCTTGAACCAGAAGGCGTTCGGAAATTTGCGTCATGTTCGCAAGACCTGCAGGCGCATTCGCGCGAAAGTCGAGTATACACCCGGCTCCGGACCCATCGGGGTACCGCCGGGAAAGTGAGTATTCATCAGGCACGGACAGCGTTGAAGCTGCGCAAGGCTACAGAATATCCGACGGATGCAAAAGGTGATTCTGACCTGCGTCATGCGCAGCAGCCCGCAGCGCGGCGAACTTGAATCGCGGGCAAAAAAAAACCCGGAAATCCTCACTTGCGTGGGCCTTGCGGTTTTTTGGAACAGATTGAAAACCAATTGAACAATCTGCTCCTGCGAGCCATTGACGAACGGTTGTACCTGGACAACACGATGCCGGTCTTCAAGATCACTTTGCCCGCTGCACTGATCGAGTCTCGCCCTGACAGCCGACGCAGGAATGATCCTCTACTCAATGTGCCTACTGTCATTTTTTAGGAACATCCCTACAAAACAAACATCAATTTCCCACAAAAACAGTGGTGACGCACAAATTAGGAGCGGATAGCCTCTGCTTGCACAACAAGAATTTCAATTGCACTCGCATGCACCATTGTTATCGGACAAGGATGTGACACGAAACCGTCAGTGATGGCGTAGTGCCTAGCAGCCGTACCCTCTCTCTTCACCAGACATCGCGTGCCAGAGCCGAAGGCTGGGGCGACGAACTTGAACACCCTCTGTAATGGCATGCCTGGGCCACCGAGCATGGCTTACCACGTTATGCCTTCAAAAATCGATATCAAGGAGAAGAAAGTTGATTCAACAGGAGAGCATCATGCCACCGGTACACCGCGAAGGTGATCCCGGCACCAGCCACGACTGTCATTTACCACCGACTCCGCTGATCATTCCCGAGATTCGGCTTCCTTTCGCTGGTCCACCAGCACGTACCGACAGTGATCGGTTGCGCAAGCATGCTCTCGCTTGGGCGCAGCGATACGGCTTGATCGGCCGCCGCGGTGCGTATCGACTGAGCACCACTGCGCTGCTCGATCTGGGGATGGCGTTGTGCGGGCGAGCTCCCACCGACCGAGCCGAGATTCTGGTGTGCTGGTATCTGTGGGCACTCACTCTCGATGACCGCATCGATGATGGTCCATGGGCGGAAAGCGGTGAATTGGACCGCTTCATCACCGCGGTGCAGGATTTGACCGAGAGCGGCTGTGCGGATCCGTCGGGTAAAGTCAGCCGATTCGATGACCCGATGCTCGTTGCTCTGGTCGATGATCTGTGGCCGCAGACCAAGTGCTGGGGGGGCGAGCGTTGGCGGCACCGGCTCATGCGGCATTTGATCCAACATCTGCGTGCGCAGGCGACGCTGGTACGAATGCGGGAAACCGACACGGCACTCACGTTGGCCGAGTATCTGCCGTTACGCCGGGATTCGTTCGGCGCACTGTTCTTCTTTGATCTCATCGATGCGGCTGAAACTCTCGACCCGTACGAGCATTCAGCGGACATCGAATGGTGGAACACGCTGCGTGAACACGGTGCCGATATCATTGCCTGGACGAACGATATCCATTCGATTGCCAAAGATGTGGTGTGTGGTGAGCGCTTCAACCTGGTGTCGATAATAGCGGACACCGCTGGCATCGACTGGCCTGCCGCGATCGAAGCCGCCCACCAGATGGTGAACACGGTAGTCGCGCAGTTCACTGCGGTCGCCGCTCAACATGCAAGTCACCGGCCGGGCGTCGCGACCGACCCGGACCGGCTGCGCCAGGTTGTCCGGGCTGCAGGCGACTGGCACCAGACCGTTTCTCGTTATCGCCTGCATGCCGCCGATTCTACAGCGCAGGCCAACCGGCAAGTGGACCTGAAACTTACCCCTCCGACCCTGAAATCCCGGCAGTTCGAAATCGACCCCTACCCTTTGTATGAGCGTTTACGTACCACTCTACCAATCGCTTACGACGAGCCCACAGATGTGTGGCTCGTCAGTCGGCATGTGGATGTCAAAGCCGCATTGACCCATCCTGGGGCGAGCAACAACAACTACGCCTGGCAGATTGGCCCGCTGCTGGGACACACTATTGTCGCTATGGACGGCTGTGAACACGCTCAGCACCGAGCATTGCTTAGCCCATCGTTCCGCAGCAAGGCCCTCGTAGCGCTAAAAGCGTCCATCATCTCGGTGACCACAGACCTGCTGGCGCACATGCGCGGCCGCCCCCAGGTGGACCTCATTGCCGACTTCACCGCAGCTCTGCCGGTACGGGTGATGGCTCATGCGCTGGGTCTCCCGGCTGGAACCTGCGAGGAAGTGGCGCAGTTAAAGAGCTGGTGTTCCATCGGCTTCGCTTACATGGGCAACTATCGACAGGATCCGGCACTGTTGACCGGCGGGTTATCCAACCGAGACAGTTTCTACGACTTTATCCAACCACATATCGACGCCCGCCGTGCTGAACCAAAAGTCGATCTGATCTCGCAGCTCCTGGCGGCACAGGTTGACGGTCAGCCGTTGTCCGAAACGTACGTCCGGGCGTACTGTGCGATCCTGATGACGGCGGGTAGCGAGACCAGTCACGGCGCCTTGGCGAATCTCATTGTCAACTTGTTGAACGAGCCCGGCGTCAAAGATGCGGTGATGGCTGATCCAGACTTGATGGACAATGCGCTCGCCGAAACCCTGCGACGCAACCCTCCTCTGCAACTCATACTCCGGGAGGCCCGTGAATCGCTGGAACTGCCGTCGGGAACGATTCCTTCTGGCGCGACCCTAGCCTGTCTTATCGGTTCGGCCAACCGTGATCCGGACGAATTCACCGACCCGGACACCTTCAATATGTCTCGCACCCATCAGGCGACAAGTCATTTTGCCTTCGGCGCGGGGCGTCACTTCTGCCTGGGATCCATGCTGGCACGGATGGAGATCACGATCAGCGCTCGCATGCTGCTACAGACCTTTCCAAACGTGCGCTGGGCTCCGGGGTTCCAGCCCACCGAACACGGATTCCTCAACCGCTGCCCTGATCGACTGGAGGTCTTACTGTGACCACTACTGACCCCACCGATGAACCCGGCTACACCAGCAGCTATCTCGCTGATCAGCACACTGGCCAATTGGCACGGCTGCGCACCCTGGAATGTGCCTTTGACCCGTTGAGCAAAGCCGTTTTTGATCAGCTCGATCTCCCGGGGCAGCCTACCATCCTCGATCTGGGTGCCGGTGCCGGATCATTTGCCGGCTGGCTGGCCCAGCGATATCCCGACGCGATTGTCACCGCCACCGACATCGACACCCGCTTCCTTACCGATATACCTGGCATTCGGGTGATTACCCACAATGCCACGACCGATGATTTTCCTGCGGCCTCCTTTGATGTGGTGCACGCTCGGGCGCTGCTGTGTCACCTCACCGAACGCGAAGACATATTGTCTCGAGCCGTCACCTGGGTCCGTCCGGGCGGCTGGTTGGTGATAGAGGACGTGAGTCTGCAACCAAGCTTGAGAACTTCGAACCCGTTGTTCCGAAAGGTCGCCCAAGCCGGAGTCGCCCTCCTGGAGCAGTCCATTGGTTCCGACATGCTCTGGGCCGACACTCTCCCCGGCCGGTTACGTGATCGGGGACTTTCCAGAGTCGGGCATCGCACCCTTGAAGGTCGAATCGGCGACAACAGCCCAGCCGATACCTTCTGGTCTGCAACCACCGCACAGGCTGGGCCAGCGCTGCTCAAACTCGGGCTACTCACCCAGAACGACCTCGATGCCATGGCCAACCTGCGTGCCGATCCAGAGTTCACCGACGCAGCTTTGACATTAGTCAGCGCCTGGGGACAAGTCTCCGAACCTGGGTAGAAAGACGTAGCGCTGTCATCCCACACCGAAAACATTGTGCGGGCGGGCGTGTAATTGCACCGAAGGGAATACAGAATGACCAATGATGTAGTGTTAGTTGATTCACAAGATGTACAGATCGGCGTTTGTGACAAACGCGTCGCACACCTGGGAGCGGGCCAGTTGCATCGTGCATTTTCGGTGCATCTGATCGACAGCGACGGGCGTCATCTACTTCAACGTCGTGCTGCAGGGAAAATGCTTTGGCCGGGCTTCTGGTCGAATGCTTGCTGCAGCCATCCGTCACCTGGTGAAACTATTATCGATGCCGCGTCTCGTCGTCTGCGCGAAGAATTAGGGATCTCTGCCTCCTGCCGACTTCTATATAGTTTTGAGTACCATGCTAGATTTGGTTCCATCGGTGCGGAACACGAACTATGTCACGTATTGGTTGCTCAATCTGACGCTGTGGTCTGTCCAGCTACTGCGGAAGTCAGCGAGATCACATGGCTGACCCGCGCCGAAATATCAGCCCAACTTTCAGAATCGCAAGCGCAATTCACTCCCTGGTTTCGAATGGAGTGGCGTCGCCTATTAGCGGAGCACCCTTCGTTCGATACACCAATATTGCAGGAATAAATGAACCACTAAGGTTTTCCTGGAGAGTGTCATGTCCGGTGAAGATACTCTTCCCGCCCACCAGCCCCGTCGCCACTGAATCGCGGGCAAAAAAAAACCCGGAAATCCTCACTTGCGTGGGCCTTCCGGATTTTCTAAACCGCCAAAAATGGTGGGTCGTGTGGGATTCGAACCTACGACCAATTGGTTAAAAGCCAACTGCTCTACCAACTGAGCTAACGACCCGCTGTGTGGTGGCGCGTATAATACTGATTTTTAAGGACTATTCAACACCTATTTTGAAATAATTCAAAAATAAGGGGTTGGATCGCTGATTCCGGCCGTCGCAAAGCCTTCTGCACGCAGTCGGCAGCTGTCGCACTTGCCGCACGCACGGCCTTCATCGTCGGCCTGATAGCAGGAAACGGTCAGCCCGTAGTTCACGCCAAGCTTCACGCCCGCCTGGACGATCTGCGCCTTGCTGAGGTTTTGCAGCGGTGCCTGGATGCGGAAGCCATTGCCTTCCACGCCGGCTTTGGTTGCCAGGTTGGCCATGCGCTCGAACGACTCGATGAACTCGGGACGGCAGTCTGGGTAACCGGAGTAATCCACCGCGTTGACGCCGATAAAGATGTCCCGTGCGCCGAGTACTTCTGCCCAGCCCAAGGCCAGGGACAGGAACACCGTGTTACGCGCAGGCACGTAAGTTACCGGAATGCCCTCACCCGGCTCCTCTGGAATATCGATGCTGCTGTCGGTCAGGGCCGAGCCGCCCATGCCGTTCAGGTTCAGACCGATCACCTTGTGCTCGACCACACCCAGGTCCCGCGCCACACGCTCGGCGGCGTACAGTTCGGCGTGAGAGCGCTGACCGTAGTCAAAGCTCATGGTGTAGCAGCTGTAGCCTTCGGCACGCGCCATGGCCACGACGGTCGCCGAGTCCAGGCCACCGGACAGCAGGATGACCGCACGTTTTTCAGCAGTGTTGAGTTGTTCAGTCATTTCAGCGCCCCGGCTCGTCATTCCATAGATATTTATGCAGCTGCAATTGCAAACGCACTGGCAGGTTGTCCGCCACCACCCAGTCCGCCAGGTCCCGGGCATTGAGATCATGGTGACTTGGCGAGAACAGGACTTCACCGGCACGCAGGTCAAGACCGTACTGGATCAACTTGGAAACGGACCAGTCATAGTCCTCCCGCGAGCAGATGACAAACTTCACCTGGTCGTTGGGCGTGAGCAGCTCAATGTTTTCGTAGCGATTGCGGTGCGCTTCCTTCGAACCCGGGGTTTTCAGGTCGACAACGCGACTGACCCGGGAATCGACTGCCGAGATATCGATGGAGCCACTGGTTTCCAGTGACACTTCGTAACCGGCATCACACAAGCGCTTGAGCAAGGGAATGGCGTTGGGCTGGGCCAGGGGCTCGCCGCCCGTGACACAGACATAACGCGGGCGAAACCCTGCAACCTGCTCGAGGATGTCGTCGAGGGTGCGAATGGTTCCGCCAGTAAACGCGTAGGCGCTGTCGCAGTATTGGCAACGCAGAGGGCAACCGGTCAGGCGCACAAAAACAGTGGGCAGGCCGGCAGTCCGCGTTTCACCCTGCAACGAGTAGAAAACTTCGGTGATTCTCAATGTGTCTTGCATAGTCGCCACGGGCGTAACAGCTAAACAGGCTGTCCGCCTCCGTCAGGCACTTGAAGGAACCTCGGCAAAGCGCAGGCCCCTAAAAGCGTGTTTCATAAAAAGGGTGTGAATTCTAACGAAAAAACCCGCGACAAGCGCGGGTTTCTTTGAAACGGTTCAAGCAGGCTTACATCTTTTGCAGATCGCGCTGGGCCAACTGAGCGGCGGAAGTGCCCGGATATTGGGAAACCACCTGCTGCAGAATGCCTTTGACCCGGTCGGTATGACCCAGGCGACGCTCTACATCAGCGAGCTTGTACAGCGAGTCCGGCACTTTGGCGTGCTTGGGATACAGCTGCGAAACCTTGGCAAAGGCCTGACCCGCGCCTTGCAGATCGCCTTTGGCCAGGTTCACTTCGCCCAACCAGTATTGGGCGTTGCCCGCGTACTGGCTGTTCGGGTACTTGCGCAGGAAAGCGGCAAAAGCCTGGCTGGCCTTGTCGAAATCCTTGGCCTTGATCAGGTCGAAGGCAGCATCGTAATAGAGCTTTTCCTTCGCCGGATCCGCCGGCTCGCTACCCGCGGCAGGTGCTTGAGCGGCGGCTGCGCCAGCTGCCGCACCTGCGGCTGCACCAGCGGCACTCGAATCACCACCGGTGGAAGAATTTTCAGGAGTTGCGGCTGGTGCAACGCCGGTTCCAATGCGCCGATCAAGATCCTGGTATCGCTCCAGGTTTTCCTGCTTCATGCGCGCTACATCATTTTGCAGAACTTCAATCGCACCTTGCTGGCGCTCGATCTGTTGCTGCATTGATTGCAGTTGGTTGAACAGCTCGCCCTGTGCCGAGACAGGGGCCGAAACCCCTCCCCCGGCATAGGCGCCGTTCGTACCGTAACCTGCAGGCGGATAACTGCTCCCGCTATTGTTATAGCCGGAGTCGTTGTCGACCACAGGAACCGCAGCCCACACCGCAAGCGGCGCGAGGCTGAGAGCCAGGACAGTTACAGCACGACGGCACGTTCGCATGACGAATTACTTACGCAGTTCGACGCGACGGTTTTGAGCCCAGGACTGCTCGTCGTTGCCGGTAGCAACTGGACGCTCTTCGCCGTAGGAAACCAGTTCCAGCTGAGCTGGGGAAACACCTTGCAGTACCAGGTAGCGCTGAACGGCTTTCGCACGACGCTCGCCCAGTGCCATGTTGTACTCACGAGTACCACGTTCGTCGGTGTTGCCTTCCAGAACAACGCGAGCGCCGTTTGCTTTCAGGTCTTTGGCGTGAACGTCCAGAGCGCGCATGGCTTCTGGCTTCAGGTCCGAGCTGTCGTATTCGAAGTAGAAAGTGGTGATAGCGCGCAGTGCAGCTTCTTCGCTCAGGGAGCCGTCAACTGCACCAGTGTTTGCGCCGTAACCAGCGTTTGGATCTACCGCGCCTTCACCGGCATTGTCGCCGCCTTTGGACGAGCAACCTACAGCTACAGCCATGGCCAGTGCCAGCGCAGCAAATTTACCAAACTTCAGCATTTCCATCGTGAAACTCCTAATGAACCCCAGTGTGTTAAGTAAAACGTATAGCGCCGCGTCAGTTCAGGTAAGGGGACCAGGAAGGTTCTCTGACTTCGCCTTGTGCGGTAGGAAGCGGGAGCCTTACGCGTCCATTGATGGACACGAGCATCAAGACTCCCCGGCCCTGCTGGCGGGTGGCGTAGATTACCATGGTGCCGTTGGGCGCGACAGTAGGCGACTCGTCCAGAGTGCTATCAGTGAGGATTTTTACACTACCGCGCTGCAAATCCTGGGCCGCCACCTTGAAATTGGTGAAGCCATCCTGACGGTGAATCATGACAAGCGTCTTTTCATCAGCCGACAGTTTAGGGTTGGCGTTGTAGTTACCGACGAAAGTCACGCGTTCGGCACCGCCACCACCGGCACTGGTCTTGTAGATCTGCGGTTTGCCGCCACGGTCGGACGTGAAGTAGATGGTCGAGCCATCCTTGCCCCAGAACGGTTCGGTGTTGATGCCAGGACCGTTGGTGACGCGGCTGATCTGACGCGAACCCAGGTTCATCACATAGATGTCCGGGTTGCCGTCTTTGGACAGTACGAACGCCAGGCGATTGCCATCCGGCGACCAGGCTGGCGCACCGTTCAGGCCTTCGAAGTTGGTGATCTGCTCACGGCGACCGGTGTCGATGTTCTGCATGAAGATGCGTGGACGCTTCTGCTCGAAGGAGACATAAGCGATACGCTTGCCATCCGGTGCGAAACGCGGCGACAGGATCGGCTCGCGCGACTGCAGCAGGGTCACGGCGCGAGCACCGTCGTAGTCCGAACGTTGCAGGGTGTAGCGAGTGTTGTTCTCGGAGAAACGCTCGGCCGTTACGTACAGCAGGCGAGTCGAGAAGGCACCCTTGATACCCGTGAGTTTTTCGAACGACTGGTCGGAGATGTAGTGCGCCATGTCGCGCAACTGATCGACGCCGCCCGACACGCTGCCGGTCAGCACTTGCTGCTCGGTTGCCACGTTGAACAGTGCGTATTGCACCTGCAGGCGACCGCCCGCCGGCACGATGCTGCCGACCATGACGTACTGGGCACCCAGCGCCTTGAAGTCACGGAAGATGATTTCGCTGGCCTGGCTCGGCTGGCTGATCATGTTCTGCTTTGGAAGCGGCGAGTAGTAACCCGAGTTGCGCAGGTCATTACCAATGATTTCCGCCATGTCGTCCGGCAGCACGCTACCGCCCTGGAAGCCGAACGGTACGACGGCGATCGGGGTCGCCCGATCGCTGCCGCTGGTAACCAGAATGTTTTTCTCATCTGCCATCGCCATCCCTGCCATGCAGCAGATAACGACCAGCATTCCTCGTAGAAGGTTTCTCACAAGGCTAGATCCTCAGGTGTGAATGTCATCTTGAATGAACGATACGGAGCGAAATCACTCGGCTTCATTCCCTGCATTTCTGTCAAACGTCCAATATTCTTCACCGCTGCAACAGCCGATGCGTCAAACGGACCGTCGCCACTGGACCTGGACACGCTGACCGAAGTCACCGTACCGTCCGGCAACATGCCGATTTGCAACACGACCGTCATGCCTTTGCGTGCCGAAGGTGGACGAGCCCAGCCTTCCGCTGCACGCGCACGAATCAGGTCATCGAAACTGCCGGCAACTTCGTCGCCCTGCTCATCGGCCAAGGCCTGCTGACGCTGCGGCGTGTCGGAAAGCAAATCTGCCAGGGCCTGGGCCTTTTTGTCTTCGGCGGATTTACGCGCCGCATCCTGCGATTTCTTCTTCGCAGCATCGGCGGCAGCTTTCTTCTTCGCTTCCTCGGCGACTTTCTTCTTCGCCTCTTCAGCTTCAGCTTTCTTCTTGGCGTCTTCCGCGGCTTTCTTCTTCGCGTCTTCGACGATCTTTTTCCTGGCTTCTTCAGCGGCCGCTTTCTTGGCCTCTTCTTCCGCGGCTTTCTTGGCTTCTTCTTCGGCTTTCTTCTTGGCTATATCAGCCAATTGTTTCTCTTCTGCCTTCTTGGCTTCCGCGGTTTTCTTCGCTTCGTCGGCTTTCTTGGCTTCATCAGCCTTTTTCGCCTCGTCCGCTTTCTTCGCCTCGTCGGCCTTCTTGGCTTCTTCGGCCTTTTGAGCCGCCTCTTCTTTCTTTTGTTCCGCAGCCTTCACCGCTTCCTGCTCGACCTTTTTCTGTTCCATCTGCTCGACTTCGGTCTGACGCGCAGCCGATTTCTGCGCTTCACCGGCAATCTTCTGATTGGTCTGGGTGGTCGCCCGACTTTTCGATTTCAGCTGGTACAAGGTCGCCTGGACAATCGGCTTGGCCGGCGGCAATTCCGGTGTGAAGGCAAAACTGACGAACAGCATGCCGAACACCAGCACGTGCAAGCCAATCGCCCAGACACTAGGCCAGAAGTAGCTTTCCGAGGCGGACGGCTCTCGCTGTTGCTGCATCAGGGCGCCTCGGTAATCAAGCCAACATTACCGACCCCGGCTTTCTGCAACCCGCCCATGGCCCCCATGACGGAACCGTAATCGACAGATTTGTCGCCGCGAATGAAGACCTGGGTACGCTTGCCGCCTTCGTTGCCGACGCGAATGATCTTGGTCACCGCGTCAGTCATCTGCGGCAGGGTCATGGCCCGGTCTTGCTGCTTGTCTGTGTCGACTTCGCTGCCAAGGTTCCAGTAGTAGGTCTTGTCGGATTTGATGGAAATGGTCAGGACCTGGGTGTTGTTGTCCTGCGGCAAGGCTTCACTGGAAACCTTGGGCAGATCAACTTTCACGCCCTGATTGAGCATCGGCGCGGTCACCATGAAGATGACCAGCAGCACCAACATCACGTCGATGTAAGGCACCACGTTCATCTCGGCGACCGGCTTGCGCTTTTTGCGAGCTCGAGCGATTAAAGCCATTGGAAATTACCTGCTTATTCTTCGCTGGTGTGCACTTTGCGGTGCAGGATCGCCTGGAACTCGTCGGCGAAGGTGTAGTAGCGGCCCAGCAGGGTTTCGCTGCGAGCAGCAAAACGGTTGTAAGCGATAACGGCTGGAATGGCAGCGAACAGACCGATCGCGGTGGCGATCAGTGCTTCGGCGATACCCGGGGCCACTGTGGCCAGGGTCGCTTGCTGGGCGGTGGCCAGGCCACGGAAGGAATTCATGATCCCCCAGACGGTACCGAACAGACCGATGTACGGGCTGACGGAACCAACGGTGGCCAGGAAAGGCAGGCTCTGCTCGAGCTTTTCTTCTTCGCGGGAAATGGCGACGCGCATGGCACGGGCCACGCCTTCCATCACCGCTTCCGGATCAACGCCTGACTGCTGGCGCAGACGGGAGAACTCCTTGAAACCGGCACGGAAGATTTGCTCGACGCCCGAATCAGGGTCCGGGTTGCTGCCGGCCTGACGGTACAGCTTGGACAGGTCGATACCCGACCAGAAGCGCTCTTCAAAGCTCTCCAGGGCACGTCGACCGGCGCGCAGCAGATTACTGCGCTGAAAGATCATGATCCACGAGGTCACCGATGCGGCTACCAGGGTCAGCATTACCAGTTGCACCACGATACTGGCATTGCTGACCAGGCTCCACATGGAGGAATGGTCGACGACGTTAGCTTCCACGCTTTATCTCCTGCTTTGAGTGTGTACCCGCGCCGCTCACGTCGGCAAAGGCCGCTCGTAGAGCTTCGGGAATGGCCCGGGGTTTCAAACTTTCAGTGCGCACACAGGCCACCAGAAACTGCCCTTCGCAGAGCAGCACATTATCCGTTGCCCGCCTGACCTGCTGTTTGAAGCGCAGGCTGGCACGGTTCAATTCGATTACCTCGGCGCTTACCAGCAGTTCGTCATCCAGTCGCGCCGGCGCGTGGTAGCGCGCTTCGCTGGAATGCACGACGAACAACAGGTCCTCACCGGCAAGCGTGGATTGGGCAAAGCCCAGATCTCGTAGCCGCTCGGTTCGAGCCCGTTCCATAAACTTGAGGTAATTAACGTAATACACGATGCCCCCCGCATCGGTGTCCTCGTAATAAACGCGACAGCGATGTGCGAAAGGCTCAAGCCCGTTTTGCGCGCGCATACTCTAGTGCTTACTCCTCAGGTTGCCAATCCGGCATGGCAACTGTTTTTCATTGTTCTGCGGCTTTCACGTGAAAGTACGGTCTTGGGACCCTACATTGCCCGAAAAAATCAGCACGCAATGTTAATTAATCGTCAGCGGCATCGAGAAACTCGTCTACCACGGGCATTTCGCCCAATCGTGACGGAATGTTTAAACCGAAATGCAGGTAGGCATGCCGCGTCACCACCCGCCCCCGAGGCGTGCGCATGATGTAACCCTGCTGGATCAGGTAAGGCTCGAGCACGTCTTCGATGGTGTGACGCTCTTCGCTGATGGCGGCGGCCAGACTGTCGACCCCGACCGGCCCGCCGTCGAACTTCTCGATCATGGTCAACAACAGACGCCGGTCCTGGTGATCGAAGCCACGCTCATCGACATCCAGCAGGTTCAACGCCAGGTCGGCAATCGGCTTGGTGATATGCCCCTTGGCGCGAACTTCGGCAAAGTCGCGCACCCGGCGCAGCAGCCTGTTGGCGATCCGCGGCGTACCACGGGCACGGCGGGCGATTTCGAAGGCGCCTTCCGGGTCCAGCGGCAAACCGAGGATGCTCGCCGAACGACTGACGATCGTCGACAAGTCGGCGTTATTGTAGAACTCAAGACGCTGAACGATGCCGAAACGGTCACGCAACGGGTTGGTGAGCATCCCCGCCCGCGTCGTTGCGCCGACCAGGGTGAACGGCGGCAGATCCAGCTTGATCGAACGTGCGGCCGGGCCTTCGCCGATCATGATATCGAGCTGGAAATCCTCCATGGCCGGGTACAGCACCTCTTCAACGATGGGCGACAGGCGATGGATTTCGTCGATAAACAGCACATCGTGAGGCTCAAGGTTGGTCAACAGCGCGGCCAGGTCGCCTGGGCGCTCCAGCACCGGCCCCGAGGTGCTCTTTATCGACACGCCCATTTCCTGGGCGATGATGTTGGCGAGAGTGGTCTTGCCCAAGCCTGGCGGCCCGAAGATCAGCGTGTGATCCAGGGATTCATTTCGACCGCGAGCGGCCTGAATGAACAACTCCATCTGTTCGCGAACGGTCGGCTGGCCAATGTATTCGGCCAGGCTGACCGGGCGAATGGCGCGGTCCTGGACTTCTTCGCGCTCACGCGGGCTGTGCGTGGCAGCGATCAGACGATCAGCTTCAATCACTTAGATCATTCCCTTCAAGGCGCGGCGGATCATGTCTTCACTGCTCAAATCTTTCTCTTTGATCGCAGACACCGCCTTGCTTGCTTCCTGGGGCTTGTAGCCCAGGGAAATCAAGGCGCTGACGGCGTCAGTCTCGGCAGTGTTCACCGGAGCCGGTCCATCCGGCTGGTTCGGCACCAGGGCGAACATGGCCGGTACGGTTTCCCAGGCCTTGAAGCGATCCTTGAGCTCCACCAGCAAGCGTTCGGCGGTCTTCTTGCCGACGCCCGGGACCTTGGTCAGCGCCGAAGTGTCCTGGGACTGTACGCAGCGAACCAGCTCATCGACTTCCAGGCTCGACATCAAGGCCAGGGCCAGTTTTGGCCCGACGCCGTTGAGGCGGATCAATTCGCGAAAAAAGTCGCGCTCACGCTTGCCGACAAAACCATAGAGTAACTGTGCGTCTTCGCGCACGACCAAATGGGTATGCAAGGTTAGCGGCTCACCGACCGACGGCAAGCGGTAAAGGGTCGTCATGGGCACTTCAAGTTCATAGCCCAGGCCATTTACATCCAGAATCAGATGGGGAGGCTGCTTCTCAGCCAGGGTGCCGCGCAAACGTCCAATCACGTTACAAATCCTTGAGCGTTGGCCAGCTCTTGGCCAGCGACTGATAGAGCGAGCAATACCGCCGACAACACAGGCGGAACGCACTCACTCCATGAAAATGATTGCTGATGCTATCAGAGACGCAGGCGCCCGCCACGACTGCGTGCAGCTCCCAGCCCATGGGGCAACAGGCTGGAACGGGTGTGAGCGTGGCAAATGGCAATGGCCAGGGCGTCCGAGGCATCGATCTGCGGCTTGCTGGTGAGCTTGAGCATGTGCATGACCATCATTTGCACCTGCTCCTTGTTGGCCGCACCGGTACCGACGACCGCCTGCTTGACCTGGGTTGCGGTGTATTCGGCAATTTCCAGGCTTTCCTCGGCCCCAGCCACGATCGCGGCGCCTCGTGCCTGCCCCAGTTTCAGGGCGGAATCGGCGTTACGGGCCATGAACACCTTTTCGATCCCCATGGTCACCGGATGGTACGTCTGAATGATCTCCCGTACCCCGCGATAGACAATCTGCAGTCGCTCATGCAGCTCGCCGGCACCGGTGCGGATACAACCGGAGGCGACGTACTCACAGCCACGGCCGGTATCACGAACCACACCGTAACCGGTGATGCGCGAACCAGGATCGATACCAAGAATTAAAGTCATAACGCCTGCGGGTTAAGTAAGAGCACGAAAATTCAATACAACGAATAACAAATGTGGGAGCGGGCTTGCTCGCGAAAGCGGTTTCATATTCAGCAACAACGTTGCCTGCAAATCCGCGTTCGCGAGCAAGCCCGCTCCCACATGGGACATTGTTGCCCTTTAGCCGAGCTGTGCAGCCACCGACTCCGGGATGTCCGCATTGGAGTAGACGTTTTGCACATCATCCAGGTCTTCGAGCATGTCGATCAGCTTGAGGACTTTCTCGGCACCTTCCAGATCGAGCTCGGCGCTAGTGGTCGGCAACATGACGATTTCCGCGTCGTCACCCTTGAAGCCCGCCGCTTCCAGTGCGTTACGCACCGAATAGAACCCGGAAAAAGAGGTGAACACGTCGATCGAACCGTCTTCGTTGGTCACAACGTCATCGGCGTCGGCTTCCATGGCGGCTTCCATCAGTGCGTCTTCGTCAACGCCGGCAGCGAAGGAGATCTGCCCCTTGCGTTCGAACAGATAGGCCACAGAACCGTCAGTCCCCAGGTTGCCGCCGCATTTGCTGAACGCATGACGAACAGCGGCTGCGGTGCGATTACGGTTGTCGGTCATGCATTCGACCATCACCGCCACGCCGCCCGGACCGTAACCTTCGTAGGTCAGCTCGACCACGTCGTCGGTGTCGGCAGCTCCGGTACCGCGGGCGACGGCACGATCGATGATGTCGCGGCTCATGTTCGCACCCAAAGCCTTGTCCAGGGCCAGGCGCAGACGCGGATTGGAGCCTGGATCACCCCCACCCTGACGGGCAGCGACGGTCAGCTCACGAATCCACTTGGTGAAGATCTTGCCCCTCTTGGCATCCTGACGTTCTTTGCGGTGCTTGATGTTCGCCCACTTGGAATGACCTGCCATAACTCGCTCCGAATTCTCTTTGAAACATTGCCCGCCGCACTGTATTGCGCCGGCCGGCAAACAAAAATCTTGAACAGCTCTATCTATAAAGAAAGGGCGCATCCACAGATGCGCCCTTCAGGTCAACCTTACTCGGCCTTAGGCGTTTCGCGCAGACGAATGTGCAGTTCGCGCAATGCCTTGGCATCCACCTGGCCCGGTGCCTGAGTCATGACATCCGCCGCGCTCTGGGTTTTCGGGAAGGCGATCACTTCACGGATCGACTGGGCGCCGGTCATCAGCATCACCAGACGGTCCAGACCGAAGGCCAGGCCACCGTGCGGCGGCGCGCCGTATTTCAGGGCGTCGAGCAGGAAGCCGAATTTCTCTTCCTGTTCCGCTTCGTTGATGCCCAACAGGCGGAAGACCGCTTGCTGCATCTCTTTGCGGTGGATACGGATCGAACCGCCACCCAGCTCGGTACCGTTCAACACCATGTCGTAGGCACGGGACAGAGCGCCAGCCGGGTTGGCTTCCAGCTCCGCCGGGGAGCACTTCGGCGCGGTGAACGGGTGGTGCAAGGCGCTGAAGCTGCCGTCGTCGTTCTCTTCGAACATCGGGAAGTCAACGACCCACATCGGAGCCCATTCGCAGGTCAGCAGGCTCAGGTCGTGACCGAGCTTGATGCGCAATGCGCCCAACGCTTCGCTGACGATCTTGGCCTTGTCGGCGCCGAAGAACACGATATCGCCGTCAACTGCACCAACACGATCCAGGATCACGTTGAGGTTGGCTTCAGGGATGTTCTTCACGATCGGCGATTGCAGACCGTCAACGCCATTGGCGCGCTCGTTGACCTTGATGTACGCCAGGCCCTTGGCACCGTAGATGCCGACGAACTTGGTGTAGTCGTCGATCTGCTTGCGCGGCATGCTCGCGCCGCCAGGCACGCGCAGGGCGGCGATACGGCATTTCGGGTCGTTGGCCGGGCCGCTGAACACCTTGAAGTCGACGTCCTTGAGCTGGTCGGCCACGTCAACCAGTTCCAGCGGGTTACGCAGGTCTGGCTTGTCGGAACCGTAGCGACGCATGGCTTCTTCGAAGGTCATGTGCGGGAGCTCGCCGAATTCCAGGCCCAGCACTTCCTTGAACAGGTTGCGGATCATTTGCTCGGTCAGGCCCATGATCTCTTTTTCATCGAGGAAGCTGGTCTCGATGTCGATCTGGGTGAATTCCGGCTGGCGGTCGGCACGCAGGTCTTCGTCACGGAAGCACTTGGCGATCTGGTAGTAACGATCGAAGCCGGCCACCATCAGCAGTTGTTTGAACAGCTGCGGCGATTGCGGCAAGGCAAAGAACGAACCGGCATGAGTACGGCTCGGCACCAGGTAATCGCGCGCGCCTTCGGGGGTGGCGCGGGTCAGGATCGGCGTCTCGACGTCAAGGAAGCCGTTCTCGTCCAGGAAGCGACGGATGCTGGTGGTCATGCGCGAACGCAGACGCAGCTTCTCGGCCATTTCCGGGCGACGCAAGTCGAGGAAGCGATAGCGCAGGCGGGTTTCTTCGCCGACGTCGGAGAACTCGTTCAACGGGAACGGCGGAGTTTCCGATTCGTTCAGCACTTCCAGCTCGTAGCCCAGGACTTCGATCATGCCCGACGCCATGTTGGCGTTGGTCGCACCGGCCGGACGCAGGCGAACCTTGCCGGTGATCTTCACGACGTACTCGCTACGCACGCGATCGGCAGCGGCGAAGGTTTCAGCACGGTCCGGATCGAACACGACCTGGGCCAGACCATCACGATCACGGATATCGAGGAAAATCACCCCACCGTGGTCACGGCGACGGTGGACCCATCCGCAAAGGGTAATTTCCTGGCCGTCCAGGCTTTCGTTCAGTTGGCCGCAATAATGGCTGCGCATCATGGTCGTGGTTTCACTTCTCGTAATTCGAAATTCGGTTGGAGATCCTACAGCAGCCCCGCCTTTAAAAAAGTCGCCGGGTGATGCAAGAGCTCGCGTGTCGTTCAACTCAGGTTCCAGACCTTAGTCAGCTTTGTCGCCGCCGGCCAGGTTCTTCTTGGAACCGGTCTTGAAATCGGTTTCGTACCAACCCGTGCCGCTGAGGCGGAAGCCCGGCATGGACAGCAACTTCTTAAGCTCTGGCGCCTGACAGGCAGGGCAGTCGACCAGCGGTGCATCGCTGATCTTTTGAATGGCTTCCAACTGATGACCACAGGAAGCACATTGATAATCGTACATCGGCATGGAGGTTGTCTCGGCGATCAGATTGCTACCGCACACGCAGGGTTTTGCGGCAAAGAGCGGGATTATATCCATTAAATGCGGCCTGTGCAGCCGTAAGACTGCACAGACCGACACTCTGCTGCTTTCGCCGCCCCGACTAGGCCGTGGCGATGCAACCCCCCTCCTTGAGGCTGTGCACGACGCAGACAACCCGCACCAATCCACTGAAGTTCCTTACCCCGCCATGGCGCAAGTGAACTTCGCGATCCACATGGGACAACAGGTTATTGACAGAGCAACCATTGACCCGGGCCATCTGCGCCAAAATATCCCAATAAACCTGCTCAAGCCGCAAACAAGTGGCGAAGCCATTCAATCGTACGGAGCGTGACAAGGGTTGGGCCAGCCCCATATCGAACTCGCGAACAAACGGATCAACCCTTACATCCATGTGCGAACCGTATCGCCGCTCTTCCAGCCTTTCATAAACCATAACGCTGACACTCCTTTGTCATCCTGGTTTCTTTAAGCGCAACTGCTTGTCGCTTTATAAAAACGCAGGTGCAAAGGTATTTTCCAGCCGACTTTATGACCCTCGACGTAGGATAAGCCAACAACTTTTGGCAGACCCTGGAGAACGTCCTACCCCGGACACTTTCCCACGCAGAGAAGCGATACCCCCTTCAGAAACACCGTACGGAATGGTGTAGGAAAGAAGAGCGCGAACAACACTTCAAGGTGTCATCCGCGCACGAGTGCGTTACTGGTCCAGCAGAGCGCGGAGCATCCACGCCGTTTTTTTCATGCGCCTGCATACGCCGGATCAGCAAGTCGGCCGCCGTCAGGTACCGCAACCCCGTAACTTGGGGGCGACCTGCGGCAATTTGCCCCCCAAAAGAGCCGCCGGACGCCCTGATTTGAGTAGCCTGCGGCTTTGCTGTTAAATAGACGGTGTGTCGCCAATGCCTATTTTTCCGGGCATGGCGCATAGGCTGATACCGGGTACGTGTCCAACGCCTCTTTATTATCTTGAAGCGAACCGTGCGCCATCAGCTCTTCCTTGTGAGCTGCCTTAACGTGAGTTAATCAAAATGTTGAAAATCGTCCATCTGTTGATAGGCGCAGCGGCCTTGCTGCTGTCCTTCATCCCTAGCCTGCAATCCGAGGCCTTACCTTACCTGCAACAACCCGACGCACTGTACCTGGCCTTTTTCGGCCTGCTCAACCTCACACTTGCACCTGTCATCCCTTACTGGAACAAAGGCCCGCGCCACCAACTGCAAAACCTGGTCAGCGCCCTGCTGGTTCTGAGCGTGGTCCTGCAAACCCTGACGCTGATCGCACCAATGCCCGTCATCGCCGGTCAACCCGCCGTGCTGTTCAGCCTGGTCGCAGCCCTGATCGCCGTTGCCCTGCACCTGGGCATCAGCTTCTACAAGTCGTCACCAGCCGCCGCCTCGCCAAGCTACGACATGAGCAACCGCGATACCGGCACCGTCAAGTGGTTCAACACATCCAAAGGCTTCGGCTTCATCTCCCGCGACTCCGGCGACGATATCTTCGTCCACTTCCGGGCCATTCGCGGTGAAGGCCACCGTGTCCTGGTCGAAGGCCAGCGCGTGGAGTTCTCCGTCATGAATCGTGACAAGGGCCTGCAAGCCGAAGATGTGATCGCCGCACTGCCGCGCCGCTGATTCAAGGCCTCCCCCCAAAAAAAACCGCGCACAGCCCAGCTGTCCGCGGTTTTTTCATGCCTGCGATGCGTTCAATAGTGCGGCGGCGGCGCTTCTTCTTCGAATGACTCGAACTGCCCGACCATTTCCTCCTGCCGCTTGAGCAGCGCGGCCATTTGCAGTTGCAGACGCTCGACCACCCGCTGCTGCGCCACCAGCACATCGTTCAATGCCTGGATGGTGTCATCCTGAAACGCCAGACGGCTTTCAAGCTCGGTAACGCGTTCTTCCAGGCTCATGGTTCAGCCCTCCAGAAACGTAAAATCATCGGTCAAAATCAAGCGCAAACGTTCGCGAATCGCGGCGATCTGCTCCGAACCGTAGGGTTTTGCCGGATGCTTACCCCAAACCGGCGCTGGCCAGGCGGCATCTTCGCGCTTGCGCGCAATCACATGCATGTGCAACTGACTGACGACATTGCCCAGCGCCGCCACATTCAACTTGTCCGCATCGAACGCGTCCTTGAGCACTTGTGACAGCGCAGTGGTTTCCTGCCAAAGCTGTTGCTGGTCTGCGACATCCAACTGAAATATCTCGCTGATAGCCTCGCGACGAGGTACCAGGATGAACCATGGATAGTTCGAATCGTTGGACAGCAGCAACCGGCAGAGCGGAAAGTCCCCGATCGGTAACGTGTCTTGTTGAAGTCGTGAATCTAGAGCGAACACTGCGCGTACTCCCGCCGGGCCATCATTTTTCAGCTTAGCGCCCATCCAGACGGAACAGCGCACCAAGCGACCGGACGGCAGCATACCTGCGAACGGCGTACGCTTCACGGCGAACCTTGCATCGAGGCCTGGAGCGCCAGCGAAAAGCTGACAGCCGCCCCCGGATGGGACAATTATCGCTGCCGCGCACCATTACAGAACCGAGCAGCAGGCAAAAAACGCCGAAATGACTGATCAACAAGGAAAAGTTCGCTTCAGGCAAGCGGCCGACAGAGATGTATTCAACACAGGGTTAAAATTTTTTGCACCAAAACCGCACAGTGGGTCTACGCTGAACGCTTCGACATCCGCCATTTACCCAGTGGTGGGGTGAACCGGTAACATTTCTGGTTGCCAGGCTGTCGATGAGAAGGGCGCAACATGATGCCAGGCAAGGCGTCAAGCCCAAACCAAAAGCGCTTGCCCCCCCGGTTTTATGAGGTTTTTACAGCACTTGGCAATCAATTAGAAAAAAAGCGTAACAAAACACGAATTTGTGCACGCTTGTTGCATTCATACTCAACATCGCCCGATGTGGCACCCGCTGGAAGCGGGGATCCTCAGGCAAAAAAAACAGTGGCAAGGTAGCCCGATGGAGATTCAAACGTTTCACCAGGACTCTTTTTACCGACGACAAGGCGCAAAAAACAGCATTAAAGTTGTCCGCCGGGTTGCGTCGGAGCTGGAAATTTGCGACATCTACCTTGCTGTTTGCGACAGGGTCGTAAAGAAGGCGAAAGGTTAGATGCGCAAGTATCGCCAACATTGTCGGCGTGATATAAGTTTGCGCCGACACAAAAAGAAAGAGCCGCCCAGATAATAAAACAGGTGGGACGGCAGTACTCTTCTAAAACCAAAGGAGCAAATCACGATGCGCGTGATGAAGTGGAGCATGATCGCACTGGCAGTTGCAGCAGCAGCCAGTACCCAATTGGCTACGGCCGCCCCTTTCGTAAGTGACCAGGCTGAAGCCAAAGGTATTGTTGAAGACAGCTCCTTGAACTTGCTGGTTCGCAACTACTACTTCAACCGTGACCGCAAAGATGGCGCAACCGACCAGAAAGACTGGACCCAAGGTATCTGGGGCAATTTCAGCTCCGGTTACACCCAAGGCCTGATCGGTGTTGGTGTTGACGCTTTCGGTTACCTGGCAATCAAACTGGACGGCGGTGATGGCACCGGCGGCACCGGTAACATGAGCCGCGACGCCGATGGCGAAGTTAACGACAGCCAAGGCAAAGCCGGCGGCGCCGTTAAATTCCGCGTATCGAAAACCGAGCTGAAAGTCGGCGACATGCAGCCAAGCACTGCTCCGGTGTTCGCTGTTGGCGGTTCCCGTATCCTTCCTCAAACTGCCAGCGGCATCCAGCTGCAAAGCAGCGAAGTCAAAGACCTTGACCTCGAAGCCGGTCACTTCTACTCGGCGACCAGCCAGGACCGCAACGCTCGTGACGGCGGCCTGTTTGCAACCTACGCTGGCGTAGAAGCCAACTCCATCGACTACTTCGGTGGCAAATACGGCATCACCGACAACCTGTCGGCATCGCTGTACGGCGCCAAGCTGGAAGACATCTGGAACCAGTACTACGCCAACCTGAACTACACCATCCCGCTGGGCGGCGACGAGTCGCTGAACCTGGACGGTAACATCTACAACACCAAAGACACTGGTGATGCCAAAGCGGGCGAGATCAGCAACACTGCTTACTCCCTGGCAGCCGCTTTCTCGTTCATGAAAGCACACACCATCACCCTCGCCTTCCAGAAGGTTAACGGTGACACTCCGTTCGACTACATCGGTGTGGGCAAAAACAACCGCGGCGGCGACTCGATCTTCCTCGCCAACTCCATCCAGTACTCTGACTTCAACGCCCCTGGCGAGAAGTCTGCCCAGGTTCGTTATGACCTGAAAATGGCTGAGTACGGCGTTCCAGGTCTGAGCTTCATGACCCGTTACGTTAAAGGCTGGGACATCGACGGCACCAAAACTCCAGTTGGCAGCCCTTACGCTGGCCTGTATGGCGAAGACGGCAAGCACAACGAGACCAACTTCGAAGCCAAGTACGTTGTTCAGACTGGCCCGGCAAAAGACCTGTCCTTCCGTATTCGTCAAGCATGGCACTTCGCTAACGCTGACGAAGGTGAAGGCGACGTGAAAGAGTTCCGTTTCATCGTCGACTACCCGCTGTCGGTTTTGTAATCGCATCCAGTTAGTTTGCGGTAACAAACAAAAGGCCCATCTTCGGATGGGCCTTTTTTGTTGTCTGTGAATATTGTTCAATTATTGAACAATCACCCTACATGCCTGACCGAAAAGTCAGGCATGTATGACAAGGTCTATCACTGCACTGCGGACTCCTGAACCACGCGAATAACCCGCTGTGGAAATGGAATATCGATGCCGGCCTCTCTCAGACGATCACGGGACAGTTCGTTGAACATGAACATCACGTCCCAGTAATCGGCAGTCTTTACCCAGACACGAAGCGAAAGCGTGATCGAGCTGTCACCCAGGGTAGAAACAACTGCCTGTGGTTCCGGATCTGCCAATACACGCGGATCCTTGGCCAACTCCAGCAACACTTTCCGGGCTTTCTGCAAGTCCGCTTCATAATCGACGCCTACATCAAACACCACTTTGCGGGTCGGCTGGCGATTGGTGTTGGTGATGATGCCATTCGACAGATTGCCGTTAGGCACGATGATGGTCTTGTTGTCACCGGTACGCAGTACGGTATGGAAAATCTGGATGCTGTCGACGGTGCCGGCAATCCCCTGAGCCTCGATCCAGTCACCGATGCGAAACGGGCGAAACAGCAAAATCAGCACGCCACCGGCGAAGTTCGCCAGGCTGCCCTGCAAGGCCAGGCCAATGGCCAGGCCTGCCGCACCAATCGCTGCCACAAACGAAGTGGTTTCCACACCGATCATCGAGGCCACGCTGACGACCAGCAGGATCTTGAGGATGATGTTCGCCAGGCTGCTGATAAAACCTTGCAGCGCCAGGTCGGCATTACGCAATGCAATCAGGCCGCCGAGCTTTTTCGTGACCTTGTTGATCAGCCACCAGCCGATGGCCAGGGTGATGACCGCCAGCAGTACACGGCTGCCGTATTCCATGATCATCGGGATCCAGGTTTGGGATACCTTGACCAGATTGTCTACCTCGGCATTTAAGTCCATCTACTCTCTCCTGTTTTCCGGCTACCCGGCATGCGTAAAAAAGCGGCAGAAAGATCGAACCGCGACGGGCTCAATCGTTTCTGCCGGTGCTTGGATCTGCGACGTCGCAAACGCCAAGAGGTTCCCGCTTTCAGACTCAGTCGCGGAAGTTGTTGAACTGCAGCGGCATACCGAATTCCTTGGCGCGCAGCACTGCAATGGCTTCTTGCAGGTCATCACGTTTTTTGCCGGTGATGCGAACCTGCTCGCCCTGAATGGCCGCCTGGACCTTGAGCTTGGCGTCTTTGACATGGGCGACGATTTTCTTCGCCAGCTCCTTGTCGATGCCTTCCTTGAGGACGGCTTCCTGCTTCATCAGCTTGCCCGATGCGAACGCGTCCTTGACTTCAAGGCACTGCACGTCGATTTTGCGCTTGACCAGCGCCAGCTTGAGGATCTCAATCATCGCTTCGAGCTGGAAATCCGCTTCGGCGGTCAGGTTGACGGTCAGGTCTTTTTCCTTGAACTCGAAGCTGCCTTTGCCTTTCAGGTCATAACGACGATCGAGTTCCTTGACGGCGTTCTCGACCGCGTTGGTGACTTCGTGTTTGTCCAGTTCGGATACCACGTCGAACGACGGCATGTAATCTCTCCAAATTTAAAGGCGCACTGATGGAGCACGCCTGGCTTGCGGTTAAAATCCGCGCTGATTATAACGGGTCTTTCCCATCATTCACTGCGAGCTGCCGATGCACGCCTTAAACAGAGCAAAAAGCTGATGTCCACCACCTGGCATGTACTGGGCGCCGGCAGCCTCGGCACTTTATGGGCGACACGTCTGGCACGGGCCGGAGTGCCGGTCAGGCTGATCCTGCGGGACGCCGCGAGACTGCTGGCCTATGAGACGGCCGGTGGAGTGACACTGGTGGAACACGGCGAGGCGCAACTCTATGCCGTGCCCGCCGAGACAGCCGACAATCCCCAACCGATCCACCGCCTGCTGGTGGCGTGCAAAGCCTACGACACCGAAAGTGCGGTGGCCCGATTGGCGCCACGCCTGGCTCCAGGCGCCGAACTGATCCTGCTGCAAAACGGCCTGGGCAGTCAGGACGCGGTGGCCGCACAGGTTCCTCAGGCACGCTGCATCTATGCCTCGAGTACCGAAGGTGCCTTTCGCGATGGCGATTGGCGCGTGGTGTTTGCCGGGCATGGCTTCACCTGGCTGGGGGATGCGAGCCATCCGGTGGCGCCGATCTGGCTCGATGACCTGAGCGCTGCCGGTATCCCTCACGAGTGGAGCACCGAAATCCTGACCAGGCTGTGGCGCAAACTCGCCCTAAACTGTGCGATCAATCCGCTGACGGTGCTGCACGATTGCCGCAACGGAGGTTTGCAGCAACATCACTGTGAAGTCGCCACCCTGTGCGGCGAACTGGTGGAATTGCTTGAGCGCTGTGGTCAGCCGGCAGCAGCCGAAAACCTGCAGCAGGAAGTCGAACGGGTGATTCACGCCACCGCGGCCAACTACTCCTCGATGCATCAGGACGTCACGAGCCAGCGCCGCACGGAAATCAGCTACCTGCTCGGTTACGCCTGCAAAGTGGCCGGACGTCATCAACTGAACCTGCCTCACCTCAATCAACTTGAGGCAAGGCTGATCGCCCGCCTGCAAAGCCTTGGATTGCCCAGCGACTGAGCAGCGGCTACGCTGGCCACTTGTTCCTTTTCTGCGATGAATCCGATGCCATTGCGCCAGCGCCTTGAAAACCTGCCCGTCGGCCAGAAACTGCTGGCTGCCCTGCTGGTACTGATGGTCACCGTCCTGCTGGTTGCCAACCTGACCTTTATCAGCGCCGCCTACTACATCTCCCAGGAAAGCATGGCGCCCCAGGCCCTGCAGACCATCGGCCGGCTGGTATCCAACCCGAGCCTTGCCTCCGAAGCCCTGGCGTCCCCCCAAAGCGCCGAGCGCCTGCTGAATGAACTCGACAGCTATTCGCCGTTGCGCGCGGCAGCCCTCTATGACGGTAAGGGTGAGCGATTGGCGCAATTGCAGCGTGGCGACGACCTGGAACTGCCGAAGCGATTCCGGCATATCGAAGACTGGCAGGCCACAGAGTTTCGTACCAACCAAGTCATCCCCCTGCCCCGCACCGGTGCGCCACCAGGGCACCTACTGTTGGTGGCCACAAGCGAACTGCCAATGGCGTTCTACACCGGGACCCTGACAGCCAGCCTGGGGATTCTGATCTTCAGCGTGCTGCTGTGGCTGATCATTGCCCGCCAGATCAAGCGTCTGATCACCCGGCCGATCCACCAGCTCGAAGAGTTGTCCCGACAGGTAACCCGCGAAGAAAACTACGCACTGCGTGCTTCACGCGGAAACCACGATGAAATCGGCAGCCTCGCCGAGGCGTTCAATACCATGCTCTCACGGATCGAGGCCCGGGAGCAGCAACTCAAGCGGGCCAGGGACGACTCCCAGGCAGCCTACGACCAGGCCCAGGGTCTGGCGGAAGAAACCCGCCATACCAACCGCAAACTGGAGCTCGAAGTCCAGGTGCGCAGCAAGATCGAGAAAAAGCTCACCGGTTTCCAGAACTACCTCAACAGCATCATCGACTCCATGCCGTCGGCGCTGATCGCCCTCGACGAACAGCTCTACGTGACGCAATGGAACCAGGAGGCCAGCGCCCTGTCCGGCACGCGCCTCGATGAAGCTCTGAACCAGCCAATCTTCCTGGCCTTCGAACCGCTCAAGCCGTTCTTGCCGCAACTCAAGGAAACGGTCGAGCAGCATACGGTGGCCAAGATCGAACGTGTCACCTGGCTCAAGGACGACGAACCCCGCCACTACGCCCTGACGTTCTATCCATTGATGGGCGGTGCCGGGCGTGGCGTGGTGATCCGGATCGACGACATCACCCAGCGCCTGTCCCTGGAGGAGATGATGGTGCAGTCCGAGAAAATGCTGTCGGTGGGTGGCCTGGCCGCCGGCATGGCCCACGAGATCAATAACCCGCTGGGCGCGATCCTGCACAACGTGCAAAACATTCGCCGACGCCTGTCGCCCGATTTACCGAAGAACCTCGAAGTGGCCGAACAGGCCGGCATCGAACTGGCGACGGTCAACCAGTACCTGCAAATCCGCGAAGTGCCACAGTTGCTCGACGGCATCCAGCAGGCCGGTGCCCGGGCGGCGAAAATCGTCACCCACATGCTCAGTTTCAGCCGTCGCAGCACCCGCCAGATGGCCCCGTGCGACCTGCCCGCCCTGATCGACCAGGCGGTGGAGATCGCCGGGAATGATTTCGACCTGGCGATCGGCTTCGACTTCAAGGGCCAGGCCATCATTCGCCAGTTCGATCCAGCCCTGGGACCGGTCCCCGGCACCGCCAACGAACTGGAGCAAGTGCTGCTCAACCTGTTGAAAAACGCCGCGCAAGCCATCCACCAGCGCGAAGACGACAGCGAGCCTGGGCGGATCGTTCTGCGCACCAGGCTGAATCCGCCATGGGCGGAAATTCAGGTCGAGGACAACGGCATTGGCATGAGCGAAAATGTGCGCAAACGGACCTTCGAGCCGTTTTTCACGACCAAGGAAATCGGCCAGGGCACCGGGCTTGGCCTGTCGGTGTCGTACTTCATCATCACCAATAACCACAAAGGGCAGATGGAAGTGCAATCGACCCTGGGCCAAGGCACCTGCTTCACCTTGCGCCTGCCCCTGGCGAGCACGCCGCCTGTCTCGCAAGAACTCAATCTGCTATCGAGGTAACCATGGGCTTTCGTTTGTCGAAGATTTACACCCGCACTGGCGACAAAGGCGAGACCGGGCTGGGCGATGGTCGACGCGTACCGAAAGATCACCCGCGCATCGAAGCAATTGGCGAGGTCGATACGCTGAACAGCCAGGTTGGGGTGCTTCTGGCCGGGTTGGCGGCGGAAACTGGCGAGTTTCCAGGCTTGAACGAAGTGATCGAGGTATTGGCCCCTTGTCAGCATCGGTTATTTGATCTGGGTGGTGAACTGGCGATGCCGGTGTATCAGGCGCTCAATGCAGCAGAAATCGAGCGCCTGGAAGCGGCGATCGATGTTTGGAATGAAGAATTGGGGCCACTGGAGAATTTCATCTTGCCCGGCGGTTCGGCACTGATTGCCCAGGCTCACGTCTGCCGTAGCGTCGCTCGCGGTGCCGAGCGGCGGTGTCAGCAGCTCAATGCGATTGAGCCGTTGGCCGGGGTTGGCCTGGCGTACATCAATCGGTTGTCGGATTTGTTGTTCGTGGTGGCGCGGCTGATTGCCAAGCGTCAGGGCGTGGCGGAGATTCTTTGGCAGCCGGCGGCGAAGCCTGATAAATAATCGGCGACTGTCAGGCCGCGTTCGCGGGCAAGCCCGCTCCCACAGGGATTGTTGGTGTTCACACAATCTGTGTTTCACCTTGAACACTGTGGGAGCGGGCTTGCCCGCGAAGAGGCCAGCAGGAGCGCTACAAAATCAGGCCTCAGGCCAAAACGCCCGAATCCCCGCCACACCCTGCGCACCCGCCGCCCAGGCTTTCTCGACCTCAGCCGGGCCAACCCCGCCGAGCAGGAACACCGGCTTGCTGAACCCTTCGATCAGGCTCGACGCCTGCTCCCAACCCAACGGCTCGGTGCCCGGGTGAGTCAGGGTGGGTTGAACCGGCGACAGGGTCACGAAATCCACTCCCATCTGTTCAGCCAGCTCCAACTCTTCAGCGTTATGGCATGACGCCGCCAGCCAGCGCGATGCCGGTAGCGGTCGGCCAGCCGCTGCGTACTTGCGCAGCTGCGCCGAGGTAATGTGCCAACCGGCGGACGGGAAATCGCCCAGCCATTCGAACGGCCCCTTGATCATCAATTGCGCCTTGCCGGCACACAGTCCTGCCGCATCCACGGCCAGGTCGCGATACTTCGGGTCGTATCCGTTCGGTGCACGCAACTGGATCAACTTGATACCGCCGGCAATGGCTTTCTGGATTCCCCGCAGCAAGGCCGGGGTTTCCAGATCTTCCGGGGTAATCAGGTACTGCGACGGTAATCGGGCCGCTGCGACGATCGGCTGATTGGCCGCCGGAAACTCGTAACCCGACAGATCCCGGGGCGACACCCAGGCCAGCGGTTGGCCTTCGGCGCCGTGAGGTTCGCCGGTAAACGATGAGACTTCCCAGACATCCAGCAACACCTGCTTGTCCGGGTAATCGTGCCGGATCTTGATCAGCGGGCGCGCAGCGCCGACCACGATGCCTAGCTCTTCATGAAGTTCGCGGGCCAGTGCGGTTTCGACCGACTCGTCGGCCTCGACCTTACCGCCTGGAAACTCCCACAGGCCACCCTGGTGCTGTGAATCGGCACGGCGGGCGATCAGGATCTGGCCACTGCCATCGCGGATGACGGCGGCGGCGACATGGACTCGCTTCACTTTTCCAACTCCTCCAGTCCGGCCTTCTGCCAGGCCTTGAACGCCGGCCATTGGTAGAGGGTTTCAACGTAGGCTTCGTCAATTGCAGACAGCTTCACCTGATAGGTGCGCAAACGCACGGCAATCGGTGCGAAAAACACGTCAGCCAGGGTTGCACGGCCAAACAGGTACGGCCCGGTTTCGGTCGCGGCAGCACGGCATTCGGCCCACAGCGCCGACATGCGTTCGATGTCGGCCTGAACGTCAGCCGGGACTGGCGACAACGGGGCGTCATGGCTCAGGTCAAACGGCATGTTGCCGCGCATGGCGAAAAACCCGCTGTGCATCTGCGCACACGCCGAGCGTGCCTGGGCGCGGGCGGCAGTGTCTTTGGGCCACAGGTTCGCGTCGGGAAACTGTTCTGCCAGGTATTCGGCAATCGCCAGGGAGTCGGCGATGGTGCCGTGTTCGGTTTTCAGCAGCGGGACCTTGCCGGTGGGCGAATGCTTGAGCAGACGCTCACAGGTGTCCGGCTGGTTCAGCTTGATCAATTCTTCGGTGTAGGAGGCGCCAGCCAGATCGAGGGCCAGGGCCCCGCGCAGGGACCAGGAGGAATGCAGTTTGTCGCCGATGATCAGGTGCAGGCTCATATTCGGGACCTTTTGGTGGGGGTATGGCCAGACTCTTTAGTGTCTGATCGGCCGCCTTCGCGAGCAAGCCCGCTCCCACAGTGGTTTGAGGTGTACACAAATCAAATGTGGGAGCGGGCTTGCTCGCGAATGGGGCGACTCGGTCATGAACCGTGTATCAAGTACGGTACTCGGCGTTGATCTTCACGTACTCGTGGGACAGGTCGGTGGTCCAGATGGTTTCGCTGCAATCGCCACGACCCAACTCGATACGGATAGTGATTTCTTCCTGCTGCATCACCGCCGCGCCCTGGACTTCGGTGTAGGTCGCCGCGCGCGCGCCACGGCTGGCAATGCACACGTCGCCGAGGAACACGTCAATCTTGCTCACGTCCAGGTTTGGCACACCGGCACGGCCTACGGCCGCCAGGATACGGCCCCAGTTCGGGTCCGAAGCAAACAGCGCGGTCTTGATCAGCGGCGAGTGAGCCACGGTGTAACCGACGTCCAGACACTCCTGGTGATTGCCGCCGCCATTGACTTCAACGGTGACGAATTTGGTTGCGCCTTCACCGTCACGAACGATGGCCTGGGCCACGTCCATGCACACTTCGAACACCGCTTGCTTGAGCTTGGCGAACAGCTCGCCTTCGGCGCGGGTGATTTCCGGCAGTGCGGCCTGACCGGTGGCGATCAGCATGCAGCAGTCGTTGGTCGATGTATCACCATCGATGGTGATGCGGTTGAACGACTTGTTGGCGCCGTCCAGTATCAGGTTTTGCAGCACGTCGCGCGAGACTTTGGCGTCGGTGGCGATATAGCCGAGCATGGTCGCCATGTTCGGGCGAATCATGCCGGCGCCTTTGCTGATGCCGGTAACGGTGATGGTCACACCGTCGTGCTGGAACTGACGGCTCGCGCCTTTTGGCAGGGTGTCTGTGGTCATGATGCCGGTGGCGGCAGCTTCCCAGTTGTGGATCGACAGGTCGTCGAGGGCCGCCTGCAGCGCGCCTTCGATTTTCTCGACCGGCAGTGGCTCGCCGATTACACCGGTGGAGTACGGCAGCACCTGGTTGGCATCGACACCGGTCAACTCGGCCAGTTTCGCGCAAGTGCGCTCGGCGGCGACCAGGCCAGGCTCACCGGTTCCGGCGTTGGCATTGCCGGTGTTGGTCAGCAGGTAACGCACAGGGCCTTGCACGCGTTGCTTGGCCAGGATCACCGGTGCGGCGCAAAAGGCGTTCAGGGTGAACACGCCGGCAACCGTGGAGCCTTCTACACAGCGCATGACCACAACATCCTTGCGCCCCGGGCGCTTGATGCCGGCCGAGGCGATACCGAGTTCAAAACCGGCAACCGGGTGCAACGTTGGCAAAGGACCAAGACCAACAGCCATGAATGCGCTCCTTTATAAATGATGTCTGCACCGTTTCAGCAGAACGGTGGTTCGAATGGTAAAACGCCGCGACGGCAGAAGCCGGTCGCGGCGCGGGTATTTCAGCGATTGAAACGGGTTTTACTGAATCTGCCCGTGGCAATGCTTGAACTTCTTGCCCGAACCGCAGTAGCACAGCTCATTGCGACCCAGCTTCTGCTCGTTGCGAACCGGCGCGGCAGCGAGGGCAACATCGACCTCTTCGCCCAACACTTCCGGCTGCTCCAGACCTGGGGCTTCTTCATGCAGGAACTGCATGCGAGCGGCCAATGCCTCGGCTTCCTGACGCAGGCGCTGCTCTTCTTCGATCGGGTCTTCGCGGCGAACCTGAACGTGGGACAGCACACGGATCGAATCGCGCTTGATCGAATCCAGCAATTCGGAGAACAGGGTGAACGACTCGCGCTTGTATTCCTGCTTCGGGTTCTTCTGGGCATAACCACGCAAGTGGATACCGTGACGCAGGTGGTCCATGGTCGACAGGTGGTCTTTCCACAGGTCGTCCAGTACGCGCAGAACGATTTGCTTCTCGAAGGTGCGCAGCGCTTCGGCGCCCGCCTGGTCTTCTTTCTCGTTGTACGCCGCGATCAGTTCCTGCATCAGTTTCTCGCGCAGGGTTTCTTCGTACAGGTGATCGTCTTCGTCGAGCCATTGCTGGATCGGCAGCGTCACACCGAAATCGCTCTGCAATGCAGCTTCCAGACCTGCCACGTCCCACTGCTCAGGCAGCGATTGCGGAGGAATGTGCGCGCTGACGGTGGCGTCGAGCACGTCCTGACGGAAGTCGGCGATGGTCTCGCCGATGTTGTCGGCGGCCAGCAACGTGTTACGCATGTGATAGATCACTTTACGCTGTTCGTTGTTGACGTCGTCGAACTCGAGCAGTTGCTTGCGAATGTCGAAGTTGCGGCCTTCAACCTTGCGCTGGGCCTTTTCGATGGCGTTGGTCACCATGCGGTGCTCGATCGCTTCACCAGGCTGCATGCCCAGAGCCTTCATGAAGTTCTTCACCCGGTCAGAGGCGAAGATGCGCATCAGGCTGTCTTCCAGCGACAGGTAGAAACGGCTGGAACCGGCGTCGCCCTGACGACCGGCACGACCACGCAGCTGGTTGTCGATACGGCGCGATTCATGACGCTCGGAGGCAATCACCTGCAAACCGCCCGATTCGAGCACTTGTTGGTGACGCTTCTGCCAGTCGGCCTTGATCTGGGCAATCTGCTCAGGGGTCGGGTTTTCCAGGGAAGCCACTTCCACTTCCCAGTTACCGCCCAACAGGATGTCGGTACCACGACCGGCCATGTTGGTGGCGATGGTCAGTGCGCCCGGGCGACCGGCCTGGGCAATGATCTCGGCTTCCTTTTCGTGGAACTTGGCGTTCAGGACCTTGTGTTCGATGCCTTCCTTCACGAGCAGGCTGGACATGTGCTCGGAGGTTTCGATGGTGGCAGTACCGACCAGAACCGGACGGCCCGCGGCCATGCTTTCCTTGATGTCGGCCACGATTGCCGCGTATTTCTCGTCGGCGGTCAGGAACACCAGGTCGTTGTAGTCCTTACGGGCCAGCGGCTTGTTCGGTGGAATCACCATGACCTGCAGGCCATAGATCTGATGGAACTCGAACGCTTCGGTGTCGGCCGTACCGGTCATGCCGGACAGCTTGTTGTACAGACGGAAGTAGTTCTGGAAGGTGGTCGACGCCAACGTCTGGCTTTCGGCCTGGATGTTCAGGTTTTCCTTGGCTTCGATGGCCTGGTGCAGGCCTTCGGACAAGCGGCGGCCCGGCATGGTACGGCCGGTGTGCTCGTCGACCAGTATGACCTGACCGTCCTGCACGATGTATTCGACGTTGCGATGGAACAGCTTGTGCGCGCGCAGGCCGGCGTAGACGTGAGTCAGCAGGCTCAGGTTGTGCGCCGAGTACAGGCTCTCGCCTTCAGCCAGCAGGCCGATGCGGGTCAGCGTTTCTTCGACGTACTGGTGACCGGCTTCGTTGAGCTCGACCTGACGGGTCTTCTCGTCGACGGTGTAGTGACCGGCCTGGGTCACTTCGCCTTCGACTTCTTCAACGTGCAGCTTGAGCTGCGGGATCAGCTTGTTGACCTCGATGTACAGCTTGGAGCTGTCCTCGGCCTGACCGGAGATGATCAGCGGCGTACGGGCTTCGTCGATGAGGATGGAGTCGACTTCGTCGATCACGGCAAAATTGAGTTCACGCTGGAATTTTTCTTCCATGCTGAACGCCATGTTGTCGCGCAGGTAATCGAAACCGAATTCGTTGTTGGTGCCGTAGGTGATGTCGGCGGCGTAGGCAGCGCGCTTCTCTTCCGGCGGCTGGAACGGCGTGACAACGCCGACCGTCATGCCGAGGAATTCATACAGCGGGCGCATCCAGTTGGCGTCGCGGCGGGCCAGGTAGTCGTTCACCGTCACAACGTGCACACCGTTGCCGGACAGCGCGTTGAGGTAAACGCCCAGTGTTGCCACCAGGGTCTTGCCTTCACCGGTACGCATTTCCGCGATCATGCCTTCATGCAAGGTCATGCCGCCGATCAGCTGGACATCGAAGTGGCGCATGCCCATGACACGCTTGCCGGCTTCGCGGGCGACCGCAAAGGCTTCTGGCAGCAGTTTGTCGAGGGATTCCCCTTTGGCGATGCGGGCCTTGAACTCGCTTGTCTTGGCACGCAATTGATCGTCCGAAAGGGCCACCATTTGCTCTTCGAAGGCATTGACGAGTTGCACCGTCTTGAGCATGCGTTTGACTTCACGCTCGTTCTTGCTTCCAAAAAGTTTCTTTAACAAAGGCGCAAACATATCGGCAGGATCTTCCACACTAAAGGGATGGAGGGCGGCCCCGTGAGTCGCCCGTGCAGCCCTCATGGCCGCATGCGAACGAGCATTCTACCCGGAAACGATGGAGAGGAAAGTGGCGATATTCCACGATGCTGGCACAGCGCTTTGACGGGGCTCACTTAAAATAAGGGCGTTTTGCTCAACTTCAAGCCGTTCAAGGCAGAAGTTAGTTGTTGATTTAATGGGCAAAGCACCCACAAAAGCAATGGGCGGGTGCATCCGGCGCTTTCTGCTACCATGGCGCCTCTGTTACTTCAGGTGTCTGATCATGGCATTTCGCCCACTTACGGCCAAAGTACCTGCCGTTCTACTACGCGAAGCCAAGCCGCTGAAGGCCATTCTCGGCCACGCTCAACGCCTGGGTCATCTGCAACGTTTGCTCGAAAGCCAATTGCAACCCGCCGCTCGCGAGCATTGCCACGTGGCTTCCTGGCGCGAAGGCAGTTTGTTGCTGATTGTCACTGACGGTCATTGGGCAACCCGCCTGCGCTACCAGCAGAAACGCCTGCAACGGCAACTGCAAATGTTCGACGAGTTTGCCAATCTGACCCGGATCCTGTTCAAAGTTCAACCGCCGACCGTTCAGCAAGGTGCGGCCGGGCATACGATGGATTTGTCCAACGACGCGGCAGCGACCATTCAGGCCACGGCCGATGGCATCAGCGACCCGAATTTGCGGGCGGCGCTGGAGCGGTTGGCGGCGCACGCCAAATCCAAAACCTGACACTGGACCAATGTGGGAGCGGGCTTGCTCGCGAAAGCGGTACATCAGTCACATCAATGTTGAATGTACTGACGCCTTCGCGAGCAAGCCCGCTCCCACAGTTAGATTGTGTCCACTTGCTACCGGCGCTTGCTGCCGCCCAGTAACGAGCCCATCAAGCCGCGCACCAACTGTCGGCCAATCTGGTTTGCCGCCTGTTGCATCGCCGATTTCAGCGCCTTCCCTGCCGCGGTACCGAGGAATTCTCCCGCCTGCTCGGTGAAGCTCGGTTCCTGTTTGCCCTGCTCCGCTTCGGGCTCAGGCGCCAGTCCCTTGCGTCCCACCAGCACCTCATAGGCTGATTCGCGATCGATCGGTTGGTCATAACGCCCTTTGAACGGTGAGCCTGCGATCAATATCGTGCGCTCGGTTTCCGTCAAAGGCCCGATCCGCGATTGCGGCGGTGCCACCAGCACCCGCTGGACCATTTCCGGCGTGCCTTTTTCCTGCAGGGTGCCGACCAGCGCCTCACCGATCCCGAGTTCGGTCAACACCGCTAAGGCATCGAACGCAGGATTCGGCCGGAAACCCTCGGCCACCGCGCGCAGGGACTTCTGCTCCTTTGCGGTGAACGCACGCAGACCGTGCTGGATGCGCAAGCCCAACTGCGCCAGCACATCATCAGGCAGGTCACCCGGCGACTGGGTGACGAAATACACGCCCACGCCTTTCGAACGAATCAGCCTCACGACCTGTTCCAGGCGATCACGCAATGCCTGGGGCGTACCGTTGAACAGCAAGTGGGCCTCGTCGAAGAACAGCGCCAGCAACGGTTTGTCGGCATCGCCACGCTCGGGCAACTGTTCGAACAGCTCGGCCAGCAGCCACAGCAGGAACGTCGCGTAGACTTTCGGCGCCTCATGCACCAGGCGGCTGGCATCCAGCAAATGAATGCGACCACGGCCGTCCGCCGTGGGCTGGAGGATGTCTTCGAGTTGCAGCGCCGGCTCGCCGAACAGGGCTTCGGCGCCCTGTTGCTCCAGGGTCGCCAGTCGTCGCAGCAGCGCCTGACTGGAGCCGGTGGTCATCAACGCCGCATCGTCGCCCAGCAACTGGGGGTTGTCCCGCAGGTGATTGAGCAACGCCTTCAGGTCCTTGAGATCGAGCAACAACAGGCCTTCGCGGTCCGCCACCTTGAACGCGGCATACAGCGCCGACTGCTGACTGTCGGTCAGCTCCAGCAGGCTGCCCAGCAGTAGCGGCCCCATTTCACTCAAGGTTGTGCGTAAAGGATGACCGGACTGACCGTGTATGTCCCACAGCGTCACGGGATAAGCCTGAGGCTTATGGTTGAGCCAGGGCATCCCGGCAATCCGCTCGGCGATCTTGCCCTGAGGGTTGCCCGCGGCGCCAAGTCCGCACAGGTCACCCTTGATGTCGGCGGCGAACACCGCCACGCCGGCATCGCTGAAGGCTTCGGCCAATCGTTGCAAAGTGACGGTCTTGCCGGTGCCGGTCGCGCCCGCGATCAATCCGTGGCGGTTCGCCAGGCGCATGGCCTGGGCAATCGGCTGCCCTTTGAGATCGGCGCCGATAACGAGTTGCAATGAGTCAGGCATTTGGTCACCCATGATTAATCTTTGGTCCTGCACGGCCGATAGAGATAACGACAAAGCAGTCAGACACGATCTGGTCGGAAATTTCCCTAAGGAGAGTCGGAAAATTCACTTGCTTTCAACCTTGCCCGTCGTGCGTCCCTTTATAAAAGCACGCGCTGGACATTAAGACCTTAGCGGAACCCCAAGCCATGAACAAAAATCTGCGTTTCAGCCATAAAATCCTGCTTGCCGCCGCCCTCATTGTGATTGCCGCCTTCGCCTCATTCACGCTGTACAACGATTATTTGCAGCGCAATGCCATTCGCGAAAACCTGGAAAATTATCTGCAGGAAATGGGCGGAGTTACCGCTAACAATATCCAGACCTGGTTGAACGGGCGCAGCCTGCTGATTGAAAACCTGTCGCAAACCGTCGCGCTCAACCCCGATGCCGACAACGTTTCCAGCCTGCTTGTACAAAAAGCCGTGACCTCGACCTTCATGGGCGCCTACCTCGGCAGCAAGGATGGCTCATTCATCATTCGCCCAGACAGCAAGATGCCCGATGGCTATGACCCGCGTGCACGCCCTTGGTACAAGAGCGCGCAAGGGAGCAGCGGTTCGGCATTGACCGAGCCTTATATTGATCTGGCCTCCGGCCAACTGGTGATATCCATTGTCGACAGCGTTATCAAGGACGGCCAGAACATAGGCGTGGTCGGTGGCGACCTGAGTTTGCAGGTGATCGCCGACAGCCTTGGCACACTGGATTTCGACGGTATGGGTTATGCCTTCCTGGTCAGCTCCGACGGCAAGATCCTGGTACATCCCGACAAAGCGCTGGCGATGAAGATGCTCAAGGATGTCTACCCGCAAGACACGCCGGCCATCAGCAGCGCAATGAGCGAAATCCAGGTCGACGGCAAAACCCGCATCGTGACCTTCACCCCGATCAAAGGCTTGTCGTCGGTCAACTGGTACATCGGTGTATCGGTCGACAAAGAAAAAGCCTACTCGATGCTCAGCAAATTCCGCGCCTCGGCTGTCATTGCGACCGTCATTGCCGTGGCCATCATCATCGCCCTGCTCGGCATGCTGATTCGCATCCTGATCCAGCCGTTGCACGTCATGACCCGCGCCATGGCCGACATCGCCGACGGCGAAGGCGACCTGACCAAGCGCCTGACCATCCAGAACAATGACGAATTCGGCACCCTGGGCACCGCGTTCAACCGGTTCGTCGAGCGCATTCACGGCTCGATCCGCGAAGTGTCCTCGGCAACCGGGCAGGTCAACGAAGTGGCCTTGCGCGTAGTGGCCGCTTCCAACTCGTCGATGTTCAACTCCGACCAGCAAGCCTCGCGCACCAGCAGCGTCGCGGCCGCCATCAACCAACTCGGCGCCGCCGCCCAGGAAATTGCCCGTAACGCCGCTCAGGCTTCGAGCCAGGCCAGCGATGCCCGCAGCCTGGCCGAAGACGGCCAGCAAGTGGTGGACCGCAGCATCGTGGCGATGAATCAACTGTCGAGCATGCTCAGCGCATCGAGTTCCAACATCGAATCGCTGAACAGCAAAACGGTGAACATCGGGCAGATTCTCGAAGTGATCACCAGCATTTCCCAGCAAACCAACTTGCTGGCACTCAACGCCGCCATTGAAGCCGCCCGCGCCGGTGAAGCCGGTCGTGGGTTTGCCGTGGTGGCGGACGAGGTGCGCAACCTGGCACACCGCACGCAGGAATCGGCGCAACAGGTGCAGACCATGATCGAGGAACTGCAAGTCGGTGCCCGGGAATCGGTCAGCACCATGAGCGACAGTCAGCGCCACAGCCAGGACAGCGTGGAAATCGCCAACCTCGCGGGTGAACGCCTGAACAGCGTGACGTTGCGCATCGGTGAAATCGACGGCATGAACCAGTCGGTGGCCACTGCGACCGAAGAACAGACCGCCGTGGTGGAGTCGATCAACGTCGACATCACCGAGATCAACACGCTGAACCAGGAAGGCGTGGAAAACCTGCAATCGACATTGCGCGCCTGCTCGGATCTTGAGCAACAGGCGGCGCGGTTGAAGCAGTTGGTGGGCAGTTTCAGGATCTGAGGTGCTCTTGCGGGCCCCTTCGCGGGCAAGCCCGCTCCCACAGGGATCTTTGTCGCACTGGAGATCTATTGTGGGAGCGGGCTTGCCCGCGAAGGCGGCCTGTCAAACGATACATATCCCCGCTGACACCCCCACCCGCACAACCCCAACCGAACATCTATCCTTCATATAGGTCAACCAAGGGAGTACCGGGACTGGAGGATCGTTCATCGTGCATATCGCTGACATCACCATGTTCTACGCCCCTGCCAGCGGTGGCGTGCGCACTTACCTGGATGCCAAGCACCGTCGTTTGGGGATCAAGCCGGGCATTCGCCACAGTTTGTTGATTCCCGGATCTTCTTTTAGCGAGCAGGATGGCATCTTCACGGTTCCCGCCCCTGCCCTGCCTTTCGGCAAGGGCTATCGCTTCCCTCTGCGCCTCGCACCCTGGCGCAATGTCCTGCAAGACTTGCAGCCCGATCTGATCGAAGTCGGCGACCCCTACCTCACTGCCTGGGCGGCACTGGATGCACGGCGCCAACTCGATGTGCCGGTCATCGGTTTTTATCACTCGGACCTGCCGCTGCTGGTCCGCAACCGCATGGGCAATTGGGTGACCAACAACGTCGAGGCCTATGTCAGCAAGCTCTACGGCAACTTCGACCGGGTCCTGGCGCCCAGCCGGGTCATGGCCGACAAGCTCACCGGGCTTGGGGTCAGGAATGTCTACGTGCAACCGCTCGGTGTCGACCTGCAAACCTTCAATCCCGATGCCAGAGACCCCGGGCTGCGTGCCGAACTGGACCTGGACGAAAACACCCGCCTCTTGATCTTCGCCGGGCGAGGTTCCAAGGAAAAAAACCTGCCGGTGCTACTCGACTGCATGAAACGCCTGGGCCGACGCTATCACCTGTTGCTGGTTGGCTCGTCGATGCCCACGGCCGTGCCGTCCAACGTGACGGTGATCGACGAGTTCTGCCCGGCGGCGCAGGTGGCCCGCCTGATGGCCAGCGCCGACGCCTTGCTTCACGCCGGCGATCAGGAAACCTTCGGCCTGGTTATTTTGGAGGCCATGGCCAGCGGTATTCCGGTGGTAGCCGTGGCGGCCGGGGCCTTCGAGGAAATCGTCACCGAGGACTGCGGCCGGCTCTGTACGCCGAACAATCCCGCCGCGATGGCCACCGCTGTTCGAGAACTGTTTGGCTCGGGCAGCGTAGCGCTGGGCCGACAAGCGCGATTACATGTCGAACGACATTACGCCTGGGACACGGTGGTCAACAGCCTGCTGCGCCATTACCACGCCGTGCTCGGCAGCCAATGGCCGCTGACCGCCAATGGTTGAGCCCATGAACAGGCCCGCTTTACTGCTGGTACTGCACGACGTGGCACCGCCCACCTGGGCCGATTACCAGCCATTCGTCAAAGCCGTCGACGCCTTGGGTGACGTGCCGATCACCTGGCTGGTGGTCCCGGATTTCCACAAACACAACAATCTGGACGCCCATCCGCAATTTTGCCGTCAGCTCGGTGCCAGGGTCGTCCGGGGCGACGAAATGGCATTGCATGGCTATTTCCATTGCGACGACGGGCCGATGACCATCAATCCCCGCGACTGGTTCATGCGTCGGGTCTACACCCACGAAGGCGAGTTTTATCGTTTGTCACAAGAAGCCGCCCTCGCCCGCCTGCGTTCGGGTATCGAGATGTTCCACCGCCATGACTGGCCGCTCGCGGGGTTCGTTGCCCCGGCCTGGCTGATGAGCCAAGGCACTCGCCAGGTATTGCGCCAATTGCCGTTGAGTTACACCAGCGACTCGCAACATTTATACCGACTACCAGATTTCACTGCGATCGAGGCGCCGGGGCTGGTCTGGAGTGCGCGCAGCGCCTGGCGCCGGGGCGTATCGAAGCTCGTCAGCGACCGGCGTGAACAGCTCTGGCAGCACGCCCCGGTGATTCGCCTGGGCCTGCACCCGGTGGACATGCGCCATGAGTTCTCACATCGATACTGGCTACAAACCCTTGAGCGCCTGCTCGACAACGGACGGGTGCCAATGACCAAGGCCCACTGGCTGGCGCTGCAAAACGACCGACTGGGGCGTGCCGCATGAGTCGCGGACTGCTGTTGCCCGGCGGCCTGCTCGCGGCGATTCTGATTTGGCGGGTGGTGACCTATTTACTTCTTTTTACTGGTCGGTGGGCCGGTGTTTTTGCTGATGCCGGGTCGGCCGCTGCTGATGACGTTGATGAGCCTCAGGCAGGCTTAGGTTTGTCCTGGGGCTCTTGCTGCAACTGTTCCCACAATTGCGCGGCGTCAGGAAACTCCGTACCGGTTTCTGGCCCCATGTCATCCGGGTCGTAGCGGCTCAGGCAACCCTCGCCCAGCGTGGCGGGGGCCTTGGAGGTGGCTTTGTCCAGTGGATCGGCCATGGTCATGTCCTTGGTGCAGAAACGGCGAAGGGCCTGAAGCGATTGAACGCCCAGACCATAATGCCGATCAGTTAAGCCACAACGCAATCTGTAGCAGCTGCCGAAGGCTGCGTCCGGCTGCGCAGCAGTCGTAAAATCAGAGTTCGCGGTACCTTAGAGAGATCGTGCAAGCCGGATTTACGACTGCTGCGCAGCCGGACGCAGGCTACGCCAGCTGCTACAAGGAAGGCGTAGCGTCTGGGTTCGCCTGACTGATCGGCATTAGCCCAGGCCCTTCGAGTTTCAACGGTGCCGCCGGTCTGTCAGAAGACGACGGTCTTGTTGCCGTGCACCAGCACGCGGTCTTCCAAGTGATAACGCAAGCCACGGGCCAGCACCATTTTCTCGACATCGCGGCCGAAACGCACCATGTCTTCGATGCTGTCGCTATGGCTGACGCGCACCACGTCCTGCTCGATGATCGGGCCGGCATCCAGCTCTTCGGTCACATAGTGGCAAGTCGCGCCGATCAGCTTCACGCCGCGCAGGGAGGCCTGGTGGTACGGCTTGGCGCCGACGAACGACGGCAGGAAACTGTGGTGAATGTTGATGACCTTGTGCGCATACTCGCTGCACAGCTCCGGCGGCAGGATCTGCATGTAGCGGGCAAGCACCACCACTTCGGCGTCGTGCTGTTTGACCAGGCGCGAAACCTCGGCGAAGGCCGGCTGCTTGTCCTGCGGATTGACCGGGACGTGGTAGTACGGGATACCGTGCCACTCCACCATGCTGCGCAAGTCATCATGGTTGGAAATCACACAGGAAATTTCGCAGTCCAGTTCATCGCTGTGCCAGCGGTGCAGCAAGTCGGCCAGGCAGTGCGACTCGCGGCTGGCCATCAGGACCACGCGTTTCTTTTGCTCGGTGTCGGTGATGCGCCAGTCCATCGAGAACTCTTCGGCGATCGGGGCAAAGGCTTCACGAAACGCTTCGATACCAAATGGCAGGGAGTCGGCACGGATTTCGTGACGCATGAAGAACCAGCCACTGAGATTGTCCGAGTGATGGCTCGCTTCAGTGATCCAGCCGTTGTGTGATGCCAGAAAGTTACTGACTTTGGCAACGATGCCAACACGGTCCGGGCAAGAAATCACCAGACGAAAAGTGCGCATGAGGGGGAAACTCCAGAACTTCGCAAAGGCCGCCATTCTAGCGATTGCGCAGCAAAACTGCAGTATTGTTGACGTTTCGCCCTGCCGGAAGGTCGATGCTGCGGCGCGGACACCAGCAGTGCCGGCTTGCACAGATGCTCTTGCGGTGCCGGTCAATTGTTAATTTATGTATATCCGACAGACCGGGACCACACTAATTACTGCACTACCAATGCGCGCCAAAACCCCGGCAATTAAATTAAATAAACTTGCCTTAAATGTTTACTTGATGAAACACCGTGACTATTATTGCCGCACTGTCACCTGCCATCCAGCGTACAACATAAGGTAGTCACCATGTCCTTGATCAACGAATATCGCGCCACCGAAGAAGCTATCAAAGAGCTGCAAGCCCGTTTGAAGAACCTGTCCCAAGACGACAAACTGCAAACCGAGCTGGAATTCGAAGGCAAACTGCGCACCCTGATGGGTGAATACTCCAAGTCCCTGCGTGACATCATTGCGCTGCTGGATCCAGAATCCAAAACCAAGGCACCACGCGGCGGTGCAGTGAAAACTACCGGCACCAAGCGTGCCCGCAAAGTTAAACAATACAAAAACCCGCACAACGGTGAAGTCATCGAAACCAAAGGTGGCAACCACAAGACTCTGAAAGAGTGGAAAGCCAAGTGGGGCGGTGACGTGGTGGAAGGCTGGGCTACTCTGCTGGGCTAAGCATCAGAGCTTGTCGCAGATGGATCCGTGACAAAAAATAACGCCAGCAAATGCTGGCGTTTTTTTATGCGCGGCGTTTAATCCCAGGCATGTTCGATTTCAAAGACGCAAACGCTGGCGCAGTCCCTGGACATAATCCTGCCACTCACCGAGCACCCCTTGCTGAAACGCAGTAACACTAACGCTCAATTGGGCTGCGGCGTCCACAAAACTATCAAGGGTATTTGGCGCACCCCATTCAGGGTCTGACAAACGTTTCTGACAGAATATTCGCCAGCGTTCTTGCTCTTCGGAATTCAACGTGTCGGGAAAGTTGCGTGCGCGATATCGAAACAGTAATTCCGGCAAACGTTCGTCATCGAAAGGCCACTGCTCTTGTGCCAACTGCATCGGGTCAACGGTCCTGACTTGTTCACACAATCGCCGATCCCGGTCACCGATAAATCCATCGTATAACTGTTGCTCCGGATCCTGACTCTGGGAAAAATCTTCGCGGGCATAAATCGCCAGGATTTTATCCAGCCAAACTTTGCGGGTGTCATTGAGCTGCGAAACCCTCTGCTGATACAACGCCATATCCAGACCCAGACGTTGCTGATCTTCCTGGCGAAGTACCGACAACGGAGCCACCACCGGGCACTTGTTGATGTGAATCAGCTTCAACGGCACCGGCAACTCGCCTTCGGCCAGTTCGTCGCGACGGGTATACAAGCGCTGGCGCAAACTTTCGGCATCGAGGTCAAGCAGGCCCTGGGGATTGAGGTGCAAGTCACAGACAATCAGGGCGTTCTTGTTGCGTGGGTGCCAGGCCAGCGGCAACACCACCCCCACATAGTTGCGCGCGGCCGAAAAACGTCCGGAAACATGTACCAAAGGTTGCATCAGGCGTATCTGGTCCATGACCTTCTGTTTGCTGCGCAGTTGAAACAGCCAGTCGTACAACTTCGGTTGTTTTTCCCGTATCAGGCGCGCCAGGGCGATCGTCGCGCGAACGTCCGACAGTGCTTCGTGGGCATTGCCATGATCGATGCCATTGGCGGCGGTCAGGCGTTCGAGCTTGAGCGTGACCCGCCCCTCGTCATCGGTCGGCCAGACCAGGCCATCGGGGCGCAAGGCATAGGCCGCGCGCACCACATCGATCAGATCCCAGCGGCTGTTGCCGCCCTGCCACTCCCGCGCATAGGGGTCGAAAAAGTTTCGGTACAGGCTGTAGCGGGTCATCTCGTCATCGAAACGCAAGGTGTTATACCCCGCGCCACAAGTACCGGGTGCCGCAAGCTGGGCATGCACCCGGGTCATGAAATCGGCTTCGCTCAAGCCTTGCGCCTGCAGTTGCCCGGGGGTGATCCCCGTGATCGTGCAGGCAGCCGGATGCGGCAGGATGTCATCACTGGGCTGGCAGTAAAGATTGACCGGCTCGTCGATTTCATTGAGATCGAAGTCAGTGCGCAGGCCGGCCATTTGCAACGGACGGTCGCAACGGGGGTTGATGCCAGTGGTTTCGTAGTCGTACCAGAAGATGGAGGTCACGGGCGATTCCTGAACTGAAGATCGGCAAAGTCTAGGCGTTCACCTCCCGCCCCGGCCAGTAGTCTTGTCATTCAAGCACCTTGCGCGACTCACCATGCAATACATAGTTATGTCGTTTCCCCCCGCATAGGCTGCTAGCATCGAATGGATACAGAATTCCGATCCCGGCCACATCACCAGGTTGCCCATGCTCGAGACCACAGCACTGCCAGGGACTGCGCCGCTGTCACCGCCGCTGGATACGCGATATCAGGTCGAAACGCCGGAGGGCGTCGACCTGCCACTGCGGCCGGCCGGGCTGATGGTTCGTGCGCTGGCATTCTCCATCGATCTTGGTTTGCGCGGCCTGGTCCTGGGCGTGCTGTTCATTGTGCTGGCGATGCTCGGTAAACTGGGAGCCGGGCTCGTCTCTATCCTGCTGTTCGTGGTGAGCTGGTGGTACATGGTGCTGTTCGAGGTGCTGAACCACGGCCGCTCGCCGGGCAAGCAATGGATGGGCTTGCGGGTGGTGCACGACGATGGCACCCCGGTCGGCTGGTCCGCGTCGCTGCTGCGCAACCTGCTGCGCGTTGTCGACCTTCTGCCATTCGGTTACTTCCTCGGGGCCATCAGTTGCCTGCAACACCCCCACTTCAAACGCCTCGGCGATATCGCCGCCGGGACCCTGGTGATCTACCGCGAACGACCGCACACCCGCCCCCAGCTCCCCGAAGCCCCGCCTCGCCGCCCAGCCTTTGTCCTGACACTCACCGAGCAACGGGCCATCCTCGGGTTTGCCGAACGCCAGGGTGAACTCTCCGAAGCGCGGGTCATTGAACTGGCTTCGATTCTCGCCCAGCCCTTGCAAGTCCAGCCCCCGCAGGCGGTGACCGAGCTTAACGGCATCGCCCGCGGCTTGTTGGGGCCGACATGAAGCAAAGCCTTTTTGAAAGCCGGCACAAGGCCGAATGGGAGCATTTCTCCCACCTGCTCGAGCAGTTGGAACGGGACGGTAAAGCCACCGACGCCGGCAGTTTCCCGAAAGACTACCGACGCCTCTGCCAACACCTGGCACTGGCACGGGAGCGTGGCTACAGCAGTTTTCTGATCGACTCCTTGCAGCAACAGGTGCTGCGCGGACACCAACAGCTTTACCGTCATCGCAGTCGTTTGGGGGCCAACGTGCTGGCATTCATATTGGCCGACTTTCCGCGGCTGGTGCGCGAACAGTGGCGTTTTGTCCTCGCCGCCAGCCTGATGTTCTTTGGCAGCCTGGCCGGTTTCGCGCTACTGGTGTACCTGTACCCGGAGCTGGTCTACAACCTGATCCCCGCCGAGCAGGTCAGCGAGATGCAAAGCATGTACGACCCCGTTGCCGGTCACCTCGGGCGCACGGCGGAACGGGCTGCCAGTGAGGATTGGGCGATGTTCGGCTACTACATCATGCACAACATCGGCATTGCCTTTCAGACCTTCGCCAGCGGTTTGCTGTTCGGCCTGGGCAGCGTGTTTTTCCTGATTTTCAACGGCCTGATGATCGGTGCGGTGGCCGGGCACCTGACCTACGTCGGCTACGGGCAAACCTTCTGGTCATTCGTGATCGGCCATGGCGCTTTCGAACTCAGCGCCATCGCCCTGGCCGGTGCCGCTGGCCTGAAGCTGGGTTGGGCCTTGGTCGCCCCGGGGCGTCTGCCACGGGCCGAGGCCTTGCGATTGGCTGCGCGCAAGAGCGTGCTGTTGATCTGCGGGGTCATGCTGTTTCTGTTGATCGCTGCGTTTATCGAAGCCTATTGGTCATCGATGACCGGCCCTTCGCACCAGACCAAATACCTGGTCGGCGCGGCGCTCTGGCTGCTGGTAGTGGTTTATCTCGTGTTTTCCGGACGTCACCGCCATGCGCCTGAGTGACGCCACGGTGGTGATTCGCCCACGTTCGACCTGGGAAGCCATGGACCTCGGGGTGCTCCTGAGCCAGCGCCATCGACGTCTGTTGATGACCAGTTGGGCCTTGGTCACCTTGCCGGTTTTCGCGCTGCTCAGCTGGGGGCTCTGGGATTCGCCCTCTCTCGCCGTGTTCATTTTCTGGTGGCTGAAGCCGGCATTCGAACGCCTGCCCCTATACATCCTGTCCCAGGCGATGTTCGGTGAAACGCCCACGCTCAAGCAGGCCCTGCACCAATGGATACGCCTGCTCAAACCGCAATTGCTGGCCAGCCTGACCTGGCGACGCCTGAGTTTGTCCCGCAGCTTCGTGATGCCGGTGGTGCAACTCGAAGGCCTCGACGGGCGGCAACGGCAACAGCGTCTACAGGTGCTGTTGCAGCGAGACGCCGGTGCCGCACGCTGGCTGACGATCATCGGCGCACACCTGGAAGGCGCATTGTGGATCGGCTTGATGGTGTTGTTCTATCTGCTGCTGCCACAACAGGTCGCGCTCGACTGGAGCTGGCAGTCGCTGATCTCGGCGGCCACCCAGGACTGGCGCTGGCTGGAACACCTGACCAACGCCTTTTATGCACTGGTGCTGGTAGTCTGGGAACCGATCTATGTCGCCTGCGGTTTCAGCCTGTACCTGAACAGGCGCACCGTGCTGGAGGCCTGGGATATCGAACTGGTGTTCCGCCGAATGCGCCAGCGTCTGGTCAGTGCAGGCGCGGTCCTGTTGATGGCCGTGATTGTGCTGATGCCTACCACCCACAGCCTGTGGGCCGCCGAATTGCCCATTTCACCCGACAGCCCGCGCCTGCTGGACCAGCCCCTGAACAGCCAGGCCTCCAGGGACAGCATCAAGGCGATCCTCGAACAGCCGCCCTTCAAGAACCGGGAATCGGTCACGCGCTACCGCTTTGGCGAAGAGCAACCGAGTGCTGAAACCGCGGACGATGGCAAGACACCGCAATGGTTGAGGGCCCTGCTGAAACTGTTCGAGGGGCAAGGGTTCGGGGCATTGGCGACCCTGATTGAAATCGTGCTGTGGGGCATCGTCATGGGTGCCGTCGGCCTGTTGATCTGGCGCTATCGCGACTGGTTGCAGGCCTTCGTCAGCCGCCGACCGATCCCCGACAAGAAAGCCACGCGTCCGTTACCGCAGCAGACTTTCGGCATGGACCTCAAGCCCGAATCCCTGCCCGCCGACATCGCCGCCCACGCCGAAAGCCTTTGGCAGACTCATCCACGCGAAGCGCTTGGTTTGCTTTATCGCGCCCTGCTCAGCCGCCTGCTGCACGACTTCAACATCGCGCTCAAGGCCGCCGACACTGAAGGCCAGGTGCTTAGGCGCGTCGAGTTACTGCAGCAGCCGGCCTTGCTGGCCTACAGCCAAAACCTGACCGGGCACTGGCAAAACATGGCCTACGGGCATCGCCTGCCGCCCGCTCAGGTGCAGCAGGAACTGTGTAATGGCTGGCGTGTCCTGTTCGGCCCGGAGGCAGTCCGTTGAGTCGGCGCTGGGGCTCGATAGCCGGGGTATCGATCACCGTGTTGCTGGCTGCGCTGTGCGTTTATCTGTACCTCAAGGCAACTCCCTACCAGACCGAAATCGACCACGGTCCCTCCCCCGAAGCCGATGCCAACCCTTATCTGGCGGCCGAGTTGTTCCTGCGCAAGCAAGGCCTGAACGTCGGCCACGCCAACGGCCTCGATATCCTGCCCAGCCTCGACCCGCATCAACACAGCCTGCTGTTGCTCGGGGAACGCGGCAACATGACCCCACGGCAAATCGACCAGGTGATGAACTGGACCCGGGCCGGCGGGCGACTTCTGTTCGTCGCCGAGTCGCTGTGGGATGACAAACTCGGCCATAGCGATGACCTGCTGCTCGACCGTGTGCAACTGCACCAGTCCCTGAGCAAAGACCTCAAGGACCCACCGCCGGGTATCGGTGACGATCCGTACCCGCTACTGACCAAGCTCTATCTGGAAGACGAGGACGCCCCGGCCTATGCCGGTTTCGATACCGCGTTCCACCTCGAAGACCCGAAAAACCTCGCCCTGGCCTGGGCCAACAGCGCCAGGGCCACCCACATGATGCAACTCAACCACGGGCTTGGCTCGATCATCGTGGTTACCGATGCCGACCTGTGGAAAACCCCGGCCATCGACCGGTACGACAACGCCTGGCTGCTCTGGTACCTGACCGCCGACACCCGCGTGACCCTGATCTTCAACACCGATCACGACAGCCTGCTGACCTTGCTGCTGCGTTATTTCCCCCAGGCGCTGGTTGCGTTGCTTGCCTTGATCGGCCTGGGTTTCTGGCACTTTGGCGTGCGTCAGGGGCCGCTGCTGGAGCCCGCACCGAAAGCACGCCGGCAATTGCAGGAGCACCTGCGCGCCAGTGCCGACTTCCTGTTGCGCCGCAACGGTCAGGCCGGCCTGCTGCAAGCCTTGCAGCAGGACATCCTGCGGCGCGTGCGGCGTCGCCACCCCGGTTTTGAACAGCTCGGCATTGCCGAACAATGGCTGGTGCTCGCGCGCCTGACCGGCCAACCCACTCGCGCCATCAGCCAGGCCATGAGCCCGCGACCGAAACAACGGCTTTCCAGCGTTGAATTCAGCCGTCAGGTCGCCCACCTGCAAATCTTGAGGAACGCCCTATGAGTCAACCGATCGAGCCCGACGCACCGAGCCATGCCGCTCAACAGCGTCAACGTGCCAGCCATCTGGCCCAGGCCGTACGCAAAGAACTGCAAAAAGCCGTGATTGGCCAGGACAGCGTGATCGACGACGTCCTGACGGCACTGATCGCCGGTGGCCACGTGTTGCTCGAAGGCGTGCCAGGCTTGGGCAAGACCCTGTTGGTGCGCGCCCTCGCCCGCTGCTTCGGCGGTGAGTTCGCGCGCATCCAGTTCACCCCGGACCTGATGCCCAGCGACGTCACCGGGCATGCCGTGTATGACTTGCAGACCGAGCAATTCAAACTGCGCAAGGGGCCATTGTTCACCAACCTCCTACTGGCCGACGAAATCAACCGTGCCCCTGCGAAAACCCAGGCCGCGCTGCTCGAAGCCATGCAGGAACGGCAAGTCACCCTCGAAGGACGGCCATTGCCGATTGCGCAACCGTTCATGGTGCTCGCCACGCAAAATCCGATCGAACAGGAAGGCACTTACCCCTTGCCGGAGGCTGAACTGGACCGTTTCATGCTCAAGGTGCGCATGGATTACCCCGATGCCGGGCAAGAGCTGGACATGGTGCGTCAGGTCAGCCGCTCGACCCGGGCCGACATGCTTGATGTCCAGCCGATGCGCACGTTGTTGCAGGCCAGGGATGTACTGGCCCTGCAACGCATCGCCAGCGACCTGGCCCTGGACGATCAGGTGCTCGATTACGCCGTGCGCCTGGCCCGTTCCACCCGCAACTGGCCCGGCCTGATCCTCGGCGCCGGCCCACGCGCCTCCATCGCGCTGGTGCGATGTGCCCGGGCCCGTGCGCTGCTGCGCGGCGGTGAGTTCGTGATTCCGGATGACATCAAAGGCTGCGCCCTGGCCGTGCTACGCCATCGTGTGCGCATCGCTCCAGAGCTGGACATCGAGGGCCTGGATGTCGATCAGGTGCTCCAGCAGATGCTCGACCAAGTGCCGGCGCCGCGCCTGTGAAACCCTCGCGCCTGATGCTCGCCTGGCTGCTGATCCTGCTTGCCTGCACCATTGTGTCGGGCACTTTGCGGGCATTGGAGTTCGCGGTTCCTGCGAATCTCATGGCGATCAACTGGGGGTTGCTCCTGGCGCTGCTGGCCCTGGCACTGCTGGATGCGCTGCGCGTGAAGCGCTTGCCGTCGCCCCGACTGAAACGCCAGATACCCGGCAGCCTGGCGCTGGGGCGATGGAGCGAGGTGCAACTGACGCTGGAACACGACTTTGCGCAACCGCTGAAGATACAAGTCTTCGACCATGTGCCACCGGGCCTGGATTTCGAATACCTGCCCCTGACGGTCGAGCTGCAGCCCGGCCAGCACAGCCTGGCGGGTTATCGCCTGCGCCCGCTCAAGCGCGGCCACTTCAGCTTCGAACGCTGCGAAATCGACCTGCCAAGCCCCTTGGGGCTCTGGTCGGACAGACGCATGCTCGACCTGCCCGACGCCACCCGCGTCTACCCCGACTTCGCCCGCCTCTATGAAGGGCAATTGCTTGCGGTGGACAACTGGCTCAGCCAGCTTGGCGTGCGCCGCAAACAACGACGGGGCCTGGGCCTGGAATTCCATCAATTGCGCGAATTTCGCGAGGGCGACAGCCTCCGACAGATCGACTGGAAAGCCACCGCCCGCCAGCGCACGCCGATTGCCCGGGAGTATCAGGACGAACGCGACCAGCAGATCATCTTCATGCTCGACTGCGGCCGGTACATGCGCAGCCAGGATGATGAACTGTCGCACTTCGATCACGCACTCAACGCCTGCCTGTTGCTCAGCTACGTGGCGCTACGTCAGGGCGACGCGGTGGGCCTGAGTACCTTTGCCAGCGAACAGCCGCGCTACCTCGCGCCGGTAAAAGGCACCAGCCATCTCAACACCCTGCTCAATACCGTCTATGACTTGAACAGCAGCCAACGTAGCGCCGACTATCAAGCCGCGGCCACGCAACTGCTGGCACGGCAAAAACGCCGGGCACTGGTGGTGCTGGTGACCAACCTGCGCGAAGAGGCCGACGATGAACTGCTTTCAGCCGTCCACCGTCTGAGCCGGCAGCATCAGGTGCTGGTCGCGAGCCTGCGCGAAGACGTGCTCGACGCCCTGCGTCAGTCGCCGGTGCAGACTTTGCCCGAAGCGCTGGCCTATTGCGGGACCGTGGACTACCTCAATGCTCGCGCCGAACTCCACGAGCGCTTGAACGCTCATGGCGTGTTGGTGATGGACGCGCGGCCCGGCGAGTTGGGGGCAGAGCTGGTGACCCGGTACCTGGGCTGGAAAAGAACCGGACTCTGAGCCTTGGCAATCACTCACAGCCGCGTTCCCATTGATCTCAGGCCGAAGCCGGCAACGGCAGAAAACTGAAATACTGCTTCAACGCTTCCACCAGTTGCCCATATTCCGGTGGCGCCCGTTGCAGGCTGAACCCTGCGTCGTAATGTTGGGGGGTCGCATCTTCGTGGCACCACAGACAACAGGCCTGCAGGTCGATGATCCGCTGGCCACCTTCGCTGGCGGGTATTTTCAGGCGCAGGTTGAAGTCCGCGCCGATCATCATTGGCAACAGGCTGATCAACATCAGCCCGTCTTCAGAGACATTGCCCAGGTAGCCAATGGGTTTGCCGGTGATGCCGTTGAACACTTTGAGGAAGTACGGCAGTTGATGCCGCTCGATTCGGCGGTCGGTGAACATGTGCAAATTCGCTATGCAAGGCTCTTAAGCAGAGCCGCACTACTGCTTCGGAACGGGTATGCATAAGTCTTGCCCGCTCTCCCCGCTTCCGGTGCGCCAGTCCCGACAGCGCTGAGTCCTGCTTGTGCCGGTCGCAGGTGTTGCCCCGGTTCAGAGGCAAGGCTCTAAAACCGGTTCCCTGGACTATAGCTCACCACCTCCGGTGAGCCAGCGATCAGAGGATTACGGCCGTCAGAACTGCGCCGGTTTTGCCGCTGCAGCACTGCGCGTCGGGTAGTGGCCCAGGCTCTGCAGGGTTTCAATGCGGGCACGGGCGCGGTAGGCATATTCGCTCTGGGGATAGGACGCCATGATGAACTGATAGGTTTGAACCGCATCGATGTACATCTTCTGCCGCTCAAGGCACAGGCCGCGCATCATCGACACTTCCGGCCACACGTAAGGCCGCGCGCGGCTGTCACGTTCGACCTTGGACAGTTCGAGCATCACTTGCTCGCAATTGCCCCGGTCGTAGGCGCTGTAGGCATTGTTCAAGTGATGGTTCATCGACCAACGGGTGCAACCCGTGACACTGAGGGCGCCGATGGCAATGGCGGCAATGAGAACGAAACGCATGGGGAAATCTCCTGTCTTGAACGCTGTATCGACCCATGGTCGGAAATCTTCAGGCTGCCGGGACGCAAAGTTGCAGGGTTCAATAAAGAAAGAAATAAGTAGTGCAAACGAACAATGACTACAACTTCGGAGCATAGTAGCCTCACTCAGCGCTTGAACTCAGGAGTCTTTGCATGTCCGTCCGTCGTACCAAAATCGTCGCCACCCTTGGCCCGGCCAGTAACTCGCCGGAAGTTCTCGAACAGCTGATTCTGGCTGGTCTGGACGTCGCCCGACTGAACTTCTCCCACGGCACCCCCGACGAGCACAAGGCTCGTGCGAAGCTGGTCCGTGACCTCGCCGCCAAGCACGGCCGCTTCGTCGCCCTGCTGGGTGACCTGCAAGGCCCGAAAATCCGTATCGCGAAATTCGCCAACAAGAAGATCGAGCTGAAGATCGGTGATCAATTCACCTTCTCCACCAGCCATCCTCTGACCGAAGGCAACCAGCAAGTGGTCGGCATCGACTACCCGGACCTGGTCAAGGACTGCGGCGTGGGCGACGAGTTGCTGCTCGACGACGGTCGCGTGGTGATGCGCGTCGATACTGCCACGGCCACCGAACTGAACTGCACCGTGACCATCGGCGGCCCGCTGTCCGATCACAAAGGCATCAACCGTCGCGGCGGCGGCCTGACCGCTCCGGCCCTGACTGAAAAAGACAAGGCCGACATCAAGCTCGCCGCGGAAATGGAAGTCGACTACCTCGCGGTCTCCTTCCCCCGTGACGCCGCCGACATGGAATACGCCCGTCAACTGCGCGACGAAGCCGGCGGCACTGCCTGGCTGGTGGCGAAGATCGAACGCGCCGAAGCCGTGGCCGACGACGAAACCCTCGACGGTCTGATCAAGGCGTCCGACGCGGTGATGGTTGCCCGTGGTGACCTGGGTGTGGAAATCGGCGACGCCGAGCTGGTGGGCATCCAGAAGAAAATCATTCTGCACGCACGCCGCCACAACAAGGCGGTGATCGTCGCGACCCAGATGATGGAGTCGATGATCCAGAACCCGATGCCGACCCGCGCCGAAGTGTCCGACGTGGCAAACGCCGTGCTCGACTACACCGACGCCGTGATGCTCTCGGCCGAAAGTGCTGCCGGTTTGTACCCGCTGGAAGCCGTTCAGGCCATGGCGCGTATCTGCGTCGGCGCCGAAAAGCACCCGACCAGCAAGACCTCCAGCCACCGCATCGGCAAAGAGTTCGAGCGCTGCGACGAGAGCATTGCCCTGGCGACCATGTACACCGCCAACCACTTCCCGGGCGTCAAGGCGATCATCGCCCTGACCGAAAGTGGCTATACCCCGCTGATCATGTCGCGCATCCGCTCCTCGGTGCCAATCTACGCGTTCACCCCACACCGCGAAGCCCAGGCTCGCGCGGCAATGTTCCGTGGCGTGTACACCATCCCGTTCGACCCGGCATCCCTGGCGCCGAACGAAGTCAGCCAGAAAGCGATCGACGAGCTGGTCAAGCGCGGCGTAGTACAGAAAGGCGACTGGGTCATCCTGACCAAGGGCGACAGCTACCACACCACCGGCGGCACCAACGGCATGAAGATCCTGCACGTTGGCGACCCGATGGTCTGAGTGACCGGTTGCTGATAAACAAAAGCCCCGCCATGTGAATGGCGGGGCTTTTTGCTTTCTGATCCATTTTTTGTTTTGCCTGATCCGACCCCTTCGCGGGCAAGCCCGCTCCCACAGGTTCCGGAGGCGGTCTTGTGATATGTAAACAACAAAAAACCCTGTGGGAGCGGGCTTGCCCGCGAAGAGGCCGGCCCAGACACCGAAAACTCAATGCCGCTTGATAAACCCGGTCAACGCCGCCAAGGCTTCCGGCGAGCGCAACCGCTGGGTGAACAACGCCCCCTCCTCCTCAATCACCTTGCGCAACAGTTCCCGATCCGGCGCTTTCATCAGTTGCTTGCTGATCCGCACCGCTTCCGGCGGTAGCGACTCAAAGCGCAAGGCCATCTCCCGCCCCTTGGCCAGGGCCTCTTCGCCACTGCCCAAGGCTTCATTGGCAATGCCCCACGCAGCCGCCTGTTCACCGCTGAAACCTTCACCCAGCAGTAACAACTCCGCCGCCTTGGCCTGCCCTAGCAAGCGCGGCAGGATCAGGCTGGAGCCGAACTCCGGGCATAGACCAAGGTTGACGAACGGCATGCGCAGGCGGGCGTCGCGGCTGACGTAGACCAGGTCGCAATGCAGCAACATGGTCGTACCAATGCCCACCGCCGCTCCGGCCACGGCGGCGATCACCGGTTTGCGGCATTCGAGCAGGTTGAGCATGAACTGGAACACCGGGCTGTCGAGGCCGCTCGGCGGTTGCTGGATGAAATCGGCGATGTCGTTGCCGGCGGTGAAGCATTCGGCAGAACCGGTGATCAGCACGGCGTTGATCCCGGGGTCGCTGTCGGCCTGTTTCAGCGCCTCGGCCAAGTGACTGTACATGGCGCGGGTCAGGGCGTTTTTCTTGTCCGGGCGATTCAGGCGCAGGGTCAACAGGCCGCGTTCGCGTTCAACTTCGATGGCATCGGTCATGGCAGGTCTCGCGTCTGAAAAGTCAGCGCTCAACCACGGGGCAGGAACACATCGGCCAGCAGTTGATTGCGCGGCAATCCCGCCAGGTACAGGCGCCGGGCAAAGGCGTCGACACTGTCGGGGGCTCCGCAGAGTAAGGCCAGGGTTTGCCGGGAAACAAGCCGCAGTTGCGCCAAAGCCGCAGGCAACTCGGCCGGGGTCCAGAGTTCGACACTCAGGTTCGGACGGCTGGCGGCCATGGCTTGCAGGGGCTTGGCCAGGTAGTGCTCATCGGCATCATGGGCCAGGTGGATGACGCGGATGGTGCCCTGGTGATCCTGGCGCAGTGCTTCGCGCAATACACCAAACAACGGCCCCAACCCGGTACCGGCCGCCATCAACCACAACGGTCGGGCGTGCCAGTCAGGGTCGTAATGCAAGGCACCGCCGCGCAATTCACCGAGACGAATCGGATCGCCGATGCGCATTTGCCGGGCGGCATCGCTGAATTCCCCGGGCTTGCGGCAATCGAGATGAAACTCCAGAAAACGGTCTTCCTGCGGCAGGCTGGCGAGAGAATACGGCCGCGCCACACTGCCCGCCCACAACACCAGATGCTGACCGGCGCTGTAGCGCAACGGCCGCTGGGGGATTACCCGCAAGCGCAGCACCGTGGTGCTCAGCCAATCGATCGCCGCGACTTCGGCCGGATGGCCATCGGTTTGCGGGTCAAAGGCATGCACCTGCAAGTCCTCGACCACCTGGCACTGGCACGCCAGCCGCCAGCCTTGTTCGCGCTGCTGTGCACTCAGGGCATCGGGGCGGCTGTCGCTCGGCAGGCCCTGTACACACTGCACCAGGCAAGCATGGCAACTACCGGCGCGGCAACTGTAAGGCACTGGCACGCCGTTCTGGTTCAGCGCGTCGAGCAGATTGCTGCCCGCCGCTACCGACCAGTGGCGCTCGCCGACCCGCAGCTCAGGCATCGACGTTCTCCCACGCTGCCGCGCACCGGTTGCGGCCGTCACGCTTGGCGCGATAGAGCGCCTGATCGGCCCGTTGCAGGGCGTCATCGAGATCGTCGCCCAACTCCAGCAGCGTCATGCCGGCGGACAGGCTGAGGCTACGTACATTCAGGCCAATCAGCTCGACATCGGTGAACGCGATGCGCAGCCGTTCGCAGCACGAAGTCAGACTGTCGGCATCGCAATCGGGCAGCAGTACCACGAACTCTTCACCGCCGTAACGGGCCAGAACATCGCCGTCGCGCAGGCACGCGCTGGCAACGCCGGCAAAGGCTTGCAGCACCTGATCGCCGGCGGCATGGCCGTGCAGGTCGTTGATGCGTTTGAAATGGTCGAGGTCGATCAGCGCCAGGCCATGCACGGCACCGGCGTCCATGGCGTTCAATTCGCGCGAAGCCAGGCGCAGGAAATGCCGTCGATTGAACAGGCCCGTGAGCTCGTCGGTGGCCACCAGGTCTTCGAGCTGGCGCATCATCCCGCGTAACGTGTCCTGGTGCGCCTGCAAGGCAAAACGTCGCTGGCGCATACGCTGTCGCGAAGCCTGCACATAGCGGGCATACAGCACTAGCCACACCAGCACGATGAACAGCACACAGACCTGCAACAACGCCATGGCCGGGTCGGGCAGCTGGAAGTGGTAGCCCTCCCACAGCGTGATCGCACTGAAACTGAAAAACACCAGCAGCGCGCATCGTACTAAAGACCGGCGTGACAGATGGAACAGGCCGAACAGCAGGATCAGCACGTAAAACACCAGAAACGCGCCCCGGGCTTCGTCCAGATGGGCGATCAGCCAGGTTTGCCAGCCCAGCCCCAGCAAGACTTGCACCTCGGTCAGACTGGTGTCGGCGAAGCGCAGGTTGCAGCCGCTGTAGAACACCGAGAACAGGATGGCCTGGCTGATCACCACCAGTGCGCTGCCGATGGCGACACTGGAAAGCGATGCATCATAGTGGCCGGTAAAAAACGCCAGCCACAGCAACAGCAATGCCAGGGCATAAGTGCCGGCCGCGAGGGCGAAACGTTTGAGCAACAGGCGCTGGATGGCGTTATGGGTCAATCGTTGACTCACCAGATGAAAGGAGACTGACAGAGCGTCCTACTCTACAGACCGCATGTCACTTTAGTGGCGTGACCGATAAATGACCATTCAATTTTCGGGATCGCCCTATGCGACCAACGATTGACTGCCGGCGGGTGTGCCTGTCCGCGAGGCGCGGTATACTGCCGCGCCTTTTTAGCGTCGCGCCAGCTTGCCCGGCGTGCCTTGTGACCTTGAGGGTCAGCTTCAAGCCTCAAGCTTCAAGCGACAAGTTCAGAGCAGTACGCGTATTGCTTCAGCTTGCCGCTTGCCGCTAATGGCTTGCAGCTGCCCTATAGAATGTTCCCGTCTTTTAGAGGAGCGCGACTCATGACCGTGATCAAGCAAGACGACCTGATTCAGAGCGTTGCCGACGCCCTGCAGTTCATTTCCTACTACCACCCCGTGGATTTCATCCAGGCGATGCACGAGGCCTACCTGCGCGAAGAATCGCCAGCGGCCCGCGACTCGATGGCACAGATCCTGATCAACTCGCGCATGTGCGCCACCGGCCATCGTCCGATCTGCCAGGACACCGGCATCGTGACCGTGTTTGTCCGCGTGGGCATGGACGTGCGCTGGGATGGCGCCACCATGAGCCTGGACGACATGATCAACGAGGGCGTACGTCGCGCCTACAACCTGCCGGAAAACGTCCTGCGCGCTTCGATCCTCGCCGACCCGGCGGGCGCTCGCAAGAACACCAAGGACAACACCCCTGCAGTCATCCACTACTCCATCGTTCCGGGTAACACCGTGGAAGTGGACGTGGCGGCCAAGGGCGGCGGTTCCGAGAACAAGTCGAAAATGGCCATGCTCAACCCGTCCGACTCGATCGTCGACTGGGTTCTGAAAACCGTCCCGGAAATGGGCGCCGGCTGGTGCCCACCGGGCATGCTCGGCATCGGCATCGGCGGCACCGCCGAGAAAGCAGCCGTGATGGCCAAGGAAGTGTTGATGGAATCCATCGACATTCACGAGCTGAAGGCCCGTGGCCCACAGAACCGCATCGAAGAAATGCGCCTGGAGCTGTTCGAGAAGGTCAACCAGCTGGGCATCGGCGCCCAGGGCCTCGGTGGCCTGACCACCGTGCTCGACGTGAAGATCATGGACTACCCGACCCACGCAGCCTCGCTGCCGGTGTGCATGATCCCGAACTGCGCCGCCACCCGTCACACGCACTTTGTGCTCGACGGTTCCGGCCCGGTTGCCCAGGAAGCGCCACCTTTGGACGCCTACCCGGAAATCGTCTGGGAAGCCGGCCCGTCGGCCCGTCGCGTCAACCTCGACACCCTGACCCCGGAAGAAGTACAGAGCTGGAAGCCGGGCGAGACCGTCCTGCTCAACGGCAAGATGCTCACCGGTCGCGACGCTGCGCACAAGCGCATGGTCGAGATGCTGAACAAGGGTGAAACCCTGCCGGTGGACCTCAAGGGTCGCTTCATCTACTACGTCGGCCCGGTCGATCCGGTGCGCGAAGAAGTAGTTGGCCCGGCAGGTCCTACCACCGCCACGCGGATGGACAAGTTCACCCGTCAGATCCTCGAGCAAACCGGCCTGCTGGGCATGATCGGCAAATCCGAGCGCGGCCCTACCGCGATCGAAGCGATCAGGGACCACAAGGCCGTCTACCTGATGGCAGTCGGCGGCGCGGCTTACCTGGTGGCGCAAGCGATCAAGAAATCCCGCGTGGTAGCTTTCGCCGAACTGGGCATGGAAGCGATCTACGAGTTCGACGTAAAAGACATGCCTGTGACCGTTGCGGTCGACAGCAAGGGCGAGTCGGTACACATCACCGGTCCCGCCATCTGGCAGAAAAAGATCAGTGAAAGCCTGGCGGTAGAAGTGCAATAAACGGCACCCGGCTGCGCTGAAAAAACCGGTTTGTCGGCAACGACAGACCGGTTTTTTTTCGGCCGGATAACGGTACTCCGGCGAGAGAAGAGCGCCCTTCGCATGCTATGGTGCCTTCCCCCATTCTGGCCTGTTGTTCACTGCATGTTGACGACCTCCCGCCCCCTGCGCCTGGCGCTCTACACCCTATTGATCATCGCTGGTGCCGCCATCGCCGCCACCCTGGCCATGCGCCACACCGTGCGCCAGTCAATGGTCGAAGACGCGGCTCGCGCCAATCAGCAACTGGCGCTGTATGCCACGTCCCTGCATACCCTGATCGAACGGTACCGCGCCCTGCCCGCCGTGCTGGCGCTGGACCCGGAGTTGCGTTCGGCGCTCAAGGGGGCGGTGAGTCCCGAGCAACAGGATGCGCTGAATCGCAAACTGGAAAAGATCAACGGCGCCGCCCAATCCTCGACCCTGGAGCTGCTCGATCGCACCGGTCTGGCCGTGGCGGCGAGCAACTGGCGTTTGCCCAGCAGTTATGTCGGCCACAACTACGGTTTCCGCCCCTATTTCAACCAGACCCGCACCCAGGGCACCGGGCGCTTTTATGCCGTGGGGGTGACCAGCGGGATTCCCGGCTACTTCCTCTCCAGCGCGGTCAGCGATGACGACGGCCAGTTCCTCGGTGCCATGGTGGTGAAACTGGAATTCCCCGAACTGGAACGCGAGTGGCGTCAGGGTAGCGACACGCTGTTGGTCAGCGACGCACGTGGAATCATCTTCATCGCCAACCAGCCGGGCTGGCGCTATCGCCTGCTCAAGCCGCTCGGCGACAGCGATCATGCCGAACTCAAGGCCACCCGCCAGTACGACAAGCAACCGTTGACGCCGCTTGAGTTTCAATCGTTGCGACGTTTCGACGACAACAGTGACCTGGTTCGGGTCGACGGCCCCGACGGCAAGGCGGATTACCTGTGGGAATCCCTGCCGCTGAGTACCGAGGGCTGGACCCTGCACCTGCTGCGGCGTCCGCAGGTCGCCTTCGAAGACAGCCGCAATGCCGCCCTCGCCGCAGCCGGGCTTTGGCTGACCCTGGTGTTCCTGCTGCTGTTTCTCAACCAGCGCTGGCGCCTGGCCAAACTGCGTCAACGCAGTCGCGAAGAGCTCGAACAGCTTGTAGAAGAGCGTACCCGTGACCTGCGCACCGCCCAGGAGGGCCTGGTGCAGTCGGCCAAACTCGCGGCGCTGGGGCAGATGTCCGCCGCCCTGGCCCATGAGATCAACCAGCCGCTCACCGCCCAGCGCATGCAGCTTGCTACTCTGAGACTGCTGCTCGACCACGGCCGGGTCGACGACGCCTACAAGGCGCTCAAACCGGTGGATGAAATGCTCACCCGCATGGCCGCCCTCACTGGCCACCTGAAAACCTTCGCCCGCAAGAGCCCCAGCGGTTTACGCGAACGCCTGGACCTGGCGGCGGTAGTGGACCAGTCGCTGCAACTGCTCGACACCCGGCTGCGCGACGAACAGGTCAGCACCGTACTGCACCTGACCCGCCCGGCCTGGGTGCGTGGCGATGCGATTCGCCTGGAACAGGTGCTGATCAACCTGCTGCGCAACGCCCTCGATGCGATGCAGGACAAACCCTGCAAACGCCTGGAAATTCGCCTCGAAGCCGACGAACAATTGTGGCGCCTGAGCGTGATCGACAACGGTGGAGGCATCGCTGAAGAAAACCTGTCCAAGGTCTTCGATCCGTTCTTCACCACCAAGCCGGTGGGTGAAGGCCTGGGTATCGGGCTGGCGGTGTCGTTCGCCATCGTTCACGAGTCCGGCGGGCGCCTGAGTGCCGAAAATCATGACAAAGGGGCGGTGTTCACCGTGACCTTGCCCATCGACCTGGAGGTGCATGAACCATGCTGAACTCAGTGATCGTGGTCGACGACGAAAGCAGCATTCGCAGTGCCGTCGAGCAATGGTTGAGCCTGTCGGGTTTCGAGGTGCAGCTGTTCAGCCGCGCCGATGAATGTCTGGCGCAATTGCCCAGGCATTTTGCCGGGGTGATTCTCAGCGACGTGCGCATGCCCGGCATGACCGGCCTGGAACTGCTCGCCGAAGTACAACGCCGGGATGCCGATTTGCCGGTGATCCTGCTGACCGGCCACGGCGATGTGCCGATGGCCGTCGAGGCCATGCGCGACGGTGCCTACGATTTCCTCGAAAAACCCTTCAGCCCGGAAACCCTGCTCGGCAGCCTGCGTCGCGCCCTCGACAAACGCCGGCTGGTGCTGGAAAACCGCGCGCTGCACGAGCAGGCGGACAACCGCGCCAAACTGGATGCCACGCTGCTCGGCGTGTCCCGGGGGTTGCAGACCCTGCGTCGGCAGGTGCTGGACCTGGCAGCACTGCCGGTCAACGTGCTGATTCGCGGCGAAACCGGTAGCGGCAAGGAACTGGTCGCGCGTTGCCTGCACGACTTCGGGCCGCGGGCCGACAAGCCCTTTGTCGCACTCAACTGCGCGGCCATTCCCGAGCAATTGTTCGAGGCCGAGCTGTTCGGCCACGAGAGCGGCGCGTTCACCGGGGCGTCCGGCAAGCGCATCGGCAAGCTGGAGTACGCCGACGGCGGCACGCTGTTTCTCGATGAAATCGAAAGCATGCCGTTGGCCCAGCAGGTGAAATTGCTGCGGGTGTTGCAGGAGCAAAAGCTTGAACGACTGGGCTCGAACCAGAGCATCCGCGTGGATTTGCGCATCATTGCCGCGACCAAGCCGGACCTGCTCGACGAGGCTCGGGCCGGGCGTTTTCGTGAGGACCTGGCCTATCGTCTGAACGTCGCCGAGTTGCGTTTGCCGCCGTTGCGCGAACGCCGTGAAGACATACCCCTGCTGTTCGAATCCTTTGCCCAAAACGCCGCCGAACGCCTGGGACGCAAGTTTCCACCGTTGAGCGGCGCGCAGTTGAGTCACCTGCTGAGCCACGACTGGCCGGGCAACGTGCGCGAACTGGCGAACGTCGCCGAGCGTCAGGTATTGGGGCTCGGTGAGCCGGAGCCCTTGGGCATCGAGCCCGGCCAGTCACTGGCGGCGCAGCAGGAAGCGTTCGAGGCGCAATGCCTGCGTGCGGCACTGACCCGGCACAAGGGCGATGTAAAAGCGGTGCTCGAAGAACTGCAACTGCCACGCCGGACCTTCAATGAAAAGATGCAGCGGCATGGGTTGAGCAGAGAGATGTTCCTGTAGCGTCTGAACTGGCCTCTTCGCGGCCAAGCCCGCTCCCACAGGTTCTGTGTCGTGCTCAACAATCTGCGTTCAACTCGGTCATTGTGGGAGCGGGCTTGGCCGCGAAGAGGCCAGTGCAGGCATCACAAATCCACGATTCGAATCAGCAATTTTCCGCTCACCGTCAAACTTCTATAGGCGGATTTCCGCTCATAAAAACACCACTACCCCTCTAAACCGGCCCTCTCCCCGTTGGCACAGCTCCTGCTATAGCCCCTACAGGCTGCGTTTAATCGCGCTCCACAAAAACAATTAAATGAAGGATCCTTCAATGGATAACTCCAACTCCCTGCCGCTCGGGTCGGCTGCCGTGCCGGCCAAAGAAAGAAGCACTTCCAGCCGCATCAAATCGATCTTCAGCGGTTCGGTCGGCAACATGGTCGAGTGGTACGACTGGTACGTCTATGCCGCCTTCTCCCTGTACTTCGCCAAGACCTTCTTCCCCAAAGGCGACACCACCGCCCAACTGCTCAACACCGCCGCGATCTTCGCCGTGGGCTTCCTGATGCGTCCGATCGGTGGCTGGCTGATGGGTCTGTATGCCGACAAGGTCGGGCGCAAAAAGGCCCTGATGGCTTCGGTGTACCTGATGTGCTTCGGCTCGCTGCTGATCGCCCTGAGCCCGAGCTATGAAGTCATCGGCATCGGCGCACCGATCCTGCTGGTGTTCGCGCGCTTGCTGCAAGGCCTGTCGGTGGGTGGCGAATACGGCACCTCCGCCACTTACCTCAGCGAGATGGCGACCAAGGAACGTCGCGGCTTCTACTCCAGCTTCCAGTACGTGACGTTGATCTCCGGCCAGCTCATCGCCCTGGCGGTGCTGATCGTGCTGCAACAACTGCTGACCACCGAAGAGCTCTACGCCTGGGGCTGGCGCATTCCGTTCGCCATCGGCGCGCTGTGTGCCGTGGTTGCGTTGTACCTGCGTCGCGGCATGGAAGAAACCGAGTCCTTCACCAAGAAAGAAAAAGCCAAGGAAAGCGCCATGCGCACCTTGATGCGTCACCCCAAGGAACTGATGACCGTGGTCGGCCTGACCATGGGCGGTACCCTGGCGTTCTACACCTACACCACCTACATGCAGAAATACCTGGTGAACACCGTCGGCATGAGCATTTCCGACTCCACCACCATTTCCGCCGCCACGCTGTTCCTGTTCATGTGCCTGCAACCGATCATCGGCGGGCTGTCGGATAAAATCGGTCGCCGGCCGATCCTGATTGCCTTCGGCATTCTGGGTACGCTGTTCACCGTGCCGATCCTCACCACCCTTCACACCATCCAGACCTGGTGGGGCGCGTTCTTCCTGATCATGGCGGCGCTGATCATCGTCAGCGGCTACACCTCGATCAACGCGGTGGTCAAAGCCGAACTGTTCCCGACCGAAATCCGCGCCCTGGGCGTAGGCCTGCCGTACGCACTGACCGTCTCGATCTTCGGCGGCACCGCTGAATACATCGCGCTGTGGTTCAAGAGCATCGGCATGGAGACGGGCTACTACTGGTACGTTACCGCGTGCATTGCCGTGTCATTGCTGGTTTACGTCACCATGAAAGACACCCGCAAGCATTCGCGGATCGTCACCGACTGATCACCAACCGACGCTCACTGCAACGGTGAGCGCCAGGCCCTTCGCGGACGGTTTCGCGAAGGGCACCATTCGTCTCCCCCTCCACCAGGATAATCATCGGTTAATGCACCGGCAGCAGCCTGCTGCTGAGTGCATCCATATCTACAGGACGCACGTATATCCGTTACAGGCCTCGAAGGAGTGTCTGAACGTACCCATAGCGAACGTACCTGGAGTACCTGTCATGAAAACCCGATTGATCCTTGCCCTGACCCTTTCCGTGCTGGCTGCCAATGCCTTTGCAGCCGACGGCTACGACAAGACCGGTTCGGCCTCCTACGGCTCCGGCACCAGCGCGGCCATCGAACACGCCCATTCGGGCACCTATGCCTCCGATGGCTTCGACAAAACCGGCAGCGCAGAAGCTATCGGCTGAATGTGGAGGGAAATTCACAGCCCGGCCTCGGCCGGGCTTAGTCATTTTTTGGGGGGGGGAACACAAAGTCTGGCAATCACATAAAACCTGTGGGAGCGGCGGTGCGACGATTCGACTTGCTCGCGAAGACGGTGGCCCATCCAACATCAATGTGACTGGCACACCGCTTTCGCGAGCAAGTCGAATCGTCGCACCGCCGCTCCCACATTGGACCTCATCATTCCAAGTACCGAATCCGACTGGAAATCTGCCCCGCGTGCTTGCACCATGCACGTCTCCCCGCAAGCTCTGGAAATCCCACCCCATGTCCGACGACATCCACTTCTACGAACCCGCCAACGGCCACGGCCTGCCCCACGATCCGTTCAACGCCATCGTCGGCCCGCGTCCCATCGGCTGGATCTCTTCGCAGGATACCGAGGGCCGCTTGAACCTGGCGCCCTACAGTTTCTTCAACGCCTTCAACTACATCCCGCCGATCATTGGTTTTTCCAGCGTCGGGCGCAAAGACAGCCTGAACAACATCGAGCAAACCGGCGAGTTCGCCTGGAACCTGGCCACCCGGCCGCTGGCCGAGCAGATGAACCAGAGCAGCGCCATGGTCAAGCCTGAGGTCAACGAGTTCGAACTGGCCGGGCTGACAACCGCAGCCTCGAAGGTCATTCAAGTGCCACGGGTGGCCGAGAGCCCGGTGTCATTCGAATGCAAGGTCACGCAGATCATCCAGTTGCAACGGGCGGACGGCAATGTGGTGCCGAGCTGGCTGATCCTCGGCGAAGTGGTCGCCGTGCATATCGCCAAATGGCTGTTGAAGGATGGGGTATACGACACCGCCGCGGCAGAACCGATTCTGCGCGGCGGCGGGCCGGCGGATTATTTCCAGCTGGGGCCTGAGGCATTGTTCAAGATGTACCGCCCGGGGGCGGTGAAGTGATCACCAGAGCAGGTCGGTGTTTTCCTTGACGTCCTTGAGGCGGGTCAGCTCCTTGGCGGCCGCATCATCGGCCTCGTGAGCGGTCTTGAAGGTCTGGCCTTCCAGCACTTTGTGAAAACGCGGGGCGCCGGAACCACCCAGCGCCTTGACAGCGATAGCGGCGTGGTAACCACCCTCGCCCGGTACTACAGCGGAAACAGCTTCGAAGTGTTCAAAGGCTTTACGTGCCATGTCGCGCATCCTGGCTGGTTGAGAATGCCGTCATTAAACCCTCAACCGGCCAGTTTGTGTACCGCCACCGTGGACTGCCCCAGGGCCTGCGCCGCCGAGACATCCTTGAAGGTGTGGAAATCCAGGCTGTTGACCACCAGTTCCTGCACCAGCTCGGCAAAAATCTCCATCGCCGGCGTGCTGAAGTACGCGGTCATTGCTTGTTGATTGCTCCAGAAACCGGACACCAGCCACAGCTGCGGATCGCATTGCGAATGCTGCAAGGCAAAGCTCAGGCAGCCTGGCGCTGCACGGGATGGTTCGATCAGGGCGCTGAGGCGCACACCGAGTTCCTCCGAACGCCCGGCGCGCGCTCGAACGAAGGCCATATGACTGACGGGGATCTGCGTGGACATGTTCAACCCTCCCGGGGAGTCGCGTGGCAGCCGGGGGACGGGCTGCGACAGGATCAAAGGTTAAGGGCCGCGACGCCTGTCTCGTTAGTCGATTCCTGCCGGTGCGTTGCACAATCCTGCGAAACTGCATGACAAGCCTGTAACAAGCGGTAAAACCCTGTCACGGTTCTGTCATGTAGGAGCTGCCGAAGGCTGCGATCTTTTGATCTTAAAAACAAAATCTAAAGATCGCAGCCTTCGGCAGCTCCTACAGGGTTTGGGTGGCGTCAGGCAGTCTGACTGGGCGCTGAATATGCGCAGGGATAGAAGCCACCTCGTGCAGAATCAGGCAAGCATCCGGCAGGATGTGTCTACCGCTGCCGCTTGCACAAACTTATGCTCTGCTCCATTCCTTCCATGCCTTGCCGAGGATGCCTCGCATGTCGTCGCTCGATCACTTTCAAGCCCCGCTGGACACCGACATGGAAAAGCAGCGCGCGGAACTGGCGGCGATCATCCGCCGTAACACCGCCGAAGATGGCAGTTATGCCACGGCCATCGGCTCGCTATTCATGTCACGCCACAGCCAGTCCCATGAGTTCGCCCCCGGGCTGGCGCAACCGGCGCTGTGCATCATGGCCCAGGGGCGCAAGGAAGTTCGGCTGGCCGATGAATACTTCAATTACGACCCGTTGAACTATCTGGTGGTCTCGGTCTCGATGCCGCTGAGTGGACGGGTGGTGGATGTCTCGGCCGAGGAACCGATCCTGGCCTTGCGCCTGGACATCGACCCGGCGGAAATCACCGCACTGATCGCCGACGCCGGCCCCCTCGGCGTGCCCACCCGGCCGACCGGGCGCGGGCTATATGTCGAGCGGCTCGACACCGCCATGCTCGACGCCGTGCTGCGCTTGGCACGCTTACTGGACACGCCGAAAGACATCGCCATGCTGGCGCCGCTGATTCGCCGGGAGATCCTCTATCGATTGTTGCGCAGCAAGCAAGGGCATCGGCTGTACGAAATCGCCATCACCAACAGTCAGAGCCATCGCATCAGCCAGGCGATCAAATGGCTCAACGGCAATTTCGAACAACCGTTGCGCATCGATGATCTGGCGAAGGAGGTGAACCTGAGCGTATCGACGCTGCATCACCGCTTCAAGGCGATGACGGCGATGAGTCCGTTGCAGTATCAGAAGCAGTTACGCCTGCAGGAAGCGCGGCGGTTGATGCTGGCCGAAGGGTTGGAAGCTTCGGCGGCGGGGTATCGCGTCGGGTATGAAAGCCCTTCGCAGTTCAGCCGGGAGTACAGCCGGTTGTTTGGGGCGCCGCCGTTGAGGGATCTGGCGCGGTTGCGGTTGAGCGTCTGATCCGGAGTTTTCGGTGCGACTACCGACGCCTTCGCGGGCAAGCCCGCTCCCACAGGGATCGTCGGTGTTCACACATTTTGTGTGACCACCAATAATCCCCTGTGGGAGCGGGCTTGCCCGCGAAGAGGCCAGCTCAGGCACTACAAGTCCAGGATCAGGCCCCAAGTACCCGGCAAGCCTCCACCGGCAAGGTCACCGACACCGGATGCCCAACGCTCAGGCCAAAGCCCTGGCACGGCGTGCTCAGCGCGGTAAACGATACCCCGGAACACTCCACCGTGGTCTCGATGGTCGCGCCGATATCGCGCACGAACGTCACCTTGCCCAGAAGACGGTTGCCCGCGGTCGCCTGGGGTGCGGACAGTTGCAGGTCTTCCGGGCGAATCAGCATCTTCACCTTCTCACCGACCACAATGCTGCTGCAGATCGGCACTTGCAGCGCGTCCCCGCCCGGCAGGCTGACCTTACCGTTGCCCAGCGCCGTGGCCGGGAAGATGTTGCCCGAACCGATGAAGTCCGCGACGAACTCGTTGGCCGGGTGCCGGTAGATCTCGATCGGCGTGCCCACCTGCTGCACCTTGTGTTCACCCAATACGACCACGATATCGGCCATGGTCATGGCCTCGCGCTGGTCGTGGGTCACCATGATGGTGGTGATGTTCAGGCGTTGTTGCAGCTGACGGATTTCCACCTGCATCGACTCGCGCAGCTTGGCGTCCAGTGCCGACAACGGTTCGTCCAGCAGGAGGATTTTCGGGTGCGAGGCAATCGCACGGGCAATCGCCACGCGCTGGCGTTGGCCGCCGGACAGCTTGGCAACCGGGCGATTGATCATCTGTTGCAGCTGGATCAGCTCCAGCAACTCCACCACCCGCGCATGCTGATCGGCCTTGCTGACCCCGCGCAGTTTCAGCGGATAGGCGATGTTCTCCCCGACCGTCATATGCGGGAACAACGCCAGGGACTGGAACACCATGCCGAAGTTGCGCAGGTGCGCCGGGGTGTTGCCGATGTCTTCGCCGTCCAGGCGGATCTCGCCACCGGTCAGGGTTTCAAGGCCGGCGATCATGCGCAGCAAGGTGGTTTTGCCGCAGCCCGAAGGGCCGAGGAAACACACCAGTTTGCCCTCGGGCAAATGCAGGTTCACATCGGTTACCGCGCAGGCCGAGCCGTAATGTTTCTCGACGTTTTCCAGAATCAGACCAGACATAAGAAGCACCTCAAGAAATCAGAACGAAACGCCACCTTCACCAACCAGCTTCTCCAGCGCCCAGATCAGGACGAAGTCGATCAGCACGATCAGCACGGCAAACGAAAATACGGTTGGGTCGAGCGAAGACACGGTGCGGCTGTACATCCAGATCGGCACGGTCATCACGTCGATGGTGTAGAGGAAATAGGTCACGGTGAATTCGTTGAACGAGACGATGAACGCCAGCAGCATGCCCGCCAGGATCCCCGACTTCATCAACGGCACCACCACATCGACAATCGCCCGCATCGGCGAAGCACCGAGCATTTGCGCGGCTTCTTCAACTTCAGTGCCGATGGAAAGCATCGCCGCCGTGCAGTTTTTCACCACGAACGGCAAGGCGAGAATCACATGGGCAATCACCAGGCGCGAGGTGGTCATGTGGAACGGCAGGCTGTCGAACACCAGCAACAACGCCAGACCCAACACCACCATCGGGAACACCAGTGGCAACGACATCAGTTGCAGCGCCACAGCCTTGCCGCGGAACTCGCAGCGGGTTAGCGCGTAGGCCGCCGGCACCGCGATGATCGTGGCGAAAATCATGGTCAGGCACGACACCAGCAAGCTGGTGGACATCGCTTGGCCAAGGCTCAGCACATCACTGGCGTCCGGCGACACGAAGGTGTGCCAGGCGGCCTTGTACCATTGCAGGCTGTAGCTGCTCGGCGGGAAGTCGAGGTTCGACGCGCCGCTGAACGACATCACGATCATGGTCAGGATCGGCAACACCGCCAACAGCAGGATGAAGCCCGAAAGGATGCCGGCAAACTTGCCGGTATCACCGGGCAACAACTGGCGCTTCTTGATCAGGGTACTCATTGCGAAGCCTCCAGCATGCGCCGACGACGGCCAGTGATGTATTCGGACAGGGTCATGATCGCGAGGGTGGTGACGATCAGCACCACACCGGCAGCGGACGCTGCGGGCCAGTTCATCAGCGGGGCGATCTGGTCATGCACCATCACCGCCAGCATCGGCACGCGCCGGCCACCGAGCAGCAAGGGCACCACGAAACTGCTGGCGTTGTAGGCGAACACCAGGGTCGCACCGGTAATGATCCCCGGCAGACTCATCGGCAATACCACCTGGCGGAACACCTGGAAGCGACTGGCGCCCAGGGTGGCGGCAGCTTCTTCGTAGCTGCGAGCGACGCCGCGCATGGCGCTGGCAATCGGCAACACGGCCAGCGGGAAGGCGGTTTGCACCAGGCCCATCAACACGCCGTTCTGGTTGTACAACAGCATGATCGGGCGCTTGATCAGGCCCAGGCCCATCAGGGCCTGGTTGAGCATGCCACCAGGGCCGAGGATCACCAGCCAGCCGTAGCTTTGCAGCAGCAGGTTGACCAGCAATGGCAGTAACACCGCCGCAAGGAAAATCCGTCGCACGAACGGCGAGGTCAGGCGCGACATGGTGTAGGCCACCGGGATCGCCAGGATCACTGCGATCACCGCGCTGATCAGCGCCAGGCGCAGGGTCAGCATCAGCGACTTGAGGTAATAGGGTTCCAGCAACTGGGCGTAACTGGCCAGGCTGAAGCCGGACCATTCCGCGCCCTTGGTGCCCACGCTCATGCGCAGTACCAGCAGGCTCGCGGCGATCAGCACGCCGAGAAACAGCATCGACGGCGTGAGGAAAAGCCAGGCGCGCGCCGTTGGCGAAACACCCCGAACAGCGCGCACGGGGGCGGCGCTCAACGGATGAGTCAGAGGTTGGTGTTCCATAGCAAGGGTCTCGTCAATGGAAAGCAGCTGACAAACACAAGACCTGAAAGCACAGCGTTTCTAATGTGGGAGCGGGCTTGCTCGCGAAGAGGCCGTGTCAGCCGACATCAATGTTGAATGTCACACCGCATTCGCGAGCAAGCCCGCTCCCACATTTGATTTGTGGTGCTTCAAGGTCTTGCGAGCGTCACTCGATCAGGAAGAAAAGATTTCCGTGTAACGACGAATCCATTGGTCATGCACAGTCGCCAGGAAGGCGTTGTCGTGCATGATCGCCTTCTCGGCGATCTGCTCCGGCGTGAGGATGTACGGGCTCTTGCGTGCTTCGGCGGAGATGATCGCCTTGGCGTTGACCGGGCCGTTGTAGATGTCTTCAGCCATCTTGCCCTGCACCAGCGGGTCCAGAGAGTGGTTGATGAAGGCGTAGGCCATATCGGTATCGCCCGGACGGTTCTTCGGCATCACCGACAGCATCAGGTCGGTGTAGAAACCTTCCTTCATGCCGAACGTGGCGCCCAGGCCGTAGTTCGGATCACGGATCTGTTTCGGGAAGAAGGCCGGTGCGTACAGGCCACCCATGTCCAGGGAACCGGTGCGGAACAGTTCGGCGATCTGGTTCGGGTTCTCGCCCAGGGTCACCACGCGATCTTTCAGCTCGGCGAGTTTCTTGAAGCCAGGTTCAATGTTGTGTTCGTCACCACCGGCCAGTTTGGCGGCGATGATGATCAGGTCCATGGCCTCGGTCCAGTTCGGCGGCGGCAGGAAGATGTTCGGTGCCGCGTCGGCATCCCACAGGGAGGCGTAGCTGGTCGGGGCTTCTTTCTGGGTGCGGGTGCTGTAGACCAGGCTGTTGCACCACAGCAGGTAACCGATACCGTGGCCATTGGCGCCGGTGCGGTATTTCTCCGGTACATCGACGAGGTTGGGAATGCGGTTGAGGTCGGGTTTCTCCAGCAGGTTGGCGGCGGCCAGACCTTCGGCGCCGACGCCTGCCAGGGTGATGATGTCGTACTGCGGACGATCACCGCCGGCCTTGAGCTTGGCGACCATTTCCGAGGTACTGCCGGTGCGGTCGGCGATGACCTTGCAGCCGTACTTGTCTTCGAACGTCGCGGCGATGTTGCGCAGTGCAGCCAGGCCGGTGTCGTCGGACCAGGTCAGCAAACGCAGGGTCTTGCCGGCAAAGCGTGTGTCGCTGGCATTGGCCTTGATGAAAGGCATGCTCATGGCTGCCGCTGCAACCGAGGCTACGCCCACGGTCTTGATAAATTGACGTCTGTTCAGATCATGCTCGCCCATTACGGACTCCCTTTGTTTTTGTAGGTATGAGGCAGGTCGAAACTGTTGCATCCGCGCGACTGGACCAGCGTTATCCCCCGTATTTTCGGGGGCTTGGCTGAACCAGCAAGTTCATCCTGAGGTCGTGTAAAACACCTGACTATCGATAAAAACTCATTGAAGCCATGACGCCAGCGCATGCCTCATGTAGGAGCGAGCTTGCTCGCGATGGGTGCAAGGGCGCCGCGCACATACAGGCGCCCCACGTCATCGTTGACGTCCATCGCGAGCAGGCTCGCTCCTACACAGGAATGAGCGTCAGACAGCCCGAATCACGTGTTTGATTTCCTGGAAAGCCTGCAAGCCCCACGGCCCCAATTCGCGGCCGATGCTGCTCTGCTTGTAGCCGCCCCAGGCGGTCTGCGGGAAGATCACCTGTGGTGCGTTGATCCACACAAGCCCCGCCTGCAAAGCGTTGGCGACGCGGTCGGCGGTCTGTGCATTGCGCGTCACCACACTGGCGACCAGGCCGAACTGGCTGTCGTTGGCCAGGGCAATCGCCTCGGCTTCAGAGGCAAAACTGCGCACGCAGATCACCGGGCCGAAAATCTCTTCACACCACAACGCACTGTCGAGGGGCACTTCGGTGAAAACCGTCGGCTGCAAAAAATATCCGCGTGGCAGGTCGGCCGGGCGATTGCCACCGCAAACCAGCTTGGCGCCGGCGCTCAAACCGCGATCGATGTGACCGAGCACGCGCTGGTATTGCGCCTGATTGACCAGCGCGCCCATCTCCACGTTCGGGTCGAACGGGTCGGCGACCCGAATGGCTTCGGCACGAGCCTTCACACGGGTCAGGAATTCGTCGGCCAGCTCATCGGCAACCAGCACGCGACTGGTAGCGGAACACATCTGCCCGGCGTTGAAGAAACCACCGCCGCAGGCCACTTCCACCGCCATGTCGAGATCGGCATCGGCCAGCACCAGCAGCGATGATTTGCCGCCCAACTCCAGGCTCACGCCTTTGACGGTTTCCGCCGCCCGCTGCATGACCTGCACGCCGACCGCGTTGCTGCCGGTGAAGGAAATTTTCGCGATCCGCGGATCCGCCGACAACGGCGCGCCAACGGCCAGGCCGGTGCCGCACACCAGATTGAACACACCCGCCGGCAAACCGGCTTCAGCAATGATCGTTGCCAGTTCCAGCTCCGGCAGCGGCGTCACTTCCGAAGGCTTGAGCACCACACAGCAACCGGCGGCCAGGGCCGGGGCGAGTTTCCACGCGGTGGTGACCATCGGGAAGTTCCACGGCACGATCAAGCCGACTACACCGCAAGGTTCACGGCGCAGGCGAGCGCTGAAGTCGTCAGTCGGCAGCTCAATGGCGCTGTCCTGTTTCGCATCCAGCCCTTCGGCCAGACCGGCGTAGTACTCGAACGTGGCAATCACGTCATCGACGTCGATCGCTGCTTCGAATTGCGGCTTGCCGTTGTTGCTCGATTGCAAGTGCATCAATTTTTCACGATTGGCCTGCACACCCGCGGCGATTTTGCGCAGGATCGCGCCGCGTTCGGCACCCGTGGTTTTCGACCAGTCGGCGAACGCCTGGGTCGCCGCGCTCACCGCTTGATCAACGGCGCGCTCATCGCCACCATTGACAGTGGTCAACAGGGCTTCGGTCGCCGGGTTGATCACGCGCAGGTGTTCGTTACCGGCCGACCATTGGCCGTTGATGTACAGACCATCCAGAGTCGTAGGAAGCGTCATTTCGATACCGCCTGCATCCACTTGGCCTGGTCGATTTCAATCAGGGTCGGGCCCTGGCGATCGGTGGCCATACGCAATGCGCCGCGCAGTTGCTCGACACTGCTGACCGCTTCGGCCGCACAACCCAAGGCCTTGGCCACACCGATGAAGTCCGGGGTGTAGATGTCCACGCCGACCGGCTCGATGGCGCGGTTGACCATGTACTTCTTGATCTCTTCGTAGCCCTGGTTATTCCACAGCAGCACAATCACCGGGGTCCGCGCTTCGACGGCGCTGGCCAGTTCCGGCAGGGTGAATTGCAGGCCACCGTCGCCGATCAGGCACACCACCGGCGGGCGGGCACCGTTTTCAGCGCTGCCGCCGAGCCAGGCGCCAATCGCGGCCGGCAAGGCGTAACCGAGGGTGCCGTAACCGGTGGACGAGTTAAACCAGCGACGCGGGCGCTCCGGGTTGAACGTCAGGTTGCCGGTGTAGACCGGCTGGGTCGAATCGCCGACGAACACAGCGTCCGGCAATTCCTGCAGAACGGTTTCGAGGAAGCGGGTCTGGGCCAGGGTCGGTGCGTCCCAGGTCGCGGCCAGGTCTTCACGCAGACGTGCGGCGCGTACCTGGCCCCAATCGTTGCTGCGCTCGGCCAGGGATTTGTGCGACAGGGCGCTGAGCAAAGCCTGGGCGGCGTTGCGCGAGTCGGCCACCAGGGCCACGTGCGGCGGGTAGTTACGCACGGTCTGGTCCGGGTCGATGTCAACGCGCAGCAGTTGGCCTGGAATCTCAAAGCCGCCAGCGAAGGTCACGTCGTAATCGGTCTCGGCCAGTTCGGTGCCGATGGCCAGGACCACATCGGCCTCGGCGACCAGCGCACGGGTGGCGACCAGGCTCTGGGTCGAACCGATCAGCAGCGGGTGGCCGGAGGCGAGCATGCCCTTGGCATTGATGGTCAGGGCGACCGGCGCGTCCAGCAGTTCGGCCAGTTCCGTCAGCTCGGACGCTGCGTCGATGGCACCACCACCGGCGAGAATCAGCGGACGCTTGGCGCCGGCCAGCAATTCAGTCATGCGCGACACGGCGTTCGGCGAAGCACCGGCGCGGTCAATGTTGACCGGCAGGCTGCTGAGCAGGTCGTCGGCGTCTTCAACCAGGACATCCAGCGGAATTTCAATGTGCACCGGACGCGGACGGCCAGCCTGGAACAGCGCGAAGGCGCGAGCCAGCACGCCCGGCAATTCCGACGCCGACATCAGGGTGTGGGAGAACGCCGCGACACCGGCACACAGTGCGCCCTGGTTCGGCAGCTCATGCAGCTTGCCGCGACCGCCGCCCAACTGGCTGCGCGATTGCACGCTGGAGATCACCAGCATCGGGATCGAATCGGCGTAGGCCTGGCCCATGGCGGTGGTGATGTTGGTCATGCCAGGGCCGGTGATGATGAAGCACACACCCGGTTTGCCGCTGGTGCGGGCGTAGCCGTCGGCCATGAAGCCGGCGCCCTGTTCGTGACGCGGCGTGACGTGGTTGATGCTCGAACGGGCCAGCCCGCGATACAGCTCCACGGTGTGAACCCCCGGAATGCCGAACACCTGCTCGACTCCGTAGTTTTCGAGTAACTTGACCAATACTTCGCCGCACGTCGCCATGTCTTTGCCCTTTTTGTTCGTTTGAGACACAAGGTCCCTTGTGGGAGCGGGCTTGCTCGCGAAAGCGGTGTATCAACCGACATCAATGTTGAATGCAAGACCGCTTTCGCGAGCAAGCCCGCTCCCACAGGGTCCGTGGAATGGCCTCATTGGAACGGGCGACAGGTAGCCGCAACAATGGATAAAAAGTCATACTAGCCATGTCCTCACGTCATACCTTGGATCCCAATGAAACGACTGCCTCCCCTGCCGGCGCTGCACACCTTTCTGATTACCGCGCAGTGCTGCAATTTCACCCGGGCCGCCGAACAACTGCACATCACCCAGGGCGCGGTGAGTCGGCAGATCGCCGGGCTGGAAGATCATCTGGGTTATGAGTTGTTCATCCGCCTGGCCCGAGGCCTGGACCTGACAGCCGAGGGACGGGAATGGCTACCCCGGGTCCAGCAGATTTTCGGCCTGATCGACGAGGCCGTTGAGCAGATCGGCGAGAAGCGTGAAACCCTGCAGCTCAAGGCACCGACCTGCGTCATGCGCTGGTTGCTGCCGCGTCTGTTGCAATGGCAAAGGGAACGCCCGGACGTGCCGGTGGAACTGACCACCACGGTCAAGCATGGGGTGGATTTTCATCGCGAGCAATTCGATGCAGCGGTGATGTACGGCGCACCGCCGGACGATTCATTGATGTCGCAAAAACTCTTCGACGAACAACTTACGCCTGTGTGTTCCAGACCGATGCTCGAAGGCCCCATGCCCCTGCAGACTCCGTCCGATCTGCAACAGCACCTGTTGCTGCATCCGACCCGCGACGAGCGGGACTGGAAGGCCTGGTTGAAAGCCGCGGATGTGCATTTGACCAATGTCGGCAAGGGCCAGCATTTCGAAACACTGGACCTGGCGATGTCGATGGCGTCCCAGGGAACGGGTGTGGCGATTGGCGACTGGTCGCTGATCGGCGATGACCTGAACGCCGGGCGGCTGGTCATGCCATTCGAATTGAAGGTGACGACAGGACTGGCGTATTACCTAGTGTTCCCCGAAAAACCCGGACCTTCGCCGAAGTTACGTGAATTGATGGGCTGGTTGGTAAAGCAGGCGCAGTCGCGCTGAACCGCCACCTGTAGGAGCTGCCGCAGGCTGCGATCTTTTGATCTTGTTTTTAAAAAAGCAAAATCAAAAGATCGCAGCCTGCGGCAGCTCCTACATGGATTGCGGTGTCAGTACCCGACTGTAAAGCGCTGCCGCGAATGCTTCGGCGCTTCCACTTCGTCGAGCATCGCAATCGCATAATCGGCGAATGTGATCCAGCTACGCCCTTCGCTGCTCACCAGCAAATTATCCTGGCCGATGCGGAATTTTCCGCTGCGTTCGCCCTCGACAAATTCCGCCGATGGCGACAGGAAGGTCCAGTCCAGATCCTTTTCCTGTTGCAGGTTCCCCAGGAACTCGGCACCGGCGCTGGCTTCGGCTTTGTACGCGTCCGGAAAACCTTTGCTGTCGATCACCCGCGTTCCGTCAGGCAACAACAGCGAACCGGCCCCGCCCACTACCAGCAAGCGTTTTACCTCGGCCCCTTTCACCGGCCCGACGACCGCGCTGGCCGGTAGCGTGGCGAAATGCGCCGCGCTGATTACCACGTCATGCCCCTTGACGGCAGCTTGCAGTGCAGCGGCATCGAGGGCGTCGACGTTCTTGCTGACCACACCGGCACGCTGGCCGATTTTCGCCGTGTCGCGGGCAATGGCGGTAACGCTGTGACCACGACGCAGGGCTTCTTCCAGCAGTTGGCTACCGGCACGACCGGTGGCACCGATGATTGCGATTTTGCTCATGACGTTCTCCAGTGGGTTGAGCTTGTTGGATTTCAGTTGAGGCGGGCTACCACTTCATCTCGCCCTTGGCGACCTTGGCGCTCAGTTCCAGGGTGCTTTCATCACCCAGGGTCGGGAAGCGCTTTTTCATCGCCGCGATCAGCTCGGCAGAATCCTTGGCCTTGGCGGTTTCTTCGTCGAAGGCCTTGATGTAAGCGGCGGTGAACTGCACGGCAGCCAGGGAGCGATCGCTCTCGCCGAGGTAATGACCCGGCACCACGGTCTGCGGCTTCAGGGTTTCAATGGAATGCAGCGTAGCCAACCAATCGGCATGGGACTGTGGCGTTTGCGTGTCCGCCATCCACACGTGGATGTTTTGCGCCACCACGACACCACCGACCACGGCCTTGATCGACGGGATCCACACAAAGCTGCGATCCGGCTGCGGGCCCTCAAGACCAACCACCTGTAACTTCTGCCCTTCGAGGATCAGGCTGTCGCCCTTGAGCACACCCGGCACGATGGTTTTGGCCGGCACGTCGGCGCCCATTTTCGGGCCCCAGAACGCCAGTTTGCCGTCGACGGTTCGCTTGATGTGGTCGACGGTCGGCTGCGAGGCGAGGACCTTGGCCTTGGGGAACGCAGCCGTCAGGGTATCGAGGCCGAAGTAGTAGTCCGGGTCACCGTGGCTGATGTAGATGGTGGTCAGCTGCTTGCCGCTGGCGCGGATTTTTTCCACCACCTGTTCGGCCTGGGACTTGCCGAATTGCGCATCCACCAGGATCGCTTCTTTCTCGCCGCTGACCAGCACCGAGGTCACCGGGAAGATGGCTTTTTCGCCGGGGTTGTAGACATCCAGCGTCAAGGTCGAGGCGGTTGCATGGGCGGCGAAACCGACGGCGGCGCCTGCCAGCAAAATGCGCTTTAAAGTGGTGAAACCGATCATCTGTTGCTCCGTATTCCAATGGCTGTCGTGGTCCTTTGTAGGAGCGAGCTTGCTCGCGATGGTCGTAAACGATGACGCGTACTTGCCGGTTACACGCGGCGCCTGGGGGTCCATCGCGAGCAGGCTCGCTCCTACATGAACCCAGAGCTTAGTTGCCTGACTCAGTACAAAAAATGCGATGCTTGGACATAGTTTGTTTCTGAAAGCGGGCAAATCATGGATCGTCTTCAAGCAATGCGCGTGTTCGTCACGGTAGTCGACCTCGGCAGCCAGTCGGCCGCTGCCGATCATCTGGAGCTGTCCCGGCCGGTGGTTTCGCGGTATCTGGCGGAACTGGAAGACTGGGTCGGCGCGCGGCTGATGCATCGCACTACTCGCAAATTAAGCCTGACCGCCGCCGGTAACGAGATCCTGCCGCGATGTCGGCAAATGCTCGACCTGTCCAGCGACATGCAAGCCGCCGTCAGCGAGCCGGATGACGCACCGCGCGGCCTGCTGCGGATCAGCGTCAGCACCTCCTTCGGCCAGGCGCAACTGGCCGATGCCATGGCCGCTTATGTCAAACGTTACCCCGGCGTCAGCATCGACATGCAGATGCTCGACCGCACCGTGAATCTGGTGGATGAGCGCATCGACCTGGCGATCCGCACCAGCAACGACCTGGACCCGAACCTGATCGCCCGCCGCCTGACGGTTTGCCGCTCGGTGATTTGCGCGTCCCCCGCTTACTTGCGCGAGCATCCGGTGCCGCAACGGGTCGAGGACCTGAGCCTGCACAATTGCCTGACCCACTCGTACTTCGGCAAAAGCCTGTGGCATTTCGAACAGGACGGCGAGCAGGTTTCTGTACCGGTGCAAGGCAACATCAGCGCCAACGAGGCCAGCACGCTGTTGCGCGCAACGATCGCCGGCGCCGGGGTGGCGATGTTGCCCACGTACCAGGCCGGGGTACACATCCACAGCGGCGAGTTGACTCGTCTGCTGCCGACGGCCGAACCCCGGCAAATGAGCGTGTATGCGGTGTATGCCTCGCGCAAGCACATGCCGGCGGCGTTGCGCAGCTTGCTGGATTTTCTAGTGCTCAGATTTCCGGAAGAACCGGCGTGGGATATCGGCCTGTAACCCGATCAAAATGTGGGAGCGGGCTTGCTCGCGAAGAGGTCGGTACATCCGACGCAAATTTTGCGCATGAAATACCGCTTTCGCGGGCAAGCCCGCTCCCACAGGGGGCATCAGTGTTCTGAATACCGCGCTATTGCTGGTAACCCACCGGCGCTGACCTATGCTCAAAGTAATACCGAAAGGTATTCGTTCAGAGGTCAACGCCATGAACATCAGAACAAGAAGATACCTCGCGATCTTCATCACCTGTGCGGTCACGCTCGGGCTGTATGGCGCTGCGGCCTGGCGCGTCGAGCAACTGCGCAACCTGCCCCGCGAAGCCGCTAGCTGCAATTTCGAGCGCTGCATTCCTCACAACGCAACCCTCAACGCCCTCCGATAACGAAGGGGATCAGGTTTCGTTGCCCTGATCGGCCTTCAAGCGGTCGCGGAACGCCTTTGGCGAAATCCCCACTCGACGTCGGAACAGGCGCGTGAAGTTGGTCGGATCGGAAAACCCCAACACGTCGGACATTTCATAAATGGTCATGCTGGTGTAGGTCAGCAAACGCTTGGCCTCCAGCAATTGCCGTTCGTGCATGATCTGCAACGCCGGTTGCCCCGCCAGCTCACGACAGGTGCCGTTGAGGTGGGACACGGAAATCCCCAGCCGGTGCGCCAGATCCTCGACCTTGACATGCTGGCGATAGGTCTCTTCCACCAGCTGGATAAACCCGTTGAGGTACTCCCGGGCCCGCTGCGGTCGCGCCATGGCGGTACGACGCCGGATCACCTGGCGGCTGACCCACACCACAATCACACTGACCAGCGAATGCATGAGCATTTCCCGCGCCGGTTGATGGCTGGTGTATTCGTTCTGCAAGGCACTGAACAGGCTGTTGAGGTACTCGGCGTCTTTGCCTGCCGGGTAGCTTTCGGACTGGGCCAGGGCATTGACCGATTGCCCCAACTGCATCTGCAGGTGGGCGATCAGCGGCGCGGCCAGGGTCACGACAAACCCTTCCACGTCCTCGGAAAAGCGAAAGCCGTGCACCGACAGCGGTGGCAGGATCTGGATGGCCGGTTCCACCAGTTGCGTTCGCTTGCCTTCGATTTCAAGCTCTGCCTGACCTTTGAATACGAAGAGCAACTGACACAAATCAGCGTGGCGGTGAGGTTTGATTTCCCAATGATGTTCGCGACTGCGTTTGGAAATGGTTTCACAGTGCAGCAAGTCCGGGGTCGGCCAATCCAGGCTTTCACCGTAGAGCTTGAACACCGGAATCGAAGGCAGGTCAGGCTTGTTCATCACTTCAATCCAGGCCTCGGAGTAGATGACGGGCGATAATCGCACCGATTGGCAAAATGTACAGCTATCGGCTCAGTTTTCACCTTCAATTGACAGACCCGCAAGGGAAAAATGCAAGCACTCGATCCATAAAAATCATTCACCGGCCCTGGCCGCGTGAAGCTTGCGAGTCATAAAAACAATGAAAACGCTGAAAACTCAAGTTGCCATCATTGGTGCGGGCCCTTCTGGCTTGTTGCTCGGCCAACTGCTGCACAACGCCGGCATCGACACCCTCATTCTCGAACGTCAGACCCCGGACTATGTACTCGGTCGAATCCGCGCCGGTGTGCTTGAACAAGGTATGGTAGAGCTGTTGCGTAAGGCCGGCGTGAGCCAGCGCATGGACGCCGAGGGACTGGTCCATGGCGGTTTCGAACTGGCTCTTGACGGGCGCCGGGTAAACATCGATCTACACGCCCTGACGGGGGGCAAAACGGTGATGATCTACGGCCAGACCGAGGTCACCCGCGACCTGATGGCCGCTCGTCGGGAGGCCGGCGCACAGACGATTTATCAAGCAGACAACGTCGTTCCCCACGGCATGAAAACCGACGAAGCGTTTGTCACTTTTGAGAAAGACGGCGAACTGTATCGTCTCGATTGTGACTACATCGCCGGTTGCGACGGCTTCCATGGAGTGGCGCGGCAATCGATTCCCGCCGACAGCCTGAAAGTCTTCGAACGGATCTATCCCTTCGGCTGGCTCGGGATTCTGGCCGATACCCCGCCGGTCCATGATGAACTGGTCTACGCCCGCCATGAGCGCGGTTTTGCGTTGTGCAGCATGCGCTCGCCGACACGCACCCGTTATTACCTGCAAGTGCCCACCGGCGATCATGTCGACAACTGGTCGGATCAACGCTTCTGGGACGAACTCAAGTCGCGATTGCCGCAGGCGCTGGCGGACAAACTGGTCACCGGCCCGTCCATCGAAAAAAGCATCGCGCCGCTACGCAGCTTCGTGGTCGAACCCATGCAGTACGGCCGTCTGTTCCTGGTCGGCGATGCCGCGCACATCGTCCCGCCCACCGGCGCCAAAGGCCTGAACCTGGCGGCCAGTGATGTGAGTACGCTGTTCAACATCCTGCTCAAGGTTTACCGCGAAGATCGCCTTGATTTACTCGAGAAATACTCGGAAATCTGCCTGCGCCGGGTGTGGAAGGCCGAGCGATTTTCCTGGTGGATGACCTCGATGCTGCACCGTTTCGAGGAGCACGATGCGTTCAGCCAGCGCATTGCCGAATCGGAGCTGGAGTATTTCATCGACTCCGAAGCGGGTCGCAAAACCATTGCAGAAAATTACGTCGGGCTTCCTTATGAGGCTATCGAATAGCTTCCTACCGACTTACACTGGCGAGCATCCCCGCTCGCCTTGCCTCCTGCGGGACAAACTCTGCCCACAGGTTTTCCCGTGACCAATCTCCACCAGCCTGAAACGCCCAAACCGGCCATTCGCAGCGTGCTGATCGCCCTGATGCTGGCGATCTTCCTCGGGGCGCTGGACCAGACCATCGTCGCCGTTTCGATGCCGGCCATTTCCGCGCAATTCAAGGACGTCAGCCTGCTGGCCTGGGTGATTTCCGGCTACATGGTGGCCATGACCGTGGCGGTGCCGATCTACGGCAAACTGGGTGACCTGTACGGGCGGCGCAAGCTGATGCTGTTCGGCATGGGCCTGTTCACCCTGGCCTCTGTGTTCTGCGGCATGGCCCAGAGCATGGAGCAGCTGGTGCTGGCGCGGATCTTCCAGGGCATCGGGGCCGGCGGGATGATCTCGGTGAGCCAGGCGATCATCGGTGACATCGTGCCGCCACGGGAGCGCGGTCGTTACCAGGGCTATTTCAGCAGCATGTATGCCGTGGCCAGCGTGGCCGGCCCGGTGCTCGGCGGCTACATGACCGAATACCTGTCCTGGCGCTGGGTGTTCCTGATCAACCTGCCGCTGGGCCTGGGTGCCTGGCTGGTGGCCCATCGCACACTGGTGGGGCTGCCGATTCCGCAACGCAAACCGATCATCGATTACCTGGGCACCGTGCTGATGATCATCGGGCTCACGGCATTGTTGCTGGGCATCACCCAGGTCGGCCAGGGCCATTCGTGGCGCAGCGCCGAGGTGCTGGCGTTGCTGGCATGTGCGGTGTTGGTACTGGGGCTGTTCGTCGTGCACGAGCGGCGGGCGCGGGAGCCGTTGTTGCCCATGCACCTGTTCGCCAACCGCAACGCGATCCTGTGCTGGTGCACGATTTTCTTCACCAGTTTCCAGGCCATCTCGCTGATCGTATTGATGCCGCTGCGCTTTCAGAGCGTCACCGGCGCCGGTGCCGACAGCGCCGCCCTGCACCTGCTGCCGCTGGCCATGGGCTTGCCGATCGGCGCGTACTTCGCCGGCCGCCGTACCTCGGTGACCGGGCGCTACAAACCGATGATCCTCACCGGCGCCGCGCTGATGCCCATTGCGATTCTTGGCATGGCGTTCAGCCCGCCGCAGGCATTCATCGTGAGCAGCCTGTTCATGCTGCTCTGCGGGATTGCCTCGGGCATGCAGTTCCCGACATCGTTGGTGGGCACGCAGAATTCGGTGGAACAGCGGGACATCGGCGTGGCCACCAGCACCACCAATCTGTTCCGTTCGCTGGGTGGCGCGGTCGGCGTGGCGTTGATGTCGGCGCTGCTGTTGGCGTTGTTGCAGGATTCGAGTTTCGCGCACCTGGCCGGTTCGTCGCTGATTGCCGAAGGCAGTTCGGGGAATGTGTTGCTGGACGGGTTGAACGCCGCACCGGGTGAGGCGCAGAACGCCTTGCGTGCTGAATTGTTGCTGACGTTCCGACACTTGCTGACGGTCAGTGCGGTGGTGTCGTTGCTGGGACTGGCGGCGGCGATTGCCATGCCGAACATGTTGTTGCGCGGGCGCGAGGACAAGGTTCGGTAGGTAGACCGCGTTGCCTGTATTCGCGAGCAAGCCCGCTCCCACAGTTGACCGCGTGCTGATGAAGAACACGGTCTAATGTGGGAGCGGGCTTGCTCGCGAAGGCGTCTTCATTGAAACCCTAAAATCAAGGGCTGTAATACCCCACAGCCACCAGAAAATGCCCGACCTTTTTCAGATAGGCATGCTTGTTCTCGACCTTGCCGGTCACCGGGTTTTTCCAGCGATATTCGTATTCGCCGTTATCCTGCCGGGCCATCAACGCCAGAATCGGCTCGCCCACCGGCTTGCCTTCCGGGTCCACGATCTTGCTGAAGTCGGTATTGATCAACCGCAGGTTGGTGCCGTGGGCCACGTAGCGTTGGGTGTCCAGGTCGACGACAAATACGTACAGGTCATCCTGCAGGTAGCCGCCCTTGAGGGAATTGATCGCCGTCAGGGTGCCCTTTTCGTCCCTGGCCAGATCGGTTGCCGCTTTGTTCAGCAAGGCCATGGCCTGTTCGGCGGAGGCCCGTGGCAGGTAATAACCGACCGCCAGAATCCGCTGGCCGATGCGCTGGTAGTAGACATGCTTGCGCTCGACCTTGCCGTCATTCCAGTTCTGCCAGCGATATTCCGCCTGCTGAATGCCATTGCCTTCCGGCACTTTCAGGGCATCCTTGAAGGTTTTCTGCAGGTCCGGCCCGAGCACTTCCGATACGTCCCGGCCAATCAGCGCCGACGACGGCCCGCCACTGGCGAGCATCACGCCCTTGGTGTCGAGCACGAAGACATAACGGTCCTTGTCGACAAACTCTCCCTGGCGACTGAACGCCGCCAGGGCCTTGTCGCCATTCTGGTGGTAGTAGGCCAGGGCTTTTTCCAGCAGGGCGATGGCCGCCTTGCTGTCGTCCTTTTCCGTCCCGGCGGCTTGCGCCTGGCCCAGGCACAGCAAAAACATGCCGCACAGCAAGGTGAACCTGTACACAAACCCCATTGCGCATCCCTCGTTCCTGATGGTGTTTCAAGAGCGTAGACGGCAATGGGAGATGTATGGATCTCAGGCCCCCACCGGATTTTCCTGAAGCAGTCGGTTACTGCCGGGCACGCAGTTGCTGCTGAAGGTTCTGGATCTGCGCCTGAAGAGTATTGATGTTGCGGGTGACCTGGCTGCGGAAGGCATCGAACTCGGCCGTGTTGGTCGAGCCCTGTGTGACCGCCGGGCGATTGTCCTGTTCGCTTTTGAGCACGATCATGTCTTGCTCAAGACGTTCGATGGCTGCGCTCGGGTTGCCTTGTTTCTTCAGTGCGGCAACATCGGCACCCAGGCTTTTCAACTGTGCATCGAGCTTTTCCGAGTCCGACGGGGCGCTTTTCAGGGCGGCCAGTTCAGTGCTCAAGGCTTTGACCTGGGCCTGCAACTGAGTATTGGCCGTCTGACGTTCGGCGTCCTGGGCAGTCAACTGCGCCAGGCGCTTGTCCAGTTCGGTGGTTTGCGCGGTCATTTGTGCCAGTCGCTTGTCCAGGTCCGAGGCCTGGCCGGCAACACCTTGCTGTTTGGCGTTCTGGTCCTGGAGCTTGCTTTCCAACTGGCGGATTTGCAGCTTCAAGGCCTCGCTGTCGGTGTTGACACTGGTCTGACTGGCAACAACCTTTCCGGAAATATCCTGCAGGCGCCCTGCCGCTTCCTCACTGATTCGCGCGAAGCTTTCCTGGGTCGCCACCAGTTGCTGTTCCATCAGGGATATCTGCTGAAAACTCCACCAGGCCAGGCCCGCGAAGGCAAAGAACAACGCCCCGACCAACGCCCACAGGGGGCCGGTGCTTGCCGCCTTGACCTTCACCACCGGCGCCGTGCGCGAATGCACGACCGTGCGGGCGGTGGGCGCATAGTCGTCATCGAGAACGTCTGCACGCAGGCTCGGTACATCATCGAAGTCGTCGTTGGCATCGTTTCGCATGGACATTGAATCAACCTTAGTGAATCACATAATGGCTTTATGCCGCGCAGTATAAACCCCACAGCCGCAACCATTGACCCCCAAGCCCGAATCCGGTTCAGTCAGGGGGCGTTGTTCGAACGTCAGCCAATAGCCTGGGCCTTCCACCAGCCACAGAACTCATCGAGCGCCGTCCAGAGGCTGACCTTGGGATCGTAATCCAGATAATGCCGGGCGCGGCTGATGTCCAGGGTGAAATTTTTGTTCATGACCTGCATGCCCAGGCGCGACAGCGTAGGTTCGGGACGCCCCGGCCACAACTTGCACACGCCCTCGTTGAGCGCCGCCACGCTGTAGGCCAGGCCGTAGGAACGGTAGCGGGTGACCTGTGGGACGTCCATGTTGCGCATGACGTAATTGACCACGTCCCACAGGGGAATCGGCGTGCCGTTGCTGATGTTGTAAGCCTTGCCCAACGCAGAACCGCTGGCCAGCAAACTGCTGAGCAACGCCTCGTTGAGGTTTTGCACGCTGGTGAAGTCAACTTTGTTCAGGCCGTTGCCGATGATTGCCAGGCGTCCCTTGCGCTGCATGTTCAACAGGCGCGGGAAGATGCTCATGTCCCCGGCCCCGGTGACGAAACGCGGGCGCAGGGCCAGGGTTTCGAGGCCGAACTCCTGGGCACCGAAGACTTTTTGCTCGGCCAGGTATTTGGTGGCGGCGTAAGGGTGTTTGAAGCGCTTGGGCACCTGTTCTTCGGTCAGGCCCAGATGATCGCGACCATCGAAGTAGATCGACGGCGACGACAAATGCACCAGTCGCCGGACCCGTTGTTTCAGGCAGGCTTCGACCACGTTCTCGGTGACCTGGACGTTGCCCTGATGGAAGTCCTGATAACGTCCCCACAAACCAACGGCACCGGCGCAATGCACCACGGACTCGACGTCCGAGCACAACTCGCGCGCCAGTTCCGGGTCGCTCAAGTCACCCTGGATGAACTCCGCTCCGCGGCGTACCAGATGCTCCACACTCTCGGCCCGGCGACCGTTGACCCGCACGTCCAGGCCCTGCTCCAGGGCAAAACGCGCAAAGCGCCCGCCGATGAAGCCGCTTGCGCCGGTAACCAGAATCTTCATGAATTGCTCCAACAAATGCAGCCACGAGCTTCAAGCGGCAAGCTGCAAGTTAAAAACGGTCCGCAAGCGCTTCACTTGCAGCTTGCAGCTTGACGCTTAAGGCTGCTTCCAAGGCACCAGCCATTGCTTCGATGCGCTGACCAATTGATCGGTGAGCAGCCCCAGCAACTGACCGCCATTACGCCAATGATGCCAGTACAGCGGCACATCGATCGGCTTATCTGGCAGCAGCTCCTGCAATACGCCCCTTTCCAGTTGCTCGCGCACCTGCAGCTCCGGGACCAGTCCCCAGCCCAGCCCGGCTTCCGTCAGACGAATGAAACCTTCGGAGGACGGGCATAAATGGTGTTCGAAACCGCCCTCGACGCCGAGGGACGCAAGGTAGCGATGCTGCAGGAAATCGTCCGGGCCAAACACCAGCGCAGGGGTTCGGGCCAACTGATCGGCGCGTACACCCTGGGGAAAATGCCGGGCAATGAAGGCGGGGCTGGCCAGTGCCCGGTAACGCATGGCCCCCAGCAACACGCTGCGCGCCCCCGCCACCGGACGCTCGCTGGCGCAGACGCAAGCCGCCACTTCACCGGCGCGCATGCGCTTGAGGCCCACGGTCTGGTCTTCGACCACCAGGTCCATCAACAGATGCTGTTGCGCGCAAAACTCGCCCACCGCCTGTGCCCACCAGGTGGCCAGGCTGTCGGCGTTCAGGGCGATCCGCAGGCGTTCCGGCAGGCCCTCTTCATCCAGCGCCGGCACCAGGCTTTGCAGATCCCGTTCAAGCAATCGCACCTGCTGCACATGGTTGAGCAACCGCCGGCCGATTTCCGTCGGCGTTGGCGGCGTTGCCCGCACCAGCACCGGCTGGCCAACCCGCGCTTCCAGCAGCTTGATACGCTGGGAAATCGCCGATTGCGACAAGCCCAGCACCTGGGCCGCCCGTTCAAAGCCGGCCTGTTCGACCACGGCGGCCAGGGCAGAAAGCAATTTATAGTCGAACATCAGTTTTCCTAATGAGCGATCAGCAAGATTGGTTTTTCTTATACAGCCTTCACAAGGACAATGACCAGCAAGAACTCTTGAACAAGGATCACCCACATGGCTGGCGAAACTTCATTGGCAACGCTGCTGCGCAGCATGAGCCCGCAACTCAATGCCGGCGAATACGTGTTCTGCACCCTGCGCGACGGCAGATTGCCCAAGGATCTGGAGATTGTCGGCAGCTTCCGCGAGCAGGAAGGCCTGACCGTGATTCTCGAACGTTCCCACGCTGAAAAAGCCGGATTCAGCTTCGACTACATCGCCGCCTGGATCACCTTGAACGTACATTCGGCCCTCGAAGCGGTCGGCTTGACCGCCGCGTTCGCCACGGCATTGGGCAAGGCCGGGATCAGTTGCAACGTGATTGCCGGCTACTACCACGACCATCTGTTTGTCGGCCAGGCCGACGCCGACCGTGCCCTGCAAGTGCTGCGGGATCTGGCAGCCAACGCGGAGTAGAAAATCATGTGGCAAAGTTATGTGAACGGGCTGCTAGTGGCCTTCGGCCTGATCATGGCGATCGGCACCCAGAATGCGTTTGTCCTGGCGCAAAGCCTGCGGCGCGAACATCACCTGCCGGTGGCGGCGCTCTGCGTGGCCTGCGATGCCCTTTTGGTGGCCGCCGGTGTATTCGGTCTGGCGACGGTACTGGCGCAGAACCCGACGCTGCTGGCCATCGCCCGCTGGGGTGGCGCAGCGTTCCTGTTGTGGTACGGCAGCCAGGCGCTGCGTCGGGCCTTTTCGAAACAGAGCCTTGAGCAGGGCGAAGGCCAGACCGTACGCTCGCTGCGGGCGGTGATGCTCAGCGCGCTGGCGGTGACCTTGCTCAACCCGCACGTCTATCTGGACACCGTTTTGCTGATCGGCTCCCTGGGCGCCCAACAAACCGAGCCCGGCGCTTATGTCGTCGGTGCGGCCAGCGCCTCGCTGTTGTGGTTTTTCACTCTGGCCCTCGGTGCGGCATGGCTGGCACCGTGGCTCGCCCGGCCCGGCACCTGGCGAATTCTCGATCTGTTGGTGGCGGTGATGATGTTTGCCGTAGCGCTGCAGTTAATCGTAGCCATCTGATTGGCGGAACCTCTATTCCACACAGTTGTTGCGTGGTTATGCCGCCCCCCCGGTGCTATGATCCGACTCCCTGCGCCGCAAAGAGTACAAACTCCCCGGCGCTTGTCTGGCCGCCCGTGATCGGCCTTGCGCTCACCGCAACTGACCTGATTAGGAGAATCATCATGGCTTTCGAATTGCCGCCACTGCCGTACGCACACGATGCCCTGCAGCCGCACATCTCCAAGGAAACCCTGGAGTTCCACCACGACAAGCACCACAACACCTACGTCGTGAACCTGAACAACCTGGTGCCAGGCACCGAGTTCGAAGGCAAGACCCTGGAAGAAATCGTCAAGACTTCCTCGGGCGGTATCTTCAACAACGCCGCTCAGGTCTGGAACCACACTTTCTACTGGAACTGCCTGGCGCCAAACGCCGGCGGTCAACCAACCGGCGCTCTGGCTGAAGCCATCAACGCGGCTTTCGGTTCGTTCGACAAGTTCAAGGAAGAGTTCAGCAAGACGTCCATCGGCACCTTCGGTTCCGGTTGGGGCTGGCTGGTGAAGAAAGCTGACGGCTCCCTGGGCCTGGCCAGCACCATCGGCGCCGGCAACCCGCTGACCAACGGCGACACCCCGCTGCTGACCTGCGACGTCTGGGAACACGCTTACTACATCGACTACCGCAACCTGCGTCCAAAGTATGTCGAAGCGTTCTGGAACCTGGTCAACTGGAAATTCGTGGCCGAGCAGTTCGAAGGCAAAACCTTCACCGCTTAAGCTCGACGCCAGTCAAAAAACCCGGCTTTTCAGCCGGGTTTTTTATTGCCCGGGATTTTCAGCGTTCGGCAGGGCCCCTTCGCGAGCAAGTCGGATCGCCGCACCGCCACTCCCACACTGGATAGTGTCGTATACAGATCAAATGTGGGAGCGGCGGTGCGGCGATCCGACTTGCTCGCGAAGAACGATGACGCGGTCAACCTGACTGAATACCTATCCCTGCGGATCGACGTTATCCAACGCGCGACTCACCGCCAGCTCCGCCAACATGACAATCTGCGAAATGGCCAGCGCTGTGTTGCGCTGGGGGCCATTCAGGTAGGTGGCGAAATCACTCGCCAGGACATTGGCTGAAGCCAGTGATTCACAGGCGTGGGCAAGAAGGGTTTCAGTGTCCATGTCGGGAACGATCATGAACATGGTGTGGGGGCTGTAGGGTTTGGTTGTGCTGCTGGGGGGATCGGGGATTAACTTATCTACTGAAATATTCCTATGCGGTGGGTGCCACCCATTGCCGTTCTCACACGGCAAAGAGGTGGCAGCTATGTGCGAGGTGAGAAAACCGGTCATAGGCACCCGGCCAGACAAAAGTCTGCCCGCACACAGCCGCCATAACGCATTTACAGACAGCGGATAAGCTGGCGGCAATTATGCGGATACTGGCACTGGATGACTATGACTTGCCGGGTTCTCACACCCGGTCGCTGAGTTTTCAGCGACAGTCAGAGGCTATTGAGTCCGCTTCCGACGGGCAACCTGAAAACTGCGTGGGAAACTTCTGGCGCTTTCCTACACCGCGCTAATGCCCAAAACGTAACGCGGAGCGTCCCTGGCAGCACTCCCACGCGGGAGCGTGGGAACGATCAGCTTAGAGGCGTGGGAGATTGGTCGGCTGTCAGGCCGCCTTCGCGAGCAAGCCCGCTCCCACAGGGGATTGCGTGTATCTGCGAGAAATTGGTTGGCTGTCAGAGGCCGCCATCGCGAGCAGGCTCACTCCTACAGCACAGCAAAGGCAGAGCGGCGTACACCTTCGCTCTTCACCACTCATCAGGCCGAGCGTTAGCTCGCCTGCAGCTCTTGATCTTGATCCACCCGCCCCCTCGGCAGGCTGAGTGGAGGCGTTCATCCGGGGGTGGGCGCGCAGCGCCGTTCGGCGAAGCCGAACACATCGAGAGGAGGTCGAAGCGAAGCCGACCGGAGGCGATGCACCCGGATGAATGCCGGAGCGAAGGAACCCCGAGCCTCAGCGAGGGGCCGTACGTAAGGGGCGAGACCTTTTGGTTCCTTTTGGGGCGTTTGCCAAAAGGGACTCGCCGTAAGGGCGAAACCACCAGCCGCCGTTACCGCAGAAATGGATATGTACTCCGTTAAAGTTCCAAAACAACCTACAAAATCCAAGGCATTTTCCAACGATGAAACAATCCTTCCAGCCCTTGCTCCCCCGTCCACGACGACTAACATCAAACAAAAGGAAAATATCTCCACCCCCGCCCCTCAAGTTGAAGGACTCGACAACCGACACAGTGCTAATAGGCTAACTCGCCAGGACAACTGCAAATCGGCCAAGCTGCAGGCAAAATCCCCCAAGGATGATTGTCCCTTTGACTGCCATCACGGGATTGCCAATACTCATGGCAACTTGATGCTACCCGCACGGAACAAGGAATAACCCTTTGAAGCTGGAACTCAAGAACAGCTTGTCGGTGAAGTTGCTCCGGGTCGTGCTCCTGTCGGCATTGATAGTCGGCGTGGTCTTGAGCTGCGCGCAGATTGTGTTCGATGCCTATAAAACACGCCAGGCCGTCGCCAGCGATGCGGAACGGATCCTCGACATGTTTCGCGACCCCTCGACCCAGGCCGTCTACAGCCTGGACCGGGAAATGGGCATGCAGGTGATCGAAGGCCTGTTTCAGGACGAAGCCGTGCGCAAGGCCTCCATCGGCCATCCCAATGAAGCCATGCTCGCGCAAAAAAACCGCGAATTGCAGCACTCCAACAGTCGCTGGCTGACCGACCTGATTCTTGGCAAGGAACGCACCTTCACCACCCAACTGGTCGGACGCGGGCCCTACAGCGAGTATTACGGCGACCTGAGCATCACCCTCGATACCGCCAACTACGGCCAAGGGTTCATTGTCAGCTCGGTGATCATCTTCATCTCGGGCGTCCTGCGCGCACTCGCCATGGGACTGGTGTTGTACCTGGTCTACCACTGGCTGCTGACCAAGCCGCTGTCGCGGATCATCGAGCACCTCACGGAAATCAATCCGGATCGTCCCAGCGAGCACAAGATTCCGCTGCTCAAGGGGCACGAGAATAACGAACTGGGCATCTGGATCAATACCGCCAACCAGTTGCTCGAATCCATCGAACGCAATACCCATCTGCGTCACGAAGCGGAAAACAGCCTGTTGCGCATGTCCCAGTACGATTTCCTGACGGGGCTGCCGAACCGCCAGCAATTGCAGCAGCAACTGGACAAGATCCTCATCGACGCCGGCAAACTGCAGCGCCGGGTCGCGGTGCTGTGTGTCGGCCTCGATGACTTCAAGGGCATCAACGAGCAGTTCAGCTACCAGACCGGCGACCAGTTGTTGCTGGCCCTGGCCGATCGCCTGCGCGGTCACAGCGGTCGTCTGGGCGCCCTCGCCCGCCTCGGTGGCGACCAGTTCGCCCTGGTCCAGGCCGATATCGAGCAGCCCTACGAAGCCGCCGAGCTGGCGCAAAGCATTCTCGATGACCTGGAAGCGGCGTTTGCCCTCGACCATCAGGAAATCCGCCTGCGCGCCACCATCGGCATCACCCTGTTTCCCGAGGACGGTGACAGCACCGAGAAATTGCTGCAAAAGGCCGAGCAGACCATGACGCTGGCCAAGACCCGCTCACGCAACCGCTATCAGTTCTATATCGCCAGCGTCGACACCGAAATGCGCCGCCGCCGCGAACTGGAAAAAGACCTGCGCGATGCGTTGATCCGCAATCAGTTCTACCTTGTCTACCAGCCGCAGATCAGCTACCGCGACAACCGCGTGGTGGGCGTCGAAGCCCTGATTCGCTGGCAACACCCCGAGCACGGGATGGTGCCGCCGGACCAGTTCATCCCGCTGGCCGAACAGAACGGTACCATCATTGCCATCGGCGAATGGGTGCTGGACCAGGCCTGCAAACAACTGCGCGAATGGCATGACCAGGGCTTCTCCGACCTGCGCATGGCGGTGAACCTGTCTACGGTTCAATTGCACCACGCCGAACTGCCACGGGTGGTCAACAACCTGCTGCAGATGTACCGCCTGCCACCGCGCAGCCTGGAGCTGGAAGTCACCGAAACAGGCCTGATGGAAGACATCAGCACCGCGGCCCAGCACTTGCTCAGCCTGCGCCGCTCCGGCGCGCTGATCGCCATCGACGACTTCGGAACCGGCTATTCGTCCTTGAGCTATCTCAAGAGCCTGCCCCTGGACAAGATCAAGATCGACAAGAGCTTCGTCCAGGACCTGCTCGACGACGACGACGATGCGACCATCGTTCGCGCCATCATCCAGCTGGGCAAGAGCCTGGGCATGCAGGTGATTGCCGAAGGCGTGGAAACCGCCGAGCAAGAGGCCTACATCATCTCCGAAGGCTGCCACGAAGGTCAGGGCTATCACTACAGCAAGCCACTGCCGGCACGGGAACTGGGCGTTTACCTCAAGCAGGCCCAACGCAGCAATGCGGCCATCCTCTGAAACAACGCAGCCTTGTAGCAGCTGGCGAAGCCTGCGTTCGGCGGCGCAGCCGTCGTGAGATCAGGCAACTCGGTGTGTCAGGCGAACTGCGTCGTCAGGGTTTACGACGGCTGCGCCGCCGAACGCAGGCTTCGCCAGCTGCTACAAGGCTGCGATCTTTTGATTTGCAGCAAAACACCCGCTGAATAAGAAATATTTACAGGTACAACCCTTTACACATAATGCGAAAGATTTGCATTATGTCGCAGTTTTGCGTGTGCAAGCACGACTCCACCCCTATCGAAGCAGGATGTTCGCCATGATTCGTATGCCTCTGGCTACCGCCAGTCTGTTGGCCATCGCTATTTCCCTCGCCGGTTGCGGCGAAGGCAAAGACCAAGAAAAAGCTGCCGCGCCAGCTGCCAGCACTGCGACTGCCCCGGCTGCTCCAGCCGCTGCGCCTGCCGCTGCCGGTAAAGTCGACGAAGCCGCCGCCAAAGCCGTTGTCGCCCATTACGCCGACATCGTTTTCGCCGTTTACAGCGATGCCGAATCCACCGCGAAGACCCTGCAAACCGCCGTAGACGCCTTCCTCGCCAAACCGAACGACGACACCCTGAAAGCCGCCAAGGCTGCCTGGGTTGCCGCTCGCGTGCCTTACCTGCAGAGCGAAGTGTTCCGCTTCGGCAACACCATCGTTGACGACTGGGAAGGTCAGCTGAACTCCTGGCCACTGGACGAAGGCCTGATCGACTACGTCGACAAATCCTACGAACACGCTCTGGGCAACCCTGGCGCCACTGCCAACATCATTGCCAACACTCAAGTGCAGATCGGCGAAGACAAGGTCGATGTCAAGGACATCACCCCGGCAAAACTCGCCAGCCTGAACGAGCTGGGCGGTTCCGAGGCCAACGTCGCCACCGGCTACCACGCCATCGAATTCCTGCTCTGGGGCCAGGACCTGAACGGTACCGGCCCTGGTGCCGGCAACCGTCCGGCTTCGGACTACCTGGAAGGCAAAGGCGCTACCGGCGGTCACAACGATCGTCGTCGTGCCTACCTGAAGTCCGTGACTCAGCTGCTGGTCAGCGACCTGGAAGAAATGGTCGGTAACTGGAAGCCGAACGTGGCCGACAACTACCGCGCCACCCTGGAAGCGGAACCGGCTGAAACCGGCCTGCGCAAAATGCTGTTCGGCATGGGCAGTCTGTCCCTGGGCGAACTGGCGGGCGAGCGCATGAAGGTTTCCCTGGAAGCCAACTCCCCGGAAGACGAACAGGATTGCTTCAGCGACAACACCCACAACTCGCACTTCTACGATGCCAAGGGCATTCGTAACGTGTACCTGGGTGAATACACTCGTGTCGACGGCACCAAAATGACCGGCGCCAGCCTGTCGTCCCTGGTGGCGAAGGCCGATCCGGCTGCCGACACCGCGCTCAAAGACGACCTGGCCGCCACCGAAGCCAAGCTTCAGGTCATGGTCGACCACGCCAACAAGGGTGAGCACTACGACCAGTTGATCGCTGCCGGCAACACCGCAGGCAACCAGATCGTCCGTGACGCCATCGCTTCCCTGGTCAAGCAGACCGGTTCGATCGAAGCCGCTGCTGGCAAACTGGGCATCAACGACCTGAACCCGGACAACGCTGATCACGAATTCTGATCAACGCTGGCTGAGTGAGTAAAAAGGCGACCTTTGGGTTAATGCGATCAGTTAGGCGAACCCAAACGCTACGCCGACCTTGTAGCAGCTGCCGAAGGCTGCGTCCGGCTGCGCAGCAGTCGTAAATCCGGCTCGCACGATCTCTCTGAGGTACCGCGAACTCTGATTTTACGACTGCTGCGCAGCCGGACGCAGGCTACGCCAGCTGCTACAGATTGCGTTGTGGCTTAACTGATCGGCATTAACCTTCGGGTCGCCTTTTTTGTCGAGCCGAGCTCCCACAGGGTCCAGTGTCATCCGGATTACCTGCCCCACATCAAGCAAACGATAATTCCTCTTATTCAAATTCCCATCCCCTGTTAGACTTTGCGCCCTCGTTTTGCTCGTCTTGCAGGATATCTGATGCCCTCGCTGCCTCTTCGCTTGTCCGCACTGTTTCTGGCCCTGGGCCTGAGTGCCTGCGATGACGCCCCGAAATTCACCCGGGCCGAACCCGGTGAAGCCCGCTCCGGCGGCAGTGCGACGGTGCGCAAGACCGATCAGAACGCGTTTTCCATGCCCTCGGCGAACCTGCCGCCGTCACGGCGCGTGGATTTCAGTGTCGGCAACAGCTTCTTCCGCAGCCCCTGGGTGATCGCCCCGTCGACGACGACCGCTCGCGATGGCCTCGGTCCACTGTTCAACACCAATGCCTGCCAGGGCTGCCACATCAAGGACGGCCGTGGCCATCCGCCGACTCCCGACGATGTGAACGCCGTGTCGATGCTGGTACGCCTGTCGATTCCCGACGCCCCGGCGTATGCCAAGGTCATCGAACAGCTCGGCGTGGTGCCGGAGCCCGTCTACGGCGGCCAGTTCCAGGACATGGCCGTCCCCGGCGTGGCCCCCGAAGGCAAAGTGCGGGTCGATTACACCGCCGTGCCGGTTCGCTTCAAGGACGGCACCGAAGTCGAGCTGCGCAAACCAAGGCTGAACATCACCCAGCTGGGCTACGGCCCGATGCACCCCGACACCCGTTTCTCGGCCCGCGTGGCGCCGCCGATGATTGGCCTGGGCCTGCTCGAAGCGATTCCCGACGAGGCGATACTGGCCAATGCCCAAGCACAGGCCAAGGCGAACAACGGCATCAGCGGGCAACCGAACCGGGTCTGGGATGACGCCCGGCAAAAGACCGTATTGGGACGATTTGGCTGGAAAGCCGGACAACCGAACCTCAATCAACAAAATGTTCACGCGTTTTCGGGTGATATGGGCCTCACGACCAGCCTGAGACCCTTTGATGACTGCACGGAAGCGCAAACGGCCTGCAAGCAGGCACCGAATGGCAACGGCCCGAATGGCGAGCCGGAAGTCAGCGACAACATTCTGCGCCTGGTGCTGTTCTATAGCCGCAACCTTGCCGTACCGGCCCGTCGTGACGTTAACGCCCCTGAAGTGCTGGCCGGCAAGACCCTGTTTTATCAGGCCGGTTGCCAGTCCTGTCACACACCGAAATACACCACCGCCGCCAACGCCGCCGAACCTGAACTGGCCAATCAAGTGATTCGCCCGTACAGCGATCTGCTGTTGCATGACATGGGCGACGGCCTGGCCGACAACCGTACCGAGTTCCAGGCCAGCGGCCGCCAATGGCGCACCCCGCCGTTGTGGGGTATCGGCCTGACACAGGCGGTCAGCGGCCACACTCAGTTCCTGCACGACGGCCGCGCCCGCAACCTGCTCGAAGCCGTGCTCTGGCATGGCGGCGAGGCACAAGCGGCGCAGCAACAGGTTTTGTCTTTCAATGCCGAGCAACGCGCCGCGTTGCTGGCGTTCCTGAATTCCCTTTAACACGCATTCCACTCGCGGGAGCCCGACATGTTCCGTCCCAAACTGTTGTTCACCAGCCTTGCCGCCCTCGCCCTGGGCGCCTGCTCGCCCCAGGACCCGCAAGCGGTCACGTCGGCGGCCATCGCCAAGTCGGTGATCCTGCCGACCTACACCCGCTGGGTTGAAGCCGACCGTCAATTGGCGGTCAGCGCCCTCGCCTACTGCGAAGGCAAGGAAAACCTGGAAACCGCCCGTGCCGACTTCCTGCATGCACAAAAAGCCTGGGCCGAGCTGCAACCCTTGCTGATCGGGCCGCTGGCCGAAGGCAACCGTTCGTGGCAAGTGCAATTCTGGCCGGACAAGAAAAACCTGGTCGGCCGTCAGGTCGAGCAACTGGTCACCGCCCAGCCGCAAATCGATGCCGCCGCCCTGACCAAGTCCAGCGTTGTGGTACAGGGTCTCTCGGCCTACGAATACATTCTGTTCGACAGCAAGCCTGACGTGGCCAACCCTGAGCAGAAGAGCAAATACTGCCCGCTGCTGGTCGCCATCGGTGAACGCCAGAAGCAATTGGCCGAAGAGATTCTGCAAACCTGGAACAACACCGACGGCATGCTCGCGCAAATGAGCAAGTTCCCGAACCAGCGCTATGCGGACTCCCACGAAGCGATCGCCGACCTGCTGCGCGTGCAAGTCACCGCCATCGACACCCTGAAGAAAAAACTCGGCACGCCAATGGGCCGACAGAGCAAGGGCGTGCCGCAACCGTTCCAGGCCGATGCATGGCGTAGCCAGGCCTCCCTGACCAGCCTGGAAGCCAGCCTCGCGGCCGCCAAAACGGTCTGGGAAGGTGTGGACAACAAAGGCCTGCGCGGACTGTTGCCGAGCGAACAGAAGCCGTTGGCCGACAAGATCGACACCGCCTATGCCGCCTCGCTGAAACTGTTCGCCGGCAACCAGCGCTCGTTGACCGACATGCTCAATGACGAGGCCGGCCGCCAGCAACTCAACGAGCTGTATGACAGCCTCAACGTCGTGCACCGCCTGCACGAGGCCGATCTGGCCAAGGCGCTGGGCATCCAACTGGGCTTCAACGCCAACGACGGTGACTGATGAGGGACGGTTCCATGCTGCGACGCCAGGTTCTGACATTAGGTAGTTTGCTGCTGGGTGCAGTAACGCTGGGCGGCTGGAAGCTGTTCAGGCAAAAGGACAAGAGTCCGTTGTTGCTTTCGGCACGGGACGATACCGACGGCCAGCATTACGCCGTCGGTTATCGTCTGGATGGTACCCAGGTGTTTGCCACCCAGGTCGGCCAGCGTTGCCACGACATCGTCAACCACCCGACACTGCCGGTCGCGCTGTTCGTCGCTCGCCGTCCGGGGACCGAGAGCTACCTGATCGACCTGCGCAACGGTGCACTCCTGCAAACCCTGGTGTCACAGCCGAACCGGCACTTCTACGGGCACGCGGTCATTCACCACAGCGGCGACTGGCTGTACGCCACCGAAAACGACACCACCGATCCGGGTCGCGGCCTGCTCGGCGTGTACAGATTCGAAGGCGAACGGCTGGCGCACAGCGGTGAGATTTCCACCCACGGCCTCGGTCCGCACCAGGTGTCGTGGATGCCCGATGGCGAAACCCTGGTGGTGGCCAACGGCGGGATTCGCACCGAGGCCGAAAGCCGGGTGGAGATGAATCTCAACGCCATGGAACCGAGCCTGGTCCTGATGCACCGTGACGGCACCCTGCTGAGCAAGGAAACCCTCGCCCAGCAGATGAACAGCGTGCGTCATCTGGCCATCGCCAGCGACGGCACCATCGTCGCCAGCCAGCAGTTCATGGGCGCGGCTCACGAGTCGTCGGAGTTGCTGGCGATCAAGCGGCCCGGTCAGCCCTTCGTCGCGTTCCCGGTGCCCGAGCACCAGTTGCAGTCCATGGGGCACTACACCGCCAGCGTCGCGGTACACAGCGACTTGCGCCTGGTGGCGTTGACCGCACCGCGGGGCAACCGCTTTTTCATCTGGGACCTGGACAGCGGTGAGGTACGCCTTGACGCGCCACTGCCCGATTGCGCCGGGGTCGGTGCCGTGGCCGATGGTTTTGTCGTGACCTCGGGCCAGGGGCGCTGCCGCTACTACGACTGCCGCCAGACAAACCTGGTCGCGAAACCACTGGAGCTACCCGCAGGGCTCTGGGACAACCATCTGCACCTGATGGCCTGAATCATTGAAAAGATCGCCCCCCTGGGCCACGCCTGCATCGGGATGACGTATACCCCGCAGGCGCGACCCGAAGCGGCGAATCTTTTCAGGCTTTCACCCCTCTAATACCTCATAACCTGTAAAAACGGCAGTTGGATTACCCTCTACACTCCCGGTAATGTGCCCCGCTGTCTCACCTGATTCTCTCCAAGGAACTGGAATATGCTGCGTCGCCGCATGCTGATCATGTTGGGTGTGGTTCTACTGATTGTGCTGGTCCTGGCTGCATACAAAGCCTTCTCGATCTACACGATGGTTCAAGGCTTCTCTGTGCCCCGGCCGGCCATCAGCGTTGCCGTGGCCACCGCCACCGAGCGCCCGTGGCAAGCCCGTCTGCCCACCGTTGGCACGCTCAAGGCATTGCAGGGCGTGGACCTGAGCCTGGAGACCGATGGCACCGTCATCGACGTCCAGTTCGAGTCAGGGCAGAAGGTCAAGGCCGGTCAGCCCATTGTCCGGCTCGACAGCGCCGTGGAAAGCGCCTTGCTCGAAACCGCCTTGGCCGACCTCGGGCTGGCCCAGCTGGACTACAACCGTGGCAGCCAGCTAGTGGGCAGCCAGGCGATTTCCAAAGGTGAGTTCGACCGACTCTCGGCGGTCCTGAAAAAAAGCAGGGCCACGGTCAATCAGCTCAAGGCCGCGCTCGAGAAAAAACGCATCATCGCGCCGTTCAGCGGCACCATCGGCATTCGTCAGGTGGACGTCGGCGACTATGTGGCCAGCGGCACCATGATCGCCACCCTGCAAGACCTCAGTAGTCTGTACGTCGACTTTTTCGTGCCCGAGCAGTCGGTGCCGAAGATTGCGCTCGGCCAGCCGGTGCAGGTCATTGTCGCGGCGTATCCGACCCTGGAGTACCCCGGCACCATCAGTGCAATCAACCCTAAAGTCGAGAACAGCACCCGTAACGTGCAGGTGCGCGCCACCCTGGCCAACCCCGATGGCAAGTTGATGCCAGGCATGTTCGCCAGCCTCCAGGTGCTCCTGCCCGACCCGCAGCCGCGCATCGTGGTACCGGAAAGCGCGATTACCTACACGCTCTACGGCAACTCGGTGTATGTGGCCACACCAAAGAAGGCCGAGGATGGCAGCCTGGTAAAGGACGACAAGGGCCAGCCGGTGCTGATCGCCGAACGGCGTTTTGTCGAGACCGGTGAACGCCGCGACGGGCAAGTGATGATCACCAAAGGTGTGCAGAGCGGCGAGAAAGTGGTGACCGCCGGCCAGCTCAAACTGGATAACGGCTCACGCGTTGCCATCAGCGACGACAAGACCCTGGCCGGGCAGAACAGCCCGCCACGCGCGGACTGATCAAGGAATTCCCATGGCTTTTACCGACCCGTTCATCCGCCGTCCGGTTCTCGCTACCGTGGTCAGCCTGTTGATCGTGCTGCTGGGCTTCCAGGCCTGGAGCAAGCTGCCGCTACGCCAGTACCCGCAAATGGAAAACGCCCTGATCACGGTGACCACCGCCTACCCCGGGGCCAACGCCGAGACCATCCAGGGCTACATCACCCAACCGATGCAGCAAAGCCTGGCCAGCGCTGAGGGCATCGACTACATGACCTCGGTCAGTCGCCAGAATTTCTCGGTGATCTCGATCTACGCGCGCGTCGGCTCCAACAGCGACCGTCTGTTTACCGAGCTGCTGGCCAAGGCCAACGAGGTCAAGAACCAGCTGCCCCAGGACGCTGAAGACCCGGTGCTGAGCAAAGAGTCTGCCGATGCGTCAGTGCTGATGTACATCAGCTACTTCAGCAAGGAGTTGAGCAACCCGCAGATTACCGATTATCTGTCACGGGTGATCCAGCCCAAGCTGGCGACCTTGCCCGGCATGGCCGAAGCCGAGATCCTCGGTAACCAGGTATTTGCCATGCGCCTGTGGCTGGACCCGATGAAAATGGCGGGATTCGGCCTCAGTGCCAGCGATGTGACCAACGCGGTGCGCCAGTACAACTTCCTCTCTGCCGCCGGCGAGGTGAAGGGCGAATACGTAGTCACCAGCATCAACGCCAATACCGAACTCAAGTCCGCCGAAGCCTTCGGGACAATTCCGCTCAAGGTCGATGGCGACAGCCGTGTGCTGCTGCGGGATGTGGCACGTGTGGAAATGGGGGCGGAAAACTACGACTCCATCAGCTCGTTCGGCGGCACCCCTTCGGTGTACATCGGCATCAAGGCGACGCCCGGCGCCAACCCGCTGGAAGTGATCAAGGAAGTGCGCAAGATCATGCCGGACCTGGAGGCCCAGCTACCGCCGAACCTGAAAGGTGAAATCGCCTACGACGCCACCCTGTTCATCCAGGCTTCGATCGACGAAGTGGTAAAGACCCTGTTCGAAGCGGTGCTGATCGTGATCGTGGTGGTGTTCCTGTTCCTCGGGGCCCTGCGCTCGGTGGTGATCCCGGTGGTGACCATCCCGCTGTCGATGATCGGCGTCATGTTCTTCATGCAGATGATGGGGTACTCGATCAACCTGCTCACCCTGCTGGCGATGGTTTTGGCCATCGGCCTGGTGGTGGATGACGCCATCGTGGTGGTGGAAAACATTCACCGTCACATCGAGGAAGGCAAGACACCGCTCGAGGCCGCCATTGAAGGCGCCCGGGAAATCGCCATGCCGGTGGTTTCGATGACCATCACCCTGGCGGCGGTGTACGCACCGATCGGCTTCCTGACCGGCCTGACGGGGGCGCTGTTCAAGGAGTTCGCCCTGACCCTGGCCGGCGCGGTGGTGATTTCCGGTATCGTCGCCCTGACCCTGTCGCCGATGATGTGTGCGTTTCTGCTGCGTCACGACGAGAATCCCAGCGGTCTGTCCCATCGCCTGGACATGATTTTCGAACGCCTCAAGCGCCGCTACCAGAGCCTGCTTCACGGCACCCTCAACACCCGCCCGGTGGTGCTGGTGTTCGCCGTGATCGTGTTGTGCCTGATCCCGGTCCTTCTCAATTTCACCAAATCGGAACTGGCGCCGGATGAGGACCAGGGCATCATTTTCATGATTGCCAACGCCCCGCAACCAACCAACCTCGACTACCTGAACACCTACACCGACGAATTCGTCTCGATCTTCAAGGCGTTTCCCGAGTACTACTCGTCGTTCCAGATCAACGGCTTCAACGGCGTGCAATCGGGCATCGGCGGTTTCCTGCTCAAGCCATGGGACGATCGCAGTCGAACGCAAATGGCGATCCTGCCCGAGGTACAGGCCAAACTGGAAAAGATCCCGGGGCTGCAGATCTTCGGCTTCAACTTGCCGTCACTGCCGGGCACCGGCGAAGGCGTGCCGTTCCAGTTCGTCATCAACTCCGCCAACGATTACGAATTGCTGCTGCAGGTGGTCGACCGGGTCAAAAAACGTGCGAAGGAATCCGGCAAGTTTGCGTTTGTCCACGTTGACCTGGCCTTCGACAAGCCGGAGGTAGTGGTGGATATCGACCGCGCCAAGGCTGCGCAGATGGGAGTTTCCATGCAGGACCTGGGGGGAACCCTGGCGACCCTGCTGGGTGAAGGCGAGATCAACCGATTCACCATTGAAGGTCGCAGCTACAAGGTCATTGCCCAGGTCGAGCGGCCGTTCCGTGACAATCCGGACTGGCTCAACAATTACTACGTGAAAAACACCAAGGGTGAACTGTTGGCGTTGTCGACCCTGATCACCGTCACCGACCGCGCTCGACCGAGGCAGCTGAACCAGTTCCAGCAACTCAACTCGGCCATCCTGTCCGGCGTGCCGCTGGTGAGCATGGGGGAAGCCATCGACCTCGTGCGCCAGATCGCCCGGGAAGAGGCCCCCGCCGGCTTTGCTTTCGACTACGCCGGCGCATCGAGGCAGTACGTACAGGAAGGCAGTGCCCTGTGGGTCACCTTTGCCCTGGCACTGGCGATCATTTTCCTGGTGCTGGCGGCCCAGTTCGAAAGCTTCCGCGACCCGCTGGTGATCCTGGTCACCGTACCCCTGTCTATCTGCGGCGCATTGATTCCGCTGTTCCTGGGGTGGTCGAGCATGAACATCTATACCCAGGTCGGGCTGGTGACCTTGATCGGACTGATCAGCAAGCACGGCATCCTGATCGTCGAGTTTGCCAATCAGCTACGCAAGGACAAGGGCCTGACCGCACGGGAAGCGGTGGAGGAAGCGGCGGCCATCCGGCTGCGTCCGGTGTTGATGACCACCGCGGCGATGGTGTTTGGCATGGTGCCATTGATCATCGCCAGCGGTGCTGGTGCGGTCAGCCGGTTCGACATCGGCACGGTCATCGCGACGGGCATGTCGATCGGGACGCTGTTCACCCTGTTTGTGTTGCCGTGCGTCTACACGGTGCTGGCCAAACCGGATAAGCCCTGATGTAGAAAAACCTGTGGGAGCGGGCTTGCCCGCGAAAGCGATTGATCAGTCGACTTACTGGTTGAATGACACACCGCTTTCGCGAGCAAGCCCGCTCCCACATTGAATCGTGCATGTTTGGACGTCAGGGCAAAAAAAGGCCTCGCATCAGCGAGGCCTTTCATTTTGGCTTCAATCGGTTCAATTCTGCGGCCTCAATCCCTGAGAAAGACCGAACATGAACAGCAACAAGTCATGATCGGGTCGAGTGGACACGGATGCCTTGGCAACCCGTGGCAACGGACAATGTTCTTCTGCGTTTATCGAGCTGAGAACCTGGGGGCGTGGTTGCTCCCAGGTTGCCATCGCGATCGATGCAACTGCCAAGGCTCCTACCAGAAACAAACCTCGTGCAATTTCGAGTTTCATCGCTATAAACCCTTGATAGCGCTGCCAAACGCCGTCTCATAAAAGTAGATGAGCTTTTTCCAGTCTGCATCGCTGAACGACGAGTGGCGACGCAACTGCTTCAAGTCATGGACAGCCGCGCGATTGGCGGTCAAACGCTGTCGGCATTTCTCCAGATCAATCAGGGCAACCTCGACCTTGGCCGTCTCGCCCTCACCGGTCACGCGAACGAAAACATGCTTGTCGTAAAGACAACCGTGCTGCCAGTGGCCCTTGTGCATGCGAGCCAGGTTTTCAGCCAGGTCCTTGAGCACTCGATCGTTTATGGCTTCACCATGACGCTCGCGACCGCCACCGGCGTACCAGCGATCGATTTCCTCGTAGCCGTCCAGCGACTTGGTGACCAGCAAGGCACGCCACTTGTGTACAGGATCGCGCTGTGCGCCACAGAAAACGATGTCCGGAACCCGTACGCCAAGCGCGGTCACGCCTATGAGCGCAGCATGCTCGCGCATTACCGTAGGCCGCCCGAAAGGGTGCTGCAAGCTACGATGGATATGCCCGGTCTGGCGCTTGACGTAGAGCAATTGACCATCACTGCCCATCAGGCGTTGAACGCCGCTTTCCCCGCCGCGACGGACGTTGGGTTCTTCAACCCATTCACCGCGCTGATTCCAGAAGTAATCGAAGCGGTCCTGGGGAACGACTTCCGTTTCTGCTGCACACTGCACTGCCATCCTGTTACCTCTTGCGTAATACATAAACTCGCCACATGGCATAGAGCGGCAAAAAGTCCAGTTGTTCCTGGATGCGGAAACCCGCCTGCTCAAATTCCTTTTCTACGGTAGCGGCCGGTAACACAAAGCGGTTTTGGTAACCTTCCTGCCCACGGGTTTTCTCCGAACGCTTGCGTTTCCAGGCCTTGAAGTTGCCATCGACCCACAGCGAAAGGATCACGCTATCACGGGAAACCCGCTCGAATTCACGCAAAATAGCCATGCGATGCTCGGCTTCACCAATGTGGTGGAGCAATCGCATGCAAAAAATGCTGTCGACGGAGTTGTCCGGCAAGGCGATGTCGAATGCGGATGTGTGCAAGGGTTGTACCCGTTTCACCACATCGACAGGTTGCGCCTGGATTGCGATCTTCAGCATGGACTCCGAATTATCGGCACCGATGATCACACGGTTGGATTTTTCCGCCAACAAGGGCCAGAAACGTCCTGCACCACAAGGTAAATCGAGGACCAGACCAGGTTCGCCAACTCGGGCCAGCGCCTTACGCGCCATTTGCTCGTCACGCCAATGGGACAATTGACGGCCGAGACCTTCCTTGTGTTTGCGCAAATAGCGTTGCGCGTGTTGATCGTCGTACTTTTCCGAAAAATCGAGTTTGATCGGGCCGTCCATCATCAGGTCTCCTGAACTTCTGATAGCAACTACCTTAGATTTTGCGGTGTCGACGACTGGTCATCCATTTGTGAAAATATCGTTAGGCGAAACCCGGAAGTATTACAGGGTTTTTCAGAATTGATAGGGTTTGCCGGGCGCCTGACACAACAGATCAAGTTCGGGACAGCTCCACCTGAAAACGGCAGCCACTGGGCTCCATCGTAGTCAGGCTGACGCTCCAGCCCTGGTTTTCACAGATCCGCTGCACCAGTGAAAGCCCCAGGCCCAAACCTTCCCCGCGCTTTTCAGTGCCCCGAACGAAGGGTTCGAACATCGCCTCGCGTTTTTCCTCGGGAATGCCCACACCGCTGTCTTCGACCAGAAATCCCGTGCCCGTCAGGCTCAAGCGAATGAAGCCCCGTTCGGTGTAGTGCAAGGCGTTGCGCAGCAAGTTCCCCATTACCGCATGCAGGAACGTCGCGTTGTAACCCTTGGCCTCGGGGACGCCCGGTTCGAAGATCAGTTCCAACCCTTTGCTTTCGATAGGTTCGCGCCACAGACCGACCAGGTCCTCGGCCACCTGGCCCAGGGACTGCTGCGGCGACATGCTGGCGTCTTCGCGCTGGGCACGGGCCAGCATCAGGAAGGTTTGCACCAGCTCACGCATTTCTTCACATGCCCGGGCAATACGCTCGACCTGAGCGCGACCGCGCTGATCGATACCTGGGTTTTCCAGCAGCAACTCGCAGGAACTGGCCAGGATCATCAGGGGGGTACGCAATTCGTGGCTGACGTCGCTGGTGAACAAACGCTCTCGGTTCAGGGCCTGACGCAAGCGTCCGAGGGTGGCGTCGAAGGCCACGGCCAGTTCGCCCACTTCGTCAGCGGCGTAATCCGGCGCCAAGGGGGGAGCCAAGCCCAGCAGTTGATCGCGATGGCGCACCTGGCGGGCCAGCCGCACCACCGGCGCCATGACCCTGCGTGCCAGCACCCAGCCAAGAAACACCGCCAGTGCCAGACTCAGCACGAAACCCACCAGCACCACGGCAAACAGCACCCGTTCACGCTCTTCGAAGTCGCTCTGGTCCTGTAACAGCACGTAACGTCGGCCGTCGACGATTTCGACCATGGCGTGGTACGACAGGTTTTCACGGAACACTTCGTGGAAACCCGGCTCCAGGTGCCGCAAATCCTTGGGCAACCTGAAATCGCCCGGCCCGTTGCTGAAGTAGAACAATTGGTCCGGTTCGGGGCGGTGGCTCCAGTCCGTGACATTGTCCATCAACAACAGACGCTGCAAATCGCCGCCCAGACCGGCCGAAATCAGCTTTTCCTCCACCAGGTGCACGGTCGCCACGATGCCCATGGCAAAGGCGCCCGCCACCAGTGCGCTCATCAGCGCAAAGGCAATGATGATGCGTTGAGCAAGGCTCTGCTTAAACTCCATCACGGCCCTCAGCCAGGCGATACCCCACACCGTGCACGGTTTGCAGCAATGGCTTGGCGAAAGGCTTGTCGATCACCTGGCGCAGTTGGTGGACATGGCTGCGCAGGCTGTCGCTGTCCGGGCAGTCGTCGCCCCAGAGCGCCTCTTCAAGAATTTCACGGCGCAGCACATGAGGGCTTTTCTGCATCAGCACGGCCAGCAACTTCAGGCCGACCGGGTTGAGTTTCAGCAACCGGCCTTCGCGAGTGACTTCCAGGGTGTCCAGGTCGTAGCTCAGGTCGCCGACCTGCAAGGTCCGTCGCCCGCCGCCCTGGGTACGGCGCATGACCGCTTCGATACGCGCTGCCAGCTCTGACAGGGCAAACGGTTTGATCAGGTAGTCATCGGCGCCGGACTTGAAGCCTTGCAGACGGTCATCCAATTGATCGCGGGCCGTGAGCATGATCACCGGCGTTTCGCGGCGAGCATCCTCGCGCAGGCGCTTGCACAAGGTGTAGCCATCGATGCCGGGCAACATGATATCGAGCACGATCAAATCGTAGTGCTCGGTGGCCGCCAGATGCAGGCCCGACAGACCATCCTGAGCGCAATCCACGGTATAGCCTTTGAGCCCCAGGTAATCGGCCAGGTTGGCCAGGATATCGCGGTTGTCTTCAACCAATAGAATTCGCATGGGTATCTCTCCGTCCACAGTAACGGCCGTCGTGGCCCGCGCAGCTTAAGGCCAAGTGTGGCTCACGGCTAGGGGAAGGCCGTGGGTGAATCAATTTGCTCAACCAAAAGGTAAGATTGACAAGTTTTTCACTATCGATTCACACGCTGACAACAGCGGCCAGTGGAGACTGTCACGCGATTGATAACAAGGAATATAGAAAATGGACTATTTGAAGACAGCCCCCATGCGCTTTTTGCTGCTGGTCACCGGGATCTGGCTGGCGATATTTTTTCTGACTCGAACAGTCCTGCTCCTCACGCATCTGGATGAGGCCGGTAGCGGCTTCCTGTCGGTGTTCGGTATCGGGCTGCTCTACGACCTGGGTTTCATTGCCTACGCGGCACTGCCCATGGGGCTCTACCTGTTGCTGTGCCCGCCGGCCCTTTGGCGCACCCGTGGCCATCGCTGGTTTCTTCAAGGTCTGCTGACTGTCAGTCTGTTCGCGATGTTGTTCACCTCGGTGGCCGAGTGGCTGTTCTGGGATGAGTTCGGCGTGCGCTTCAACTTCATCGCCGTCGACTACCTGGTGTATTCCGACGAAGTACTGAACAACCTGCTTGAGTCGTACCCGATCGGCACGCTGCTGAGCATCCTCGCCGTGCTGGCCGTGGTCCTGAGCCTTGTATTGCGTAAAGCGTTCAACGCCGCACTCGATGCGCCATTGCCGCCGTTGCGTGGGCGCCTGCTGAATGCACTCGGCTTGCTGATCGTCGCCGGCCTGAGCCTGCAGTTGCTCAGCCAGGACGCCCCGCGCGCCCAGGGCGGCAACGCCTATCAGAACGAACTGGCGAGCAATGGTCCGTATCAATTCTTCGCGGCATTCCGTAACAACGAACTGGACTACCCGCAGTTCTACAGCACACTGCCGGCGGCCGTGGTTGCCCAACAGATTCGCGCCGAACTGGCAGAACCCAATGCCCGCTTCGTAGGTGAGGACCCGCAGGACATTCGCCGACAAATCGATAACCCAGGCACCCCGCGCAAGCCCAATATCGTGCTGGTCACCATTGAAAGCTTCAGCGCCAAGTACATGGGCAGCAACGGCGACACCCGCAACCTGACCCCCAACCTTGATGCCTTGCGCAAGCAGAGCCTGTATTTCAATAATTTCTACGCCACCGGCACCCGCACCGATCGCGGCCTGGAAGCCATTACCCTGGCGATCCCGCCGACGCCCGGTCGCTCGATCGTCAAGCGCGTGGGTCGTGAAAGCGGCTTTGCCAGCCTTGGCCAGCAACTCAATGCCGTGGGTTACGACAGTGTGTTTGTCTACGGCGGCCGCGGTTATTTCGACAACATGAATGCGTTCTTCAGCGGCAATGGCTACCGCGTCGTGGACCAGAGCAGCGTCGAAGAGTCGGAGATTCACTTCAAGAATGCCTGGGGCATGGCAGACGAAGATCTCTACAACCAGACACTGAAACTGGCCGATGCCGACTATGCCAGGCAACAGCCATTCCTGCTGCAGCTGATGACGACGTCCAACCATCGCCCTTACACCTATCCGGACAACCGGATCGACATCAAGTCCGGCAACGGCCGTGACGGTGCGGTGAAATACACTGACTACGCCATCGGTCAATTCCTTGATCAGGCGCGCCAGAAACCCTGGTTCGACAATACAATCTTCATCTTTGTCGCCGACCACACCGCAGGCAGCGCCGGCAAGGAAGACTTGCCGATCGACAACTATCAGATTCCATTGTTCATCTATGCGCCCAAGTTGATCGAAGCTCGGGAAACGGCACAACTGGCCAGCCAGATCGATCTGGCGCCGACCTTGCTGGGCCTGCTCAATCTGGATTATGAATCGACATTCTTTGGACGTAACCTGTTGCAGGATAATCCGCTGCCAGCGCGGGTGTTGGTCGGTAACTACCAGCACCTTGGGTTGTTCGACGGCAAGGACCTGGCGATTTTGAGCCCCCGCCAGGGATTGCGTCGTCACGATGACGCGCTGACCGAAAGCCGCGAGTCCCGGTCGACCGCCGATGACCCGCTGATTACCCGCGCAATCACCTATTACCAAACCGCCAGTTATGGCTTCAAGCAACAGCTGCTTGGCTGGAAGGCGCCCAAGGAGGGTGCTGGTCAAGTCGGCGAACGTTAACCGAATCACCCCGGGCTGATGCCCCGTGGTTTTTCATTTGTTCAGGATCCACCATGTCATCAACCGCTGTCCGCCCTGCCCCTCGCCCGCTCAACTTCCGGGTGTGCCTGGGGGTTCCCGCCATTACGGCGATCGTTCTGGTGTTGCTCGAACTGACCTCACTGGACATGGACCTCGCCAAGCTGTTCTACGACCCCGTCGCGGGTGACTTCATCGGACGGCACAGTTACTTCCTGGAAAACATCCTGCACGATCGCGCCAAGCAAGTGGTCATCGCCTTCTCGGTGTTTGCCATCTTCGGCTACATCGCTTCGTTCTTCATGGCCAGGCTCAAACCGTTCAAGCGGGAACTGGGTTGCCTGGTGTTGTCCCTGGGCCTGGCGACTTCCTTTGTCACGCCGATGAAAGCGGTGACGGCGGTGCAATGCCCATGGAGCCTTGAGCAGTTTGGCGGTCACGAGACTTACAGCGAGTTGTTGAGCCATCGCCCGGCTACCGAGAAACCCGGCCGTTGCTGGCCTGGTGGCCATGCGGCGACCGGCTTCACACTGTTTGCCCTGTTTTTCGTATTGCGTGACCGTCGCCCGCGCATGGCTCGCGCAGCGTTTGTCTTCGCCTTCGCCCTCGGTTCGGTGTTCTCCATCGGGCGGATGATGCAGGGCGCCCACTTCTTCTCGCACAACGTGTGGACGGCGGTTTTCTGCTGGCTGATTTGTTTGGGGTCGTATTACTACGTCCTGTATCGACCGGCTTTGAGGGCTGAACGCGGGGCCACTGCAGAACCTGTCGGCGCCTGACCTGACGCCTTCGCGGGCAAACCACGCTCCCACAGGATTTACGCAACTCCCTGTGGGAGCGGGCTTGGTCCGGGCGGCGTTCCGACGAAGGCGGTGGTTCAGACAACTTAATGGGTGACTGACACCCCGTCTTCGTCGGAACGCCGCCCGGACCAAGCCCGCTCCCACAATGGATCGATGTGAACATTGAAGTCCGGGCAATAAAAAACCCCGCCTGCTTTCGCAGGCGGGGTTTTTTCGTACAGGGGTAAGGCTGGCTTACATCATGCCGCCCATGCCGCCCATGCCGCCCATGTCTGGCATACCGCCGCCAGCACCGCCGTCTTTCTTCGGTGCGTCAGCAACAGCAGCTTCGGTGGTCAGGATCAGACCGCCGATCGACGATGCAGCTTGCAGCGCGGAACGGGTAACCTTGGTTGGGTCCAGGATGCCCATTTCGATCATGTCGCCGTATTCGCCAGTCGCAGCGTTGTAACCGAAGTTACCTTTGCCGTTCTTGACTTCGTTGACCACAACGCTTGGCTCGTCACCGCTGTTGGCAGCGATCTGACGCAGCGGTGCTTCAACGGCACGGCGCAGAACAGCGATACCCACGTCCTGATCAGCGTTGTCGCCTTTCAGATCGTTCAGGGTTTGCAGAGCGCGGATCAGCGCAACGCCACCGCCAGGTACCACGCCTTCTTCAACGGCTGCACGGGTAGCGTGCAGGGCGTCTTCAACGCGGGCTTTCTTCTCTTTCATTTCTACTTCGGAACCAGCGCCAACCTTGATCACTGCAACGCCGCCGGACAGCTTGGCCAGACGCTCTTGCAGTTTTTCACGGTCGTAGTCCGAGGAAGTTTCGGCAACCTGAGCACGGATCTGAGCAATGCGGGACTCGATGTCGCCTGCTACGCCAGCACCGTCAACGATGATGGTGTTTTCCTTGGAGATGGTCACGCGCTTGGCGCTGCCCAGGTTTTCCAGGGTGGCTGCTTCCAGGCTCAGGCCGATCTCTTCGGAGATAACGGTACCGCCGGTCAGAACGGCGATGTCCTGCAGCATGGCCTTGCGGCGGTCGCCGAAGCCTGGAGCCTTGACGGCTGCGACTTTGACGATGCCACGCATGTTGTTCACGACCAGAGTCGCCAGGGCTTCGCCTTCAACGTCTTCGGAAACGATCAGCAGTGGACGGCCGGCTTTGGCAACGGCTTCCAGCACTGGCAGCATTTCGCGGATGTTCGAGATCTTTTTGTCGACCAGCAGAACCAGCGGGTTGTCCAGCTCGGCAACCATGGTTTCCGGCTTGTTGACGAAGTACGGGGACAGGTAGCCACGGTCGAACTGCATGCCTTCTACAACCGACAGTTCGTTTTCCAGGCCAGTGCCTTCTTCAACGGTGATCACGCCTTCTTTACCGACTTTTTCCATGGCTTCGGCAATGATGTCGCCGATGGAGTTGTCGGAGTTGGCGGAGATGGTACCAACCTGAGCGATGGCCTTGGTGTCAGCGCATGGCTTGGACAGGTTTTTCAGCTCTTTGACGATGGCGATGGTCGCCTTGTCGATGCCGCGCTTCAGATCCATCGGGTTCATGCCGGCAGCGACGGCTTTCAGGCCTTCGTTGACGATCGACTGAGCCAGAACGGTAGCGGTGGTAGTACCGTCACCAGCGTCATCGTTGGCACGGGAGGCAACGTCTTTGACCAGCTGCGCGCCCATGTTTTCGAAACGGTCTTCGAGTTCGATTTCTTTGGCGACGGAAACGCCGTCCTTGGTGATGGTCGGAGCGCCGAAGCTCTTCTCGATGATCACGTTACGGCCTTTCGGGCCCAGGGTCGCTTTTACCGCGTCAGCCAGGACGTTGACGCCTTTGAGCATTTTCTTGCGGGCGGAATCGCCAAACAGAACTTCTTTAGCAGCCATGATCGATATTCCTTAAATACTTTGTAGTAGCGGGAAAATGAACGGGGGGTATCAGCCTTCGATAACGGCGAGAATTTCGTTCTCGCTCATTACCAGCAGGTCTTCGCCGTCGACTTTCACAGTGTTGCTGCCGGAGTAAGGACCGAACACAACCTTGTCGCCCACTTTCACGGACAGTGCACGCACTTCACCGTTTTCCAGTACGCGGCCGGTGCCTACAGCGAGGATTTCGCCGCTGTTGGCTTTTTCAGCAGCCGAACCTGGCAGGACGATACCGCCAGCGGTTTTCTTTTCTTCTTCGCTGCGACGGATGACGACGCGGTCATGCAGAGGACGAAGCTTCATTGTCGATCTCTCCTAATTGTGGTTTTCATCGGCCGGTGTAGTCCCGGCGGGTTTAACAAAGTCCGGCGGTGCCGGGTGCGGTTCGTCAAGCGAACCGCGGAAGTCTGTCTGGCGTGTTCGCCAGAAACCTTGCGGTGACCGTTACATAAGGGCGCATAAGCTTATTACAAGGGCGGGGAGCGAAAAATTTTCAGTTCACTGCCCCGCAAACGAACACGGCACCCGAAGGTGCCGTGTCAACGTGTGAATTACTTGGTATCGCGGTGTTCGAACTCGCCTTCGATCACGTTGGGCTCACGGCCCAGCGGCTCGCGAGGCGCCGGGCCGCCACGGGCCTGGAGGTCATCGGCGAACGCTCGCTGACGCATCGCCTGCTCCTCGGCGCGCTGGCGCATTTTATTGGCCAGCAGGCGACGACTGAACGGCAGCAGCATGAACAGGCCGATCACATCGCTGATGAAACCCGGAAGAATCAGCAGGCCACCGGCCAATGCCAGCATCAGGCCTTCGAGCATGGTCTGGGCCGGCAGTTCGCCGCGGCTCAGGCTTTCACGGGCACGCAGGGCCGTGGCCAGGCCGGCGATGCGCAGCACGAACATGCCGAACATCGAGCCGAGAATGATCAGCAGCAGGGCCGGGAAAAACCCGATGGATCCTGCCACCTTGACGAATACGAACAGCTCCAACACCGGGAACAGCAGAAAGAGCAACAAAAAAGGGCGCATCAAATGGTTCCTCAACGCAAGAATGCCTTGCCAGTTCACCTTAGATGACGTCGCCGTTTCGTGAATTCAAGCATCGGCCACTTCATTTTTCGGCCAATGCTCGGCGTGAGCCAGAGAAACCAAGGCTTCGCGGACTTGTGTCGGCGTATTACAAGGCGCTTGAAACGGCAACCAGTACAGACTTTGACCGATACGCAGGTGCATGCCTTCGGTATCGATACCGACCATTTGCGCCGGCACGTTTTTCGGCAACCCGGCCAGATCGATGTAATGGGCGATGGCCTTGGCGTGATCGGCGTTCATGTGCTCGACCATGCTCACTTCGGCCTTGCCGGCGAACGGGTTGGCCAGGGTCAGGTCGTTGACCCAATGAATCGCGCCAAAACCGCCGATGTAACGGTGGCGTACAGGCTCGAGCACCCAAAAATCGAAATCGTGGGCCTTGTGATAACCCTGCGACTCCGGGAAATAGCGGTAGTAACGCTCGCAGGCGGCTTCGATGGCGGATTCGTCTTCGAGCTGCCGGGCCTCGGCCAGGTAAGTCAGTCGACCAACGGCCTGAACATCTTCGGCACCACGTTCGCCGACAAAGAGCGAGCATTTCGGATCTTTTTGCAGATTATGCGTGTGCTGGGCGATGCGACTGATCAGGATCAGCGGCCGGCCCTGCTCATCCAGGCAGTACGGAACCACGGAGCCGAACGGAAAACCGGGCATCGATTTTGAGTGCGTCGAGAGCACCCCACGGTATTCCTTGAGGAGCAATTCTCGTGCATGCTTAGCCGCTTCAACGCTCAATTTATGACTCCTTAAATAGAATCCGTCAGAAAAACGGACGAGCTGCTGGTGTAAGTTCCAGCATGCCATCGGGGCAGTTCTCATGTGCAGCCAAGCCAGGTCTGGCGCAGATCGAGAGGCTCTCTAAAGGAAACCACTCAGACCTGCTACCGGGGCATGCGAATGCAACTCACTGACAAAGTAATCATTATCACTGGCGGTTGCCAGGGTTTAGGCCGCTCCATGGCCGAGTATTTCGCAGGCAAGGGTGCGAAGCTCGCACTGGTGGACCTGAACCAGGAAAAACTCGACGACGCCGTCGCGGCCTGCAAGGCCCGGGGTGTCGAGGCCCGCGCCTACCTGTGCAACGTGGCCAACGAAGAGCAAGTCACCCACATGGTTGCCCAGGTCGCTGAAGACTTCGGCGCGATCCATGGCTTGATCAACAACGCCGGGATCCTGCGCGACGGCCTGTTGCTCAAGGTCAAGGATGGCGAAATGACCAAGATGAGCCTGGCCCAGTGGCAGGCCGTCATCGACGTCAACCTGACCGGCGTGTTCCTGTGCACCCGTGAAGTCGCGGCGAAAATGGTCGAACTGAACAACAGTGGCGCGATCATCAATATCTCGTCGATTTCCCGCGCCGGCAACGTCGGTCAGACCAACTACTCCGCCGCCAAGGCCGGTGTCGCCGCGGCGACCGTGACCTGGGCCAAGGAACTGGCACGCTACGGCATTCGTGTCGCCGGCATTGCACCGGGCTTCATCGAAACCGAAATGACCCTGGGCATGAAGCCTGAAGCGCTGGAGAAGATGACTGCCGGGATCCCGCTCAAGCGCATGGGCAAACCTGAGGAAATCGCCCATTCGGCGGCTTACATCTTCGAGAACGACTACTACACCGGCCGGATTCTGGAGATGGATGGCGGGTTGCGCCTCTAAACCCAACCCAAAACCCTTGTAGCAGCTGCCGAGGCACGAGGCTGCGTCGGGCTGCGCAGCGGCCCCGAAGGCGGTCCTGCGGACACGCAACGCAGCCTCGTGCCTCGGCAGCTGCTACAGGTCTTAATCGTCGCTGACGCTTATATTCGGCATCGCCGGCGTCAAAGCTTCCTGCAACACGATCCGCGCGCCAACGTGACGGGCCAGTTCCTGGTAAACCAGTGCAATCGGGCTGTCCGGTTCGGCGATCACTGTTGGCTTGCCGCCATCGGCCTGTTCGCGGATGGCCATCGCCAGCGGCAACGAGGCCAGCAGCTCGACGCCATATTGGTTGGCCAGCTTCACGCCCCCGCCCTCACCGAACAGATGCTCGGCATGTCCGCAGTTGGAGCAGATGTGCACGGCCATGTTTTCCACCACGCCCAGCACCGGAATGTTGACCTTGCGGAACATTTCCACGCCCTTGCGCGCGTCCAGCAATGCCAGGTCCTGCGGGGTGGTCACGATGACCGCACCGGCCACCGGCACTTTCTGCGCCAGGGTCAGCTGGATGTCACCGGTGCCTGGCGGCATGTCGATGACCAGGTAATCCAGATCGCCCCACGCGGTTTGGGTCACCAGTTGCAACAGGGCGCCGGAAACCATCGGCCCGCGCCAGACCATCGGCGTGTTGTCGTCGGTCAGGAAGGCCATGGACATCACTTCGACGCCATGGGACTTGAGCGGAACGAACCACTTCTGGTCCTTGACCTCGGGACGGGTGCGCTCGGGGATGCCGAACATGATGCCCTGGCTCGGGCCGTAGATGTCCGCATCGAGAATCCCGACCTTGGCGCCTTCACGGGCCAGGGCCAGGGCCAGGTTGGCCGCCGTGGTGGATTTGCCCACGCCGCCCTTGCCGGATGCCACGGCCACCACGTTTTTCACGTTCGCCAGGCCCGGAATCTGCGCCTGAGCCTTGTGCGCAGCGATCACACTGGTGATTTCGACCTTGGCGCTTGCCACGCCATCCAGTCCCTGAATGGCCATTTCCAGCATCTGCGCCCAGCCACTCTTGAACAGACCGGCGGCATAACCCAGTTCTAGCTGAACGCTGACGCGCTCGCCCTGGATCTCGATGTTGCGCACGCACCCGGCGCTGACCGGGTCCTGGTTCAGGTAAGGGTCGGTGTATTGGCGAAGGACGGCTTCCACCGCTGCGCGATTGACGGCGCTCATGGGCAACTCCGAAAACAGGACTGGAAAAGATGGTGGGTATCGTACCTGTTCTAAAGCCTGGGCGGCACGCTTTCAGAATGTCACAAATGTCCTGTGGCGAGACGCCCCGTAGCAGCTGGCGAAGCCTGCGTTCGGCTGCGTAGCAGTCGTAAAACCAGGCGCCACGGTGTTTCAGGTAATCCGGGTTGTCCGGGTTGGCGACTGCTGCGTAGCCGAACGCAGGCTTCGCCAGCTGCTACGGGGACCGTGGGTACGGGTCGCGGGGGTGAAAAATATGCGCCGGCGCTTTATAGTGGCCGACCTCCGTTTCATCAAGTAGCCGAGCCCCATGTCCGAGCCACGCAAGATCCTCGTCACCAGCGCCCTGCCCTATGCCAATGGTTCGATCCACCTTGGCCATATGCTGGAGTACATCCAGACCGATATGTGGGTGCGCTTCCAGAAGCACCGCGGCAACCAATGCATTTATGTCTGCGCCGACGACGCCCACGGATCGGCGATCATGCTGCGCGCGGAAAAGGAAGGCATCACCCCGGAACAACTGATCGCCAACGTCCAGGCTGAACACAGCGCCGACTTTGCCGACTTCCTGGTGGACTTCGATAACTTCCACTCCACTCACGCCGAAGAAAACCGTGAGCTGTCGAGTCAGATCTACCTGAAGCTGCGTGACGCCGGGCACATCGCCACGCGCTCGATCACCCAGTATTTCGACCCGGAAAAGAAAATGTTCCTGGCCGACCGCTTCATCAAGGGCACCTGCCCGAAATGCGGCACCGAAGACCAGTACGGCGACAACTGCGAAAAATGCGGCGCGACCTACGCACCGACCGACCTGAAGGATCCGAAGTCGGCAATCTCCGGCGCCACCCCGGTGCTCAAGGATTCCCAGCACTTCTTCTTCAAGCTGCCAGACTTCCAGCAAATGCTGCAGACCTGGACCCGCAGCGGCACCCTGCAGGATGCCGTGGCCAACAAGATCGCCGAATGGCTGGATGCCGGACTGCAACAGTGGGACATCTCCCGCGATGCGCCGTACTTCGGTTTTGAAATCCCCGACGAGCCGGGCAAATACTTCTACGTGTGGCTGGATGCGCCGATCGGCTACATGGCCAGCTTCAAGAACCTGTGCAACCGCACGCCGGAGCTGGACTTCGACGCGTTCTGGGGCAAGGACTCCACGGCCGAGCTGTACCACTTCATCGGCAAGGACATCGTCAACTTCCACGCCCTGTTCTGGCCAGCCATGCTCGAAGGCGCGGGCTACCGCAAGCCGACCGGGATCAACGTGCACGGCTACCTGACCGTCAACGGCCAGAAGATGTCCAAGTCCCGCGGCACCTTCATCAAGGCCCGGACCTACCTGGACCACCTGTCGCCGGAATACCTGCGCTATTACTACGCGGCCAAGCTGGGCCGTGGCGTCGACGATCTCGACCTGAACCTCGAAGACTTCGTGCAGAAGGTCAACTCCGACCTTGTGGGCAAGGTCGTCAACATCGCCAGCCGTTGCGCCGGCTTCATCAACAAGGGTAATGCCGGCGTGATGGTCGACACCAACGCCGCGCCTGAACTGACCGACGCCTTCCTGGCCGCCGCGCCAGGCATCGCCGACGCCTATGAAGCCCGCGACTTCGCCCGCGCCATGCGCGAGATCATGGGCCTGGCCGACCGCGCCAACGCCTGGATCGCCGACAAGGCACCGTGGTCGTTGAACAAACAGGAAGGCAAACAGGATGAAGTGCAGGCCATCTGCGCCACCGGTGTCAACCTGTTCCGCCAACTGGTGATCTTCCTCAAGCCGGTGCTGCCGCTGCTGGCCGCCGATGCCGAGGCGTTCCTCAACGTCGCGCCGCTGACCTGGAGCGACCACGCGACCTTGCTCGGCAATCACCAGTTGAACGAGTTCAAGCCGTTGATGACCCGCATCGACCCGGTCAAGGTACAAGCCATGACCGACGCCTCGAAAGAAGACCTGACCGCCAGCCAGACCGACACCGGCGCAGCCGCACCTGCCGGCAATGGCGAACTGGCCAGGGATCCGCTGTCGCCGGAAATCGAGTTCGACACCTTTGCCGCCGTCGACCTGCGTGTTGCCCTGATCGTCAAGGCCGAACACGTGGAAGGCGCCGACAAGCTGCTGCGCCTGACCCTGGACATCGGTGACGAGCAACGCAACGTGTTCTCCGGGATCAAGAGCGCTTACCCGGATCCGTCCAAGCTCGATGGCCGCCTGACCATGATGATCGCCAACCTCAAGCCACGGAAAATGAAGTTCGGCATCTCCGAAGGCATGGTGATGGCGGCCGGCCCTGGCGGTGAAGAGATCTACCTGCTCAGCCCTGACAGCGGCGCCAAGCCGGGCCAGCGCATCAAGTAAGGTCTGCGGCAAATCGATCCCGCAGTCGTGCCTGGCGCGGCTGCGGGATTTTCATGTCTGGCCCCCCCTCCCGCCTTGCCGGATAATGCCTACTCTTTTTAGATAACCACGCTAAAAAGCCCTGTTCCTGCCGGCACGAACAATGACCGAAATCCTGCTTACGCTTATCAGCGCCGCCCTGATCAACAACATCGTGTTGCACTGGCCGTTGGCCGTCGATCCGCTGCTGGCCGGCCAGCGCCGTCAGGTCCATGCCTTGGGTATTGCGACGACCTGCCTGATGCTGGTCGTGGGCATGCTCGGCTACACGCTCTATCAATGGCTGCTGGTGCCACTGCAATTGACACCGCTGCGTCTGTTTGTGTTTCTGCCATTGAGCGTGTTGCTGATCAGCCCGTTGCTGAAGTTGCTGGCACAGGTGTTTTCGACACTGCCGTTCGAAGGCCTCTGGCCGTTGCTGCTGGGCAATGCCGGCGTGCTCGGCGTGACCTTGCTGAACGCTCAGGAAGACAAGGGTTTCTTTCACGCCACGACCATGAGCCTCGGTGCAGGGCTGGGCTTCTGGCTGGTGTTGAGCCTGTTCACTGATTTGCGTGAACGCACGGCCGACAACGATGTTCCCCTGCCCTTGCGCGGCTTGCCGATCGACCTGATCGGTGCCGGTCTGATCGCAGTGGCCTTTCTCGGATTCAGCGGACTGATCAAAACATGAGTCTGATTCAAAACATCGACGCCCTCTTGCCGCAAACCCAATGCGGCAAGTGCGGCCACCCCGGGTGCAAGCCGTACGCCGAAGGCATCGCCAATGGCGAGCCGATCAACAAGTGTCCGCCCGGCGGCAACGAAACCATCGCGGCCCTGGCCGAACTGCTGAAGGTGCCGGTGCTGGAGCTGGATGTCAGCCGTGGCTCTGCCCCGGCGCAGATCGCCTACATCCGCGAGGCCGAGTGCATTGGTTGCACCAAGTGCATTCAGGCCTGCCCGGTCGATGCCATCGTCGGGGCGGCCAAACTGATGCACACGGTGATCATCGATGAGTGCACCGGTTGCGACCTCTGCGTAGCACCCTGCCCGGTGGACTGCATCGAAATGCGCCCGCTGCCGCTGGACACTGTATTGCCGGTGGTCGGGGGCCTGGCCCTCACACCGCAGGCGCGGCAGGCCCGTACCGTCAAGCGCGATCACGCACGACGACGCTTCGAACAACGCAATGCTCGCTTGCAGCGTGAGGAGCAACAGAAAATCGCCGAACGCCAGGCAAGGCAGCGAGCGGCGCAACCTGCCGAGACGACAGCCGACCCGGTGCAGGCCGCCCTCGAGCGCGTCCGCGCACAGAAAACCGCCAATGCCGATGCCGTGCTGAAAAAGGCCAAAATCGATGTGGCGATGAGTCGCGCGCAACTGCACAAATCGCTGAAAGCCTTCGGGCATCCGCCGACCTTCGAACAGCAATCGCAGTTGATCGCCCTGCAACAACAGTTCGAAGCCGCCGAACAAAACCTGGCGCAACTGGAAAGCGCCGCCCCACCCGCTCCCGCACCGACGGTCGCAGCCGTGTCGTCAAATGATGCCGATCTGAAACGGGCCAAGATTCAGTTGGCCATGCGCCGCGCCGAACTCAAGAAGGCTCAGGCCAACGAAGCACCGGCGGAACACATCGAAGCCCTGGAGCGCGCACTCGATGAAGCCGAACGCCTGGTGGACGCCCATGCCAGCCCTTGACGCAGTTGATGATCGCCTGCAACAGGCGATGAAACTGGTGTTGTTGGCCACGCTGCCGGGAATTCTGGCAGCGTTCTGGCTGTATGGCTGGGGCGTTTTGATCAATCTGGTTCTGGCGGCCACTGCCGCGTTGGCCGTCGAGGCCGTCGTCGTGCATTTGCGCAAGCGACCGCCGGGGCCAACCTTGAGTGACGGCAGCGCGCTGGTCAGTGCCACATTGCTGGCTCTGGCGCTGCCGCCTTACTGCCCATGGTGGCTGCCCCTCAGTGCTGCCGTTTTTGCGATGGTGTTCGGCAAGCACTTGTATGGCGGCGTCGCTTCGAATCCCTTCAACCCGGCGATGCTCGGTCTTGCCCTGGTGCTGGTGACCTTTCCCCAACCAATGACCCTTTGGCCATCCCCCCATGGCATGGATCTGCTGAGCGGTTTACGGCACGTGTTCGGTGTCGGCCAGGCGCCGGATGCATGGGTACAGGCCACGGCACTGGACAGTCTGCGGATCAACAAAAGCCTGACCATGGATGAACTGTTTGCCGACAACCCGGCATTCGGCCACTTTGGCGGCCGAGGGGTGGAATGGCTGAACCTGGCCTTTGTGGCGGGTGGAATGTTTCTCCTGCAACGAAGGGTGATCAGTTGGCATGCACCGGTCGGAATGCTGGCCAGCCTGTTCATCGTCAGCCTGCTGTGCTGGAACGGTTCGGGCTCCGACTCCCATGGCTCGCCGTTGTTTCATCTGCTGACTGGCGCGACCATGCTGGGGGCGTTCTTCATCATTACCGAACCGGTGTCCGGCGCCAGAAACCCACGCGCGAAATTGCTGTTCGGCGTCGGCGTGGGGCTTCTGACTTATCTGATTCGTACCTGGGGTGGCTACCCGGACGGCATCGCCTTCGCCGTGCTGTTGATGAACCTGTGCGTGCCGGCGCTGGAGCGGTTCGTGGCGGCCAGGCAACAGCCGGAGGCGCCATGAACCGGACATCAAGCATCGCGCTTGTGGTGCTGTTGGCCGCACTGGGCCTTGGCATGACCTACTTCGTGCAACTTGGCAGCGCGCCACGCATTGCAGCCCAACAGCGCCTGATCGACAGCCGTCATCTGCTGGACCTGATCGCGCCGGACAGCTACGACAATCAACCACTTGAACACCCGATAAAGATTGAAGCAGCCGCACTGACCAACAGCTCCTTGCTGGGTGGTTATCTGGCGACCCGGGCCGATCAACCCGTCGCGGTGTTGCTGCGCAGTCAAACCCTTGGCTACGCCGGCGCCATCGACCTGTTGATCGCTGTCGACGGCAATGGCAGGTTGCTGGGCGTCAAAACCCTCAAACAGTCGGAAACACAAGGGCTGGGCGCACGGATCGCCGACTGGCCCAATACCTGGCTCCAGGCCTTTTCCGGAAAATCTCGAACAGAACCCGGTGACAGCGGCTGGGCGCTGAAAAAGGATCAGGGGCAATTCGATCAGATCGCAGGCGCAACCATCACTTCAAGAGCGGTGATCAATGCCGTCCACGACGCCTTGCGCTACTTCGATGAACACCGGCAACAACTGCTCGGAATCCCTGCCCATGGATAACTCACCGACTCTGCGCAACGCCTTGATGCTAACGCCGCTGATCGGCGCCACCCACTCATTGACGGCCGCGGTTGGCCTGTGCCTGATGTTCATGGTGGTCACCCAGTTCTTCAGCCTGGCCATGGGCGCCTTGCGATCCCGACTGGTCCCGGCGACCCGCTTGCTGACCAGCATCCTGTTGGCGGCCACGCTCACCACTTGCGCGGAACTCATGGCACAAGCCTGGTCGCTACAATGGCAGCAGCATCTGGGGTTCTATGGCGCCTTGATCGCCTTGCAATGCGTCGTACTGGAACACACCGGGTTCTTTCAGAACGATTGGCGTCAACGCCTGCGACTCAACGGCCTGTTTGCCACGTTGATGATCGCGTTGGGCCTGCTGCGCGAACTCATCGGCAATGGAACACTTGGAAACCATCTATCGTGGCTTTTCGACGCAATACAAACTGACTGGCAAGGCTGGATACTGATGGCTGACGGTGGCCTGCGCCTGGCCACATTGGTCCCTGGCGGGTTCATCCTGCTCGGGCTGCTGATCGCCGCCTGGCAGGCCTGGCGCCCCACGCCCACACATTGATTGCCCTCGAGGAAACGCACTGCCCATGAATGCCGCAAAACGTCTGGAAATCTTCCGCAGACTGCATGAGGACAACCCGGAACCAAAGACCGAGCTGGCCTATTCCTCACCCTTCGAACTGCTGATTGCCGTGATTCTCTCGGCGCAATCGACCGATGTCGGCGTCAACAAGGCCACAGCCAGGCTGTTCCCGGTCGCCAATACCCCGGCAGCGATCCATGCACTGGGTGTAGAGGGGCTGTCGGAGTACATCAAGACCATCGGCCTATACAACAGCAAAGCGAAAAACGTGATCGAAACCTGCCGCTTGCTGGTCGAGCGTCACGCCGGCGAAGTCCCACAAACCCGCGAAGAGCTGGAAGCGCTGCCCGGCGTCGGCCGCAAGACCGCCAATGTGGTACTCAATACGGCATTCCGTCAGCTGACCATGGCCGTCGACACGCATATTTTCAGGGTCAGCAACCGGACGGGCATTGCCCCCGGCAAGAATGTGGTGGAAGTCGAGAAAAAACTGATGAAATTCGTGCCCAAGGAGTACCTGCTCGACTCCCATCACTGGCTGATCCTTCACGGCCGCTATGTTTGCCTGGCCCGCAAGCCCCGATGCGGGAGCTGCCGGATCGAGGACTTGTGCGAATACAAGCACAAAACCTCCGACGATTGAGCCGCTATTAGGTTTATTGATTTGTCGATTGAAAAAATCTTTTTTACCCGCCGGGAGATTGTCGATATAAGGAGCGCCAAAGGCCTTCTTAGCCTGGAGCAACTAAATGAGTACTGGCAAAGAGCAATTGGACGTAGAAGACGATTTCACCACCGCCGAAACCGATGACGCTGAGCCGGTGGTTGAAGTAGCGAAAACTAATCTGAGCAAACGCCGCACCATCGACAACCTGCTGGAGGAGCGCCGACTGCAAAAGCAATTGGCCGATTACGATTTTGACTTATGACACCTGAAAGCCTCCCGAAACGGAGGCTTTTTTTCTAAGTGCCATCCCCCACCAAGCGCCCCTTGTCGCGCTGTTACGCCATCACACCAGACCATTTCGTTGTGCCAGCTCGATCAGATCGACCAGAGACCGCGCATTCAGCTTGAGCAACAGGCGGGTCTTGTAAGTACTGACTGTTTTATTGCTGAGAAACATTCCATCGGCAATCTCTTTATTAGTCTTTCCTCGAGCCAACTGTTGCAGGACCATCATTTCCCGTCCCGACAATCGATCAACCATATCGGCCTCACTGGCGTTCCCCAAACTGCAACGCACGGTATGCAAGGCTTGATTAGGAAAGTAACTGTAGCCTGACAACACGGCCTTTATTGCGCTGAGCAACTCCGTGAGGTCTTGTTGTTTGCAGACATAACCGGCTGCACCGGATTGCATGCAACGCATCGAAAAATGTCCCGGCGCCTGGGAAGTCAAAATCAGCACTTTCATTGGCATTGAGGTCGAAGACAAGCGCGCGATGACTTCCAACCCGTCCAGCTTCGGAATCCCGATATCCAGAATGACAATGTCCGGCATAAGTTCACGGGCTAGTTGCAGTGCATCCACACCATTATCGGTTTCCGCAATAACTTCGTAGCCATGACGTTCCATTAGCATACGTACCGCAAGACGAATGACGGGGTGATCATCCACGATCAGCACTTTATTCATGGGCAAGTCCAATTTTCGCTGTTCGAATTTTTAGAGCCCGCACAATAGCCTAGTCGTTTCACCCATGGCATGTCGCCCCTCCCGGCCACCCACACCAAGAGACATACCCTACAAACAACACGGATTTCTCCTACAAAAATCCCTCGAACAGAATGAATTAAAAACTGTATCAGCGTCAGTGTGCCGCACTTTCCAGCAGCCCCCCTGTCGATTTACGACCAAAATTTTCCGAGTACCAGTTTGATCGGTCGCGCCCGACAAGCACTAGCCGCTATCTCCCCGTTAAACGTAACTGATATTTACGCACTCAACATTCACACCAGAAATATCACACACCAGGCATCCAATTACTCTTACAGCAAATTATATTTTTTGAGCAATCATTAAAGCACACCCCACACTCAAGAATTCGAAGAGCAATACAGTAAACAAATAAAAACCTGTCAAAAACCAACAGACAATAAAAATCACTACAATAACCACCACATCAGACCAACCCCATAAACCCCTTGAGAACAGACAACCCGGCATGAGTACAGAACATGATAAAAAAACGAATCACCAACCCAATGACAATTATCGCGATATTCGCAGCGCTTTCTGAAACTTCGGCAGCCGTCTCTCTACCCTTCCTTGATCAGGAGGAAAAAGAACTCTACGTCTGGTTCCTGATCAGTTTTCCGTTCTATCTGCTTTTACTTTTTTTCGCGACACTCAACTTCAACTATAAATCACTTTATGCACCCTCAGATTTTGAAAAGGGAAAGCACTTCATGAAGGTCATGGATGATGTTGGGCGGGCGGAAAAAAAAGCGTGCGCCAAGCCGACTGAAAACCCCGCTCTGGAAACGTCAGCGAATGACTGGCAGCCCGCTCGCACGCCTTGTGGCGCACAGGCCCCGCCAACCGGGATCGGTCTGCAAACCACTGTCTCCGCTCAGCATCACCTTCAGTTACCGGAACCGGTAAAAGACCTGTACATCGTTGATGTACGCTGGATGAGCAAAGAGGTCGAGTTTGGAGCGCTGCTGGAGAAAATCCAGAGGCCACGGGAAAAGACGGCGTACGTGATTCTGTTCGTCACTTGTGCCGTTTCGGAGAAATTACTGAAAGCCAGTGCGCTTGTACATTCAAAGCAGGTCAGCAAGCACAGTGCCGCCTTTTATGTGACCTACAATCCGGACTCGCACAGGTTGTCGGTCATTGATCAGGCCGGGCTTCCGGCAAACAACAACCCATAGAACAGGCCATTGGAAGGATAAAAACAGGAAGTCATCAGCGCAAACGAAAACACCCGACCACGCAGTAACTGATGTCACACCCCGTTTTCAGGTACCTGACCCCGTCGAGGACGAGGTCAGGTATCCATCACGATTTCAAAGGTCTCAGAACAGCTTCCGGCCTTTGTTCGCCGCAATGCGCATGCGCAGGGCGTTGAGCTTGATGAAGCCCGCTGCATCCGCCTGGTTGTACGCGCCGCCATCTTCTTCGAAGGTAGCGATGTTGGCGTCGAACAGCGAGTCGTCGGACTTGCGGCCAGTGACGATCACATTGCCCTTGTACAGCTTCAGGCGCACAACGCCGTTCACGTTGACCTGGGACGCATCGATCATCTGTTGCAGCATCAGACGCTCAGGGCTCCACCAGTAGCCGGTGTAGATCAGGCTGGCGTACTTGGGCATCAGCTCGTCCTTGAGGTGAGCCACTTCGCGGTCCAGGGTGATCGATTCGATCGCACGGTGGGCGCGTAGCATGATGGTGCCACCAGGGGTTTCGTAGCAGCCACGGGACTTCATGCCCACGTAACGGTTCTCGACGATGTCGAGACGGCCGATACCGTGCTCGCCACCGATACGGTTCAAGGTCGCCAGTACGGTGGCCGGAGTCATTTCGACGCCGTCCAGCGCGACGATGTCGCCGTTGCGGTAGGTCAGTTCCAGGTACTGCGGCTTGTCTGGAGCGTTTTCCGGGGATACGGTCCAGCGCCACATGTCTTCTTCGTGCTCGGTCCAGGTGTCTTCCAGCACGCCGCCTTCATAGGAGATGTGCAGCAGGTTGGCATCCATGGAGTACGGGGACTTCTTCTTGCCGTGGCGCTCGATCGGGATTGCGTGCTTATCGGCGTAGTCCATCAGCTTTTCACGGGACAGCAGGTCCCACTCGCGCCACGGAGCGATCACTTTCACACCTGGCTTCAAGGCGTACGCACCGAGTTCGAAACGAACCTGGTCGTTACCCTTGCCGGTGGCGCCATGGGAAATGGCGTCAGCGCCGGTTTCGTTGGCGATTTCGATCAGGCGCTTGGCGATCAGCGGACGAGCGATGGAAGTACCCAGCAGGTACTCGCCTTCGTAAACGGTGTTGGCGCGGAACATCGGGAAAACGAAATCGCGCACGAACTCTTCGCGCAAGTCGTCGATGTAGATCTCTTTGACGCCCATGGCCTGAGCCTTGGCGCGTGCAGGTTCGACCTCTTCGCCCTGACCCAGGTCAGCGGTGAAGGTCACCACTTCACAGTTATAAGTATCCTGCAGCCACTTGAGGATCACCGAAGTGTCCAGGCCGCCGGAATACGCCAGAACGACCTTGTTTACGTCCGCCATGCCATCACTCCACGGGGTTCTACGGAAAGCCGGGAAGTCTACCGCTCATGCAGAATAATTTACAGTGGCGCGACAGCTTATGACGACGAAGCGACAGATTATGTCGAGGTAGCGACGATGACCAAATAGTCAGGAAGTTGCCGAAACGGCCGCCTTTGTCGCTTGCGGGGCGACTTGTTCCGCGGGTGCTCCGCGCTCCAGGCGTACCGCCACTCGACGGTTCTTCGCGCGGTTGGTGTTGTTGGTGTTAGGCGCCACCGGATAACGCTCGCCATGGAAACGCAGGGTGATTTGCGACTCCTGGATGCCATTGGCCTTGAAGAACTCCATCACTGCCAAGGCTCGGCGCCGCGACAGGTCGCGGTTGGTCAGGCGGTTGCCGCTGTTGTCGGAGTGACCGTCGAGTTCGATGTGATTGACCGTCGGATCGGCCTTCATGTACTCCAGCATCACCTGCAGTTTGGCTTTTGCGGCGCTGTCGAGTTCGATTCCGCCGCCGGGGAAACCGATTTCGGATTGCTTCACCTGTTCGAAATTCTGTGGCAACAGTTTCGCTACACACCCCTGATAGTCGGCAAACGCTTTGGCGAACCTGACCGGCAACAAGCGTACTTCCGACACCCGCCCATCCCCCGAGGAATGTCGAACGACCGGGCCGCGACCGTCCATCAGGCCACTGATCAGACGCCCGGCCTGAACCTGCGAGCTATTGAACAATACGTTGCCACTGCCGATTCTCACCGTGCCCAGGTTGATATCGTCACGGCCCGGTTGCCACGGCGCCGCAGCGGCCAGCAGCGTCGCCGAGCCACCGCCCATCATCGGGTTGTAGGCTTTCAGACGAAACGTCGCCTGCTCGCCGGCACGACGCACGAACTCGCCCGAACCGAAATCGGTGATCGGCTGAGTCAGGCGGCATTCGAACTTGTCGCCTTCTACCGTCCACTCAATGTTCTCCAGACGGGTCTGGAAAGTGAGCGCCATCGCCGGAAGGCTGGCAAACACACTGAGCAAGGCTAAATAACGCTGGCGCACGGGAGGCTCCACTGGCTTCTACAACAAAAAGACCGACACACACATGTTTACTGCATACCTGTTGGATATCGGGAGCTTCCTGCAAAACTTGATAGCGAGTGCCTGCAAGAGTCTTTTCCGGTAGCATTCCCTTGAGTTTGACCCGCCTGGAATCCCCTCATGTCCGACCGCCTGACCCTGCTGCGTCCCGACGACTGGCATATTCATCTTCGCGATGGTGCCGTGTTGACCAATACCGTCGCGGATGTCGCGCGCACCTTTGGTCGCGCCATCATCATGCCCAACCTGGTTCCTCCGGTGCGCACCGCGGCCGAAGCCGACGGCTATCGCCAGCGGATTCTCGCTGCCCGCCCGGCCGGCAGCCTGTTCGAGCCACTGATGGTCCTGTACCTGACCGACCGCACCCAGCCTGAAGAAATTCGCGAGGCCAAGGCCAGCGGATTCATTCACGCCGCCAAGCTGTACCCGGCCGGCGCGACCACCAACTCGGATTCTGGCGTCACCAGCATCGACAAGATCTTCCCTGCACTCGAGGCCATGGCCGAAGTCGGGATGCCGTTGTTGATCCACGGTGAAGTCACCCGAGGCGATGTCGACGTGTTCGACCGCGAAAAAATCTTCATCGACGAGCACATGCGTCGTGTGGTCGAGCGTTTCCCGACCCTCAAAGTGGTCTTCGAACACATCACCACCGCGGACGCCGTGCAGTTCGTCAACTCGGCTTCGGCCAACGTGGGCGCGACCATCACCGCGCACCACCTGCTGTACAACCGCAACCACATGCTGGTGGGCGGGATTCGGCCGCACTTCTATTGCCTGCCGATCCTCAAGCGCAATACCCACCAGGAAGCCCTGCTCGACGCCGCCACCAGCGGCAGCGAGAAGTTCTTCCTTGGTACCGACTCGGCTCCCCATGCCCAGCACGCCAAGGAAGCGGCCTGCGGTTGCGCCGGTTGCTACACCGCCTATGCGGCCATCGAGATGTACGCCGAAGCCTTCGAACAGCGTAATGCGCTGGACAAGCTCGAAGCCTTCGCCAGCGTCAACGGCCCGCGGTTCTATGGTCTGCCGGCCAACACCGATCGCATCACCCTGGTCCGAGAAGAATGGACCGCCCCGACCAGCCTGCCATTTGGCGAGCTGACCGTTATCCCGCTGCGCGCCGGTGAAAAACTGCGCTGGCGCCTGCTGGAGGAACACGCGTGAGTGAAGACCATTTCGACGACGAACTGGAAGGCAATGGCGGCGGAGGCGGCCCGCGTCATCCAATGGCGGCCAGGTTCCGTGGTTACCTGCCGGTTGTCGTCGACGTAGAGACCGGTGGCTTCAACTCGGCCACCGACGCTCTGCTGGAGATCGCCGCGACCACCATCGCCATGGATGAAAAGGGTTTTGTTTACCCGGATCACACCTACTTCTTCCGTGTCGAGCCGTTCGAAGGCGCGAACATCGAAGCGGCGGCCCTTGAGTTCACGGGGATCAAGCTCGATCACCCACTGCGCATGGCCGTGAGCGAAGAGTCTGCCCTGAACGATATCTTCCGCGGCGTACGCAAGGCCCTCAAGGCCAATGGCTGCAAACGGGCGATCCTGGTCGGGCATAACAGCAGCTTCGACCTGGGCTTCCTCAATGCGGCGGTTGCGCGGCTGGACATGAAGCGCAATCCGTTCCATCCGTTCTCCAGTTTCGATACCGCGACGCTCGCCGGCCTCGCTTACGGTCAGACCGTACTGGCCAAGGCTTGCCAGGCAGCGGACATCGACTTCGACGGTCGCGAGGCTCACTCGGCTCGCTATGACACCGAGAAGACGGCAGAGCTGTTCTGCGGCATCGTCAATCGCTGGAAACAAATGGGTGGCTGGGAAGACTTCAACGATTGATGGCACTCACGAATCAATGTGGGAGCGAGCTTGCTCGCGATGGTCGTTAACGATAACGCGGGCGTTCTGGTTCCCCGCGGTGTTCTTGAGTCCATCGCGAGCAAGCTCGCTCCTACAGGGATTTCAGTCGCAGATTTATTCCCGCCCATAAAAAAACCGGCCTCGATGGCCGGTTTTTTTGTACCTGCTTTTTATAGCTGGAGCGTGCGCCTTACAGAGCGGCAGCGTGCTCGGTCAGGTAAGCCGCAACGCCTTCTGGCGAAGCGTTCATGCCTTTGTCGCCTTTTTTCCAGTTGGCAGGGCAGACTTCGCCGTGCTCTTCGTGGAATTGCAGAGCGTCGACCAGACGCAGCAGCTCTTCCATGTTACGGCCCAGCGGCAGGTCGTTGATGATCTGCGAACGGACAACGCCTTTGTCGTCGATCAGGAACGCGCCACGGAACGCAACGCCGTCAGCGGACTGAACGTCGTAGGCCTTCATGATGTCCTGCTTGATGTCGGCAGCCATGGTGTAGCGAACTTCGCCGATGCCGCCGTTGTTGACCGGGGTGTTGCGCCAGGCGTTGTGGGTGAAGTGCGAGTCGATCGACACAGCGACCACTTCAACGTTACGTGCCTTGAACTCGGACATGCGGTTGTCCAGAGCGATCAGCTCGGACGGGCAAACGAAGGTGAAGTCCAGCGGGTAGAAGAACACCAGGCCGTATTTGCCTTTGATCGCCGAAGACAGGGTGAAGCTGTCAACGATCTCGCCATTGCCGAGTACGGCCGGTACGGTGAAGTCAGGGGCTTGTTTGCCTACGAGTACGCTCATTGGATATCTCCTGGTGTAATAGCGTGAGAAACAGGGTTCGCATCAGCCTGCCACCCTGAGGCGACAGCCCTGTGACACGAACCCCGGTCGCAAAAGACCGGCCATCATACACCGCGTGTTTGAGCTGGCTTAGCTGTTTTTTCCCGGTACGATGAAATCCCCGACGGTTTTGTATCACCGGTTTGCCATATAGACCGTTCGTCAGCCATCCCCGCTTATGACGAAAAGTACTCTGAAACCACTTTGACAATCATTCTCGTTAACATTAAGATCCATCGCAATTGAGTCACAATCAGCGACGGTCTTCCTTATGTATGTTTGCCTCTGCACTGGCGTCACCGACGGTCAAATCCGCGATGCGATCTATGAAGGATGCTGCAGCTACAAGGAAGTCCGTGTGGCTACCGGCGTCGCCAGTCAATGCGGCAAATGTGCCTGCCTCGCCAAGGAAGTGGTCCGTGAGACCCTGACCAAACTGCAAACGGCCCAGGCTGCAATTCCTTTTCCAGCAGAATTTACAGCCGCTTGAATATCGAATTCCAAAGAACCGGACATATGTCCGGTTTTTTTATGTCTCAAAATCAACTAGTTATGCTCTAGACGCGGAACACAAACATTCTTATTCCGATTAATTTTCACTTAAGTTTCAATAACTTAGGTTTGACACTAGTTAATACGCGGCTCAAACTCTGTTGTATTGACAGCTAATACAGGGCAGGACCCCATCATGAAAGGCGACGTTACAGTCATCCAGCATCTCAACAAGATCCTTGCCAATGAGCTGGTCGCGATCAATCAATATTTCCTGCATGCACGCATGTACGAAGATTGGGGCCTGAACAAGCTAGGCAAGCACGAGTACCACGAATCCATCGACGAGATGAAGCACGCGGACAAGCTGATCAAGCGCATCCTGTTCCTTGAAGGCCTGCCGAACGTCCAGGACCTGGGCAAGCTGCACATCGGCGAGCACACCAAGGAAATGCTGGAGTGCGATCTGCGTATCGAGAAAACCGGCCATGCCGATTTGAAAGTAGCCATCGCACATTGCGAAACAGTTGGCGATTTCGGTAGCCGTGAACTGCTTGAAGATATCCTCGAGTCCGAAGAAGAACATATCGACTGGCTGGAAACCCAATTGGGCCTGATCGATAAAGTGGGTCTTGAGAACTACCTGCAATCGCAGATGGGCGAAGACGAGTAAGTTCTACGCCATTAATCTCGATGCAATAAAAAGCCCCGCCCTCTTACGAGTGGCGGGGCTTTTTGTTACCCGGAATTCAGGTTTACCCTGAAATCCTGATGTGGGAGCGGGCTTGCTCGCGAAGCAGGCGACACGATTTATCTGAAAACCGCGTTATCGTTCTTCGCGAGCAAGCCCGCTCCCACACACGGCGAATCAGGCTTCGGTCTTTGGAGCAGCAGCCTTGGCGGCGGCGTCCTTGATCAGGCTCTGCAGCGAACCGTCAGCAGCCATTTCAGTCATGATGTCGCTACCGCCGACCAGCTCACCGGCAACCCACAGTTGCGGGAAGGTTGGCCAGTTGGCGTATTTTGGCAGGTTGGCGCGGATTTCCGGGTTCTGCAGGATGTCCACGTACGCAAACTTTTCGCCACACGCCATCACGGCCTGCGCGGCTTTCGCGGAGAAGCCGCACTGCGGGGCATTCGGCGAGCCTTTCATGTAAAGCAGAATGGTGTTGTTGGCAATCTGCTCTTTAATCGTTTCGATGATATCCATGGAGCACCTCGGCTGAACTTTCCGACTCATGGGTCGGCACGGTGGCGCATTGTAACGGAAAGCCGAGCGCCCTGCTCGGTCTCTCCGTCAGACTGATTCAAGCCGCCGCCACGGTCACCGGCACACCATTGAGTGCAGCATTTCCCGACAACTCGTCAAGCTGGCAGTCGTCGGTCAGGTCGTTGGCGCTTGAACCCGGCTGGCTGCTGGCAATCGTCATTTGCACGCCCGGCCGCGCGTGACCCCAGCCGTGCGGCAGGCTGACCACGCCTTTCATCATGTCCAGGCTGCCAAGCACTTCGACTTCAATCACCCCCACCCGCGAACTGACCCGGACGCGCTGCCCATCGCTGAGCCCGCGGCTGGCCAGATCGTCCGGATGCATCAGCAACTGGTGACGCGGCTTGCCTTTCACCAACCGATGATAGTTATGCATCCATGAGTTATTGCTGCGCACATGCCGTCGGCCAATCATCAACAACTCGTCGGCGGCCGGCGCCTGCAAGGCTGCGAAGCGCGCCAGGTCAGCGAGAATCGCGGCCGGCGCGGCCTGGATGCGTTGATTGGCAGTCTTCAGGCGGGGCGTCAGGTTAGGCTTGAGCGCGCCCAGATCGACGCCATGGGGATAATCGAACAAAGTCGCCAGCGACAGCTTGTGCTCTGAATTGTCGCCGTACATCCCCATGCGCAGGCCGCGATCGATCATTTGCGCAGGGGCGATGGTGGGCTTCAGTTCTTTACCGGTCCTGGCGGCAAATGCCTTGGCCAGGCCGACGAAGATCTCCCAGTCGTGCAATGCACCTTTGGGTTTGGCGAGGATGGCGCGGTTGAAGCGGCTGACGTTGCGCACCGCAAACAGATTGAAGGTGGTGTCGTAATGGTCGTTTTCCAGCGCCGATGTAGACGGCAGGATCAGGTCGGCGTAACGCGTGGTTTCATTGATGTACAGGTCGATGCTGACCATGAACTCCAACCCGTCCAGCGCCTGTTCGAGTTGTCGGCCATTGGGTGTGGACAGCACCGGATTGCCCGCCACGGTGATCAGCGCCCGGACTTGACCTTCCCCTTCGGTGAGCATCTCCTCGGCCAGCGCCGAGACAGGTAGTTCTCCTGCGTACTCCGGGCGCCCGGAAACCCGGCTCTGCCACAGATTGAAATGCCCGCCCGAAGTCGTCGCCACCAGGTCCACTGCTGGCTCGGTGCACAAGGCACCACCCACGCGATCGAGATTGCCGGTGACCAGATTGATCAACTGCACCACCCAGTGGCACAGCGTACCGAAGACCTGGGTCGAAACGCCCATGCGGCCATAACAGACCGCACTCGGTGCCGCGGCGAAGTCCCGCGCCAACTGGCGGATCTGTTCGGCCGGCACGGCGCACAACGGACTCATGGCCTCGGCAGTGAACGGCGCAACGGCCTTGTGTACATCCTCCAGGCCGTCCACCGGCAGATGGCTGTCACGTGTCAGACCTTCAGCGAACAGGGTATTGAGCATGCCGAACAACAGCGCGGCATCACCGCCCGGGCGCACGAACAGATGTTGGTCGGCAATCGCCGCCGTCTCACTACGACGCGGATCGACCACCACCACCTTGCCACCCCGGGCCTGTATCGCCTTCAAACGTTTTTCCACATCCGGCACGGTCATGATGCTGCCGTTCGACGCCAGCGGGTTGCCGCCCAGGATCAACATGAAATCGGTGTGATCGATGTCCGGAATTGGCAGCAACAGACCGTGGCCGTACATCAAATGACTGGTCAGGTGATGGGGCAATTGATCGACCGAGGTGGCGGAAAACCGATTGCGGGTTTTCAACAGGCCGAGGAAGTAATTGCTGTGGGTCATCAGCCCGTAATTGTGCACGCTCGGGTTGCCCTGATAGACCGCCACGGCGTTTTGCCCGTGATGCTCCTGAATGGCGGCGAGGCGTTCGGCGACCAGATTGAATGCCGCTTCCCACTCGATGGGCTGCCACTCATTGCCCACCCGCTGCATCGGCTGATGCAGGCGATCCGGATCGTTCTGAATGTCTTGCAGGGCCACGGCCTTGGGACAGATGTGCCCACGGCTGAACGTGTCCTCAGAGTCGCCCTTGATCGATGTGATCTGGACGCTACCGCCTTCGACCTCGGTGGTTTCGATGGTCAGGCCACAGATGGCTTCGCACAAATGGCACGCACGGTGATGGAGAGTCTTGGTCATGGCCAGTCTCTGTCTTGTTTTGGGCGGGCAGCGTTGGCCGCGGAAACAAAACTATGGCGCCAGAGCCGTCGCCATGCCAGCGACGTTCGTCTTGTGAATCGAGGGGTATCAGGCCAGCCGATGGCTGCCCGGGTTCAGTTCGAAGGCAGCCTGGGCGGGGCGCCTGCAACTGGATTTGCTGCAGGGCTTCAATCGGCCCGTGGGGGGCCATGCACACCGGTCAGTTCGCCGATCAGGCGCCAGTGTTCGTCGAGCCCGGCGCCGATGAATGACAGGTCAGAAACCGACTGTCAGCGCACCATTGCCGCCCCGCCTGATTGCCAAGTCCCGAGGGGCCGGTGTACAAATGAACCGCTGCTATCAGGAAACAGGCTTCAAAAGCGCTACCTCGGTGAACCCGTAGCACCTCTGAAACTCCCTAAAAACTGTAGCCCTATTGGTAAGACGCGACATTTAATTATAAGATCGCGCCTCCCCCTATTTCGTCGCCCCCGTGCGGCTTACGCCGCAGGTCTCGCCCGTTGTTCCGTTAAACAAGGCTTTGAGCATCTGCGGTTTGTAGCAAAAGGTAGTCAATGATGAGCGCAAGGCACTTTCTCTCCCTGATGGATTGCACGCCCGAAGAGCTGGTCAGCGTGATCCGTCGAGGCGTTGAGCTCAAGGACCTGCGTAACCGCGGCGTACTGTTCGAGCCTCTGAAAAACCGCGTGCTCGGGATGATTTTCGAGAAATCCTCGACCCGTACCCGGATCTCCTTCGAGGCCGGCATGATCCAGCTCGGTGGCCAGGCGATCTTCCTGTCGCCCCGTGACACCCAACTGGGCCGTGGCGAGCCGATCGGCGACGCCGCCATTGTCATGTCGAGCATGCTCGATGCGGTGATGATCCGCACGTTTTCCCACAGCACCCTGACCGAATTCGCCGCCAATTCGCGCGTCCCGCTGATCAACGGCCTGTCCGATGACCTGCACCCGTGCCAGTTGCTTGCCGACATGCAGACCTTCCTCGAACACCGCGGCTCCATCCAGGGCAAGATCGTGGCCTGGATCGGCGACGGCAACAACATGTGCAACAGCTATATAGAAGCGGCGATCCAGTTCGACTTCCAGTTGCGCGTTGCCTGCCCGGAAGGCTACGAGCCCAACCCGGTGTTCCTGGCCAAGGCCGGCGATCGGGTCACTATCGTTCGCGACCCGAAGGAGGCCGTGCGTGGTGCGCATCTGGTGAGCACCGACGTCTGGACCTCCATGGGCCAGGAAGAGGAAACCGCCAAGCGTCTGCAACTGTTCGCACCGTACCAGGTCAACCGCGCCCTGCTCGACCTGGCCGCTGAAGACGTGCTGTTCATGCACTGCCTGCCGGCGCACCGTGGCGAAGAAATCAGCGTCGACCTGCTCGACGACCCGCGCTCCGTGGCCTGGGATCAAGCCGAAAATCGTCTGCATGCGCAAAAGGCCTTGCTCGAATTCCTCGTTCCGCCTTCGTACCACCACGCATGAGCCAGCCATTACTGCTTAACCTGCGCAACCTCGCCTGCGGCTATCAAGACCAGCGCGTGGTGCAGAACCTCAACCTGCACCTCAACGCAGGCGACATCGGTTGCCTGCTGGGCTCCTCGGGTTGCGGCAAGACCACAACGCTGCGGGCGATTGCCGGTTTCGAGCCGGTGCATGAAGGTGAAATCCAGTTGGCTGGCGAGACGATCTCCAGCGCCGGTTTCACCCTTGCCCCGGAGAAACGTCGCATTGGCATGGTGTTCCAGGACTACGCACTGTTTCCGCATTTGAGCGTGGCCGACAACATCGCCTTCGGCATTCGCAAGCATCCGCAAAAGGATCGCGTGACCGAAGAGTTGCTGGAACTGGTCAACCTGAAGAACCTCGGCAAGCGCTTCCCCCACGAGCTTTCAGGTGGCCAGCAGCAACGTGTCGCCCTGGCCCGCGCCTTGGCGCCGGAACCGCAACTGCTGTTGCTCGATGAACCGTTCTCCAACCTCGATGGCGAATTGCGCCGCAAGCTCAGCCATGAAGTACGCGACATCCTCAAGGCCCGTGGCACCAGTGCGATTCTGGTGACTCACGATCAGGAGGAGGCCTTCGCGGTCAGCGACCACGTTGGCGTGTTCAAGGAAGGTCGTCTGGAGCAGTGGGATACGCCCTACAACCTGTATCACGAACCCCTGACACCCTTCGTGGCGAGTTTCATCGGTCAGGGCTATTTCATTCGCGGTCAGTTGAGCAGCCCCGAATCGGTGCAAACCGAGCTGGGTGAGTTGCGCGGCAATCGGGCCTACACCTGGCCGGTAGGCGGCGCCGTGGACGTGCTGCTGCGCCCGGACGATATCGTCTATGCGCCGGACAGCGCACTGAAGGCACGAATTGCCGGCAAGACGTTCCTGGGTGCATCGACCCTGTATCGCTTGCAACTGCCGACAGGCGCACAGCTGGAATCGATCTTCCCGAGCCATGTCGACCGTCAGGTCGGGGCGGATGTGGGTATTCGTGTCGCGGCTGAACACCTGGTGCTGTTCCAGGCGTCCGGCAGCACGGCGGCGCAGATTCCTGCTGTTGAATCGGGCGTCCGGCGCTACAGCACAGCCAACTGATACACACGAAACAATTGTGGGAGCGGGCTTGCTCGCGAAGGCGGTGTGCCAGTCAAAGCTGATGTCGACTGATTCACCGCCTTCGCGAGCAAGCCCGCTCCCACAATTGGATTGGAGCTAACCCAGCAAAAGCGTTCCGCTTGCTACGAGCGTTGCATCCCCGCCGATCATCACCCGCTCGCCTTCCAGCCGGCAGAACAACTCCCCGCCCCGCGTCGAACGCTGATAGGCCGTCAGGCTCGACTTGCCCAAACGCTTCGACCAATACGGAATCAGAAGGCAATGGGTCGATCCGGTCACCGGGTCCTCATTGATGCCGATTGCCGGGGCGAAGTAACGGGAAACAAAATCGTGCTGCTCGCCCCGCGCCGTCACGATAGCGCCCAACCACGGCAGTTTTGCCAGGGCCACCATGTCCGGCTTGCAGTCGAGCACGGCTTGCTCCGACTCCAGCACCACGAACAGCTCATTCGAAGCCAGTACCTCGACAGCCTTCACACCCAGTGCACGCTCGATGTCCGAGATCACGCTCACCGGCGCCGCAGTGATCGACGGGAAATCCAGCCACAATCGTCCACCTTCACGGGTCACGCTCAACGGGCCGGATTTGCAGATAAAGTCCAGTCGCTCGACCGGCTCTTTATAGACCTCAAACAACACATGGGCGCTGGCCAGCGTCGCGTGACCGCACAATGGCACCTCGGTGGTCGGCGTAAACCAACGGATGTGCCAGCCCTGCCCTTCACGCACCACAAACGCTGTTTCGGCAAGATTGTGTTCGGCGGCAATCTTTTGCATCAACTCATCGGCGAGCCATGTATCGAGCCGATAGACCATCGCCGGATTGCCACTGAATGGCTGATTGCTGAACGCGTCGACCTGATGAAACTCAAGCTGCATAACCTTCTCCCTTTGTCAGACCGCCGAGCATGCCGCGCTGGCCCAGCCGGCACCAGTGACAGAGCAGGCTGATTTTCACCATACAGTGCTGCACTTGGTCTTCAAGCGCGGCCGATATCGGCAAACTTCGCCTGGGTGTGTTCGGCCAGCACCGCCGGTGCCAGTTCGACTTCCAGTCCACGTCGGCCCGCACTGACAAAAATGCTGGCGAAGGGCTGGGCCGAATTATCAATGAAGGTACGCAAACGCTTTTTCTGCCCCAGCGGACTGATCCCGCCCAACAGATAGCCAGTAGAGCGCTGCGCTGCCGCCGGGTCGGCCATTTCGACCTTTTTCACGCCCGCGGCGTGGGCCAGCCCTTTCAAGTCCAGACTGCCGACAACCGGCACTACGGCCACCAGCAACTCGCCCTTCTCGCTGGCCGCCAGCAAGGTCTTGAACACCTGCGCCGGATCGAGCCCGAGTTTTTCCGCCGCTTCCAGCCCGTAGGAAGCGGCCTTGGGGTCATGTTCGTAACTGTGTACGCGATGTTCGGCCCGAACCTTTTTCAACAAATCCAATGCGGGGGTCATGACAGCTCCAGACTGGGCGACAGAAGAAAAATACTGCGCCCGATTCTAGGACATTGATCGTTAAAAGGCTCTACGGCGGCGCATCCGTGACGCCATTGCCTGACCACCCCATTCCCCACTGACTCGCTCATTCATACAGCGAATAGTTTCTTTATGACCGGCGGTTCACTTTCGACCTTTGACAGCAGCGTTTCTTGTCTATATTTTTTCGTTTCTGAAACTGTACGAAACGTCCTACCGTTGCACCCAGCAGTAAACCGCGACCAGGATGGGGATCCTGCCTCGGCGAAAAACGCGCTCCGACCATGATGGAAAAAAGCGCCAGACAACAAAAAAAATGAGGTTTCAATGACAACTGCTTTACAACAACCGTCGCTCTCGAGCCAATGCATGGCCGAGTTTCTGGGTACGGCGCTGCTGATCTTTTTTGGTACAGGTTGCGTTGCCGCGCTCAAGGTCGCGGGTGCCAGTTTTGGCTTGTGGGAAATCAGCATTATCTGGGGCGTCGGCGTCAGCATGGCGATCTACCTTACCGCCGGGGTTTCCGGGGCTCATCTGAACCCTGCCGTCAGCATTGCCCTGAGCATTTTCGCGGACTTCGATAAGCGCAAATTGCCTTTCTACATACTCGCCCAAGTGGCGGGTGCCTTCTGTGGAGCGCTATTGGTCTACACCCTCTACAGCAATCTATTCTTCGAATTCGAACAATCACACCATATGGTTCGCGGCACTCAAGCCAGCCTTGAGTTGGCCTCCGTGTTCTCCACCTTCCCGAATCCTGTGCTGACCACCGCCCAGGCATTTCTGGTCGAGGTGATCATCACGGCCATCCTGATGGGCGTGATCATGTCCCTGACCGATGACAATAATGGCCTGCCAAAAGGCCCGTTGGCACCGCTGCTGATCGGCCTGCTGATTGCGGTGATCGGCAGTTCGATGGGGCCGCTGACCGGTTTTGCCATGAACCCTGCGCGGGACTTCGGCCCTAAACTGATGACTTTCTTCGCTGGCTGGGGTGAAATTTCCTTCACTGGCGGGCGCAATATCCCGTATTTCCTGATTCCTGTTTTTGCACCGATTGTCGGTGCCTGCCTCGGTGCTGCAGCCTATCGTGGGTTGATTGCCCGCCATCTGCCCAGCGCCGTACCTGCTACAAAGGATGCAACAGCTGCCATTGACGGCAAACCCAGAACTTCTTGATACCGTTGGCGCGCGCCCCCTGCCCTTTGATCGCGCGCCAAACCTCACTCCCTTATTTCGTCCAAGGCAATCGACATGACCGACACACAGAATAAGAACTACATCATTGCCCTCGATCAGGGTACGACCAGCTCCCGCGCGATCATTTTCGACCGCGACGCGAACGTGGTCTGCACCGCCCAACGGGAGTTCGCGCAGCATTACCCGCAAGCCGGCTGGGTCGAACACGATCCGATGGAAATCTTCGCCACCCAGAGCGCCGTGATGGTCGAGGCCCTGGCGCAAGCCGGCCTGCACCACGACCAGGTGGCGGCCATCGGCATCACCAACCAGCGCGAAACCACCGTGGTGTGGGACAAGAACACCGGCCGGCCGATCTACAACGCGATCGTCTGGCAGTGCCGACGCAGCACCGAGATCTGCCAGCAACTCAAGCGCGATGGCCACGAGCAATACATCAGCGACACCACCGGCCTGGTCACCGACCCGTATTTCTCCGGCACCAAGCTCAAGTGGATCCTCGATAACGTCGAAGGCAGCCGCGAGCGCGCACGCAACGGTGAACTGTTGTTCGGCACCGTCGACAGCTGGCTGATCTGGAAATTTACCGGCGGCAAGGTGCATGTCACCGACTACACCAACGCTTCGCGCACCATGCTCTTCAACATCCACACCCTGGAGTGGGACGCGAAGATGCTGGAGGTGCTGGATATTCCGCGCGAAATGCTGCCGGAAGTTAAATCGTCCTCGGAAATTTATGGCCGCACCAAAAGCGGCATCGCCATCGGCGGCATCGCTGGCGACCAGCAAGCTGCCCTGTTCGGCCAGATGTGCGTCGAGCCAGGCCAGGCGAAAAACACCTACGGCACTGGCTGCTTCCTGTTGATGAACACCGGCGACAAAGCCGTGAAATCCCGACACGGCATGCTCACCACCATCGCTTGCGGCCCACGTGGCGAAGTGGCCTACGCGCTGGAGGGCGCAGTATTCAACGGCGGCTCTACCGTGCAGTGGCTGCGTGACGAACTGAAAATCATCAACGACGCCCACGACACCGAATACTTCGCCAACAAGGTCAAGGACAGCAACGGCGTGTACCTGGTGCCGGCCTTCACCGGTCTTGGCGCGCCCTACTGGGACCCGTACGCCCGTGGCGCACTGTTTGGCCTGACCCGCGGTGTACGCGTAGATCACATCATTCGTGCCGCGCTGGAGTCGATTGCCTACCAGACCCGCGACGTGCTCGACGCCATGCAGCAGGACTCCGGCGAACGCCTCAAGGCCCTGCGCGTGGACGGCGGCGCGGTGGCCAACAATTTCCTCATGCAGTTCCAGGCCGACATCCTCGGCACACAGGTCGAGCGCCCGCAAATGCGCGAAACCACGGCACTGGGTGCGGCTTACCTGGCAGGCCTGGCCTGTGGCTTCTGGGGCAGCCTGGAAGAGTTGCGCGGCAAGGCCGTGATCGAACGCCAGTTCGAGCCGACTCTGGATGAAACGGCGAAGGAAAAACTCTACGCAGGGTGGAAAAAAGCGGTCAGCCGCACCCGCGATTGGGCAGTTGAAGACGAGGCTGAATAAGCGAACTCCAGTCCCCGTATCTGTATGTAACTGGTAGGGAGCGGATTCCTGCGGCATCATGGGCAAATTTTGCACGGCAGCCCAAAGGACGCCCCATGAATCTGCCTCCCCGTCAGCAGCAAATCCTCGAACTGGTCCGCGAACGCGGCTATGTCAGCATCGAGGAAATGGCCACTCTGTTCGTAGTTACCCCGCAGACCATTCGCCGCGACATCAATCAGCTTGCGGAAGCCAATTTGTTGCGTCGCTACCACGGCGGCGCAGCTTACGACTCCAGCGTTGAAAACACCGCCTACGCCATGCGCGCCGATCAGATGCGCGATGAGAAACAGCGTATCGGCGAAGCCATTGCCGCGCAGATTCCCGACCATGCTTCATTGTTCATCAATATCGGTACGACCACCGAATCCATTGCCCGGGCATTGCTCAACCACAGTCACCTGAAAATCATCACCAACAACCTGCACGTCGCCTCCATGCTCAGCGCCAAGGACGATTTCGATGTCCTGCTGACCGGCGGCAATGTGCGGCGCGATGGTGGCGTGGTGGGCCAGGCCAGTGTCGATTTTATCAATCAGTTCAAGGTCGACTTCGCCCTGGTCGGCATCAGCGGCATCGATGAAGACGGCAGCCTGCTGGACTTCGACTATCAGGAAGTGCGGGTATCCCAGGCGATCATCGCCAATGCCCGGCAAGTGATACTCGCGGCCGACTCCAGCAAGTTCGGGCGCAACGCCATGATTCGCCTGGGTCCGATCAGCCTCGTCGATTGCCTGGTCACTGACCAGCAGCCTTCTCCAGCGCTGGCGCAGCTGTTGAATCAGCACAAGGTTCGGCTGGAAGTCGTTTAACCCCACCATCTCCAGTGCCTACACTGGCGCTATCGCGGGCAAGCCCGCTCCCACAGGCCCGTGTGATCCTTGTGGGAGCGGGCTTGCCCGCGAAGACGATCGCACATACAGCATCCCTCTTGCGCCATAACGCGCATCAAAATGTTCGTAAATTTTCCTTTAACGGCCCTTCGATGAGTATTTTCAATCGTAGCTGACTGGCTGCGGGCGTCTTTATGGGCTAGTATTTTCGCAAATGAACATTAATGTTCGAATTCAAATACAGAACATCAAAGAATTCCGAGGCCGTGCCGATGCCCACTTCCACCTTGCCTACGCCCCCTCTCGCCGAGGTTTACGATATCGCCGTCATCGGTGGAGGGATCAATGGCGTGGGGATCGCAGCGGACGCCGCCGGCCGTGGTCTCTCGGTGTTCCTTTGTGAAAAGGACGACCTGGCCAGCCATACCTCGTCGGCCAGCAGCAAGCTGATTCACGGTGGCCTGCGCTACCTCGAACATTACGAATTCCGCTTGGTGCGTGAAGCCCTGGCCGAACGCGAAGTGCTGTTGGCCAAGGCTCCGCACATCGTCAAGCAAATGCGTTTCGTGTTGCCGCACCGCCCGCACCTGCGCCCGGCGTGGATGATTCGCGCCGGCCTGTTCCTCTATGACAACCTGGGCAAGCGCGAGCAATTGCAAGGTTCGAAAAGCCTGAAGTTCGGCCACGACAGCGCGCTCAAAAGCGAAATCACCAAGGGCTTCGAATACTCCGATTGCTGGGTCGACGACGCACGCCTGGTGGTGTTGAACGCCATGGCCGCCCGGGAAAAAGGCGCCCACGTTCACACCCAGACCCGCTGCGTCAGCGCACGCCGCGCCAAGGGCTTGTGGCACCTGCACCTGGAACGCGCCGATGGCAGCCTGTTTTCGATCCGCGCCAAGGCATTGGTCAATGCGGCCGGGCCATGGGTCGCCAGGTTCATTCGCGATGACTTGAAGATGGAGTCGCCATACGGCATCCGCCTGATCCAGGGCAGCCACCTGATCGTGCCGAAACTGTACGAAGGCGAACACGCGCACATCCTGCAAAACGAAGATCAGCGCATCGTGTTCACCATTCCGTACCTGAATCATTTCACCCTGATCGGCACCACCGACCGCGAGTACACCGGCGATCCGGCGAAAGTGGCAATTACCGATGGCGAAACCGATTACCTGTTGAACGTGGTCAACGCCCATTTCAAAAAGCAAATCGGCCGTGACGACATCCTGCACAGCTATTCCGGTGTGCGCCCGCTGTGCAACGACGAATCCGACAACCCGTCGGCCGTGACCCGCGATTACACCCTGGCGCTGTCTGGCACTGGCGAAGAGGCTCCGTTGCTGTCGGTGTTCGGCGGCAAGCTCACCACCTATCGCAAACTGGCCGAGTCGGCGCTGGCGCAACTGGCACCCTACTTCAAGCACATCCAGCCGAGCTGGACCGCCAGCGCCACGCTGCCGGGCGGTGAAGACATGACCACCCCGCAAGCCTTGAGCTCGCGCATTCGCGACAAATTCGACTGGGTACCGAGCGAGATCGCTCGCCGCTGGGCTACCACCTACGGCAGCCGCACCTGGCGCATGCTCGAAGGCGTGCAAGACCTCAGCGATATGGGCGAGCACATCGGTGGCGGTCTCTACACCCGCGAAGTCGACTATCTGTGCAGCGAAGAATGGGCCACCAGCGCCCACGACATCCTCTGGCGTCGCAGCAAGCTCGGCTTGTTCACCACGGTGACCGAGCAGGAAAAACTCAAGGATTACCTGAACAAGGTCGAACAGAACCGCAGCAAGATCGAAGCCGCCTGATCGGTCACCGGTATAAACAAAAGCCCCTGGATCTCACGATTCAGGGGCTTTTTCGTATCGATGAATTTCAGTCGCGCAAATCCGATTCATGAATGGGCTGCTCACGGTGGGTCGCCCGCTGATACTGCGCCGGCCACACGGCCTTGTGCCCGCCCAGGTCGTCGTCGGCGTGCAGCGCCCAATACGGATCGCGCAACAACTCACGAGCGAGGAAGATGATGTCCGCCTGACAGGTGCGCAGGATGTGCTCGGCCTGGGCCGGCTCGGTGATCATGCCGACTGTGCCGGTGGCCATGCCCGACTCCTTACGCACCCGCTCGGCGAAGCGGGTCTGGTAACCCGGCCCTGTGGGAATCTCCGCATTCACCGCCGTCCCGCCCGACGAGACATCGATCAGGTCGACTCCCAGGGCTTTGAGGCGGCGCGCCAGCTCCACGGTTTCATCGGGGTTCCAGCCGTCTTCTACCCAGTCGGTGGCCGACACCCTGACAAACACCGGCAACTCCTCAGGCCACACCGCACGTACCGCTTCGGTGACCTGCAGCACCAGCCGAATGCGATTTTCGAACGAACCGCCATATTGATCGCGACGCTGATTACTCAACGGCGACAGGAACTGATGCAGCAGATAGCCATGGGCGGCATGCACTTCGACCACCTTGAAACCGGCCGTCAGCGAGCGCTTTGCCGCATCGACAAAGGCCTGGATGACCTTGGCGATCTCGCCGTCATCGAGTTGCCTGGGTTGGGTGTGTTGGGGATCGAATGCAATCGGTGAAGGTCCGACCGGCACCCAGCCGCCCTCGTCGGGTTTGACGCTGCCGTGTTTGCCAAGCCATGGCCGATAGGTACTGGCCTTGCGCCCGGCATGGGCCAGCTGAATGCCGGCAACGGCGCCCTGGGCGGTGATGAAGCGGGTGATGCGTTGTAGGGGTTCAATCTGTCCGTCATTCCACAGACCGAGGTCCTCGGCCGTGATACGCCCATCGGCGGTGACCGCCGTGGCTTCGGTAAACACCAGCCCGGCCCCGCCGACGGCGCGGCTGCCGAGGTGGACCAGGTGCCAGTCATTGGCCAGGCCATCGGCACTGGAGTACTGGCACATCGGCGATACCGCGATGCGGTTGGGCAGGGTCAATTGGCGAAGGGTAAAGGGTTCAAGCAGCAGACTCATGGGGCACCTCTCGAATCAGTGGGCAGGCTCCAGGTTCTGTTTGAATAGTCGACGAGTGACAGGAAAAAGGTACAACACCCGCCCCCGCGGGCAAAAAATTCGACAAGACGTCACAAGGCCAAAATCAAGCAGTGTTTAGAGCCTAGTCGACATCGGGGGATGTTGCCCCTTGCAGGAGCGAGCTCGCTCGCGATGGACGACAGGACACCGCGGGGTATCAGGTCCCCAGCGCCATCGTTCACGTCCATCGCGAGCAAGCTCGCTCCTACAGGGGGTCAACGCGGTTCGATGTGGGCAATCATCAGTTGAACCGTCTCGTTGCCGCGAAACTCGTTGAGGTCAAGCTTGTAGGCCAGTTCCACCCACTTGATGGTCGGATTCGACCAGATGTCGCGGTCGATCCCGAAGGCAATGCCATCGAGTTTCACCGAACCACATTCACTTTTGAGCACGACTTTAAGGTGCCGCTCGCCAACGACGCGCTGCTCGACCAGCTGGAACACCCCGTGAAACAAGGGTTCCGGGAAGTGCTGCCCCCAAGGACCGGCATGCCGCAGGGCACGGGCCAGTTCCAGATGGAACTCCTCCACCGCCAGGGTACCGTCCGACAACAGGCGGCCAGTCAAGTCTTCTTCGCGCAGTTGCCGGCGCACTTCAGCGTCAAAGGCTTCGGCGAACAAGGGAAAATTCGCTTCCGGCAGCGTCAGGCCGGCCGCCATCGCGTGGCCACCGTACTTGGTGATCAGATTCGGATGCTGCGCCGCCACCACACTCAAGGCATCGCGGATGTGAAAGCCCTGGACCGAACGCCCCGAGCCCTTGAGCAGGCCAACCCCGGCATCGGCAAAGGCAATGGTCGGGCGGAAATAGCGCTCTTTCATCCGTGACGCGAGGATACCGATGACGCCCTGATGCCACTCGGGATCGAACAGGCACAAGCCGAATGGCATCGACTCCACTGGCAGATCCTTGAGCTGCGCCAGTGCTTCGCGCTGCATGCCCTGCTCGATGGATTTGCGATCCTGGTTCATGCCGTCCAGTTGAACAGCCATCTCACGGGCCAGACCTGCGTCTTCGGTCAGCAGGCATTCGATGCCCAGGCTCATGTCATCCAGACGCCCTGCAGCGTTCAGGCGCGGGCCGACAATGAAGCCCAGATCGGTGGAGGTGATGCGCGCATGATCGCGCTTGGCCACTTCGAGGATCGCCTTGATCCCCGGCCGGGCACGCCCGGCGCGAATCCGTTCCAGGCCCTGATGCACCAGAATCCGGTTGTTGGCATCCAGCGGCACCACGTCGGCCACGCTGCCCAGAGCCACCAGATCGAGCAGTTCGCCGATATTCGGCTGAGGCTTGCTTGTGTACCAACCCAGCTCGCGCAACCGCGCACGCAGGGCCATCAGCACATAAAAAATCACCCCGACACCGGCCAACGCCTTGCTCGGAAACTCGCAACCGGGCTGGTTCGGATTGACGATGGCATCGGCCAAAGGCAGCTCGTCACCGGGCAAGTGGTGGTCGGTGACGAGCACCTTGAGCCCGGCCTTTTTCGCCGCTGCCACGCCTTCGACGCTGGAGATGCCGTTGTCGACGGTGATCAGCAAATGCGGCTGACGCTCGAGCGCCACCGCGACGATTTCCGGTGTCAGGCCGTAGCCGTAGTCGAATCGGTTGGGCACCAGGTAATCGACATGTGCCGCCCCCAGCAAACGCAGGCCCAGCGTGCCGACAGTGCTGGCCGTCGCGCCGTCGGCATCGAAGTCGCCGACGATCAGGATGCGCTGGCGCTGTTCGAGCGCAGTCACCAGCAGATCCACGGCGGCATCGATGCCCTTGAGTTGCTGGAACGGAATCAACCGCGCCAGGCTCTTGTCCAGTTCCGCCTCGGACTGCACGCCACGAGCCGCATACAGGCGGGTCAACAGCGGTGGAATATCACCGAGGAATGGCAGGGTGTCGGGCAGCAGGCGAGGTTCGATGCGCATGGGGTGAAAGATGCTTCTCTTCAATACGTAGGATAAAACCGGGTGACGCGGGGCAGCGGCAAAAAATCAGCCGCGCTCACCGGCCAGCCACTGCAACTGGACTTCGTGCTGACCACGGTCGTCGGTGACGAAGATCGTCCCTTCGCTGATCATCACGTCCCACTTGATGACGCGAGGCATGTCCTTGGCCAGGGTCTCCAGGACTTCCTGAGGCACGGCAGCGATGTTGACGTTCTTCAGGTTCTTCACCGCCGGCACCACTTTGCCTTCCCACACGCGCAGGCTGCCGTAGGCCAGCAGGCTGGTGCGCTCAGTGCGGCGCGAGCACCAGGTCAGGCGCTCGGCGTCCGGCTGGCCGACTTCGATCCAGTGCAGGACGCGGTCATCCAGGCTTTTTTCCCACAAGGCAGGTTCATCCACTTCCGACAGACCACGACCAAAAGACAGCTGCTCGTTGTACCAGAGAGCGTAAGCCAGCAGGCGCACGGTCATGCGCTCTTCGGTTTCCGAAGGGTGACGGGCAATGGTCTGCTTCACGCTCTCATAGACGCTGCGGTCGAGGTCGGTGAGGTTCAGTTCAAACTTGTAGGTCGTGGACGGCTGGGCCATGAACGGGCTTCTTGATACGAGGAAAGGCGGCAAGTCTAACCGATGCGACGGGCAATCCACGAATTGAACACAATCAAGCTGGAGCGTCTGACAGTCGGCTATGTTAAAACCCTGTATCCGCCCAACCTTTGCCCCTACAGGATCCAGCATGCCGTTCACCGCCAAACCGCTTTCCGGTCTGAAAGTCATCGAATTGGGCACCTTGATTGCCGGCCCGTTTGCCTCGCGCATTTGCGCAGAATTTGGCGCCGACGTGATCAAGATAGAATCTCCGGACGGCGGTGATCCATTGCGCAAATGGCGCAAATTGTATGAAGGCACTTCGTTGTGGTGGTTCGTCCAGGCCCGCAACAAAAAATCCCTGACCCTCAACCTCAAGCACCCCGACGGTCAGGCGATCCTGAAACAGCTGCTGGGTGAGGCAGACATCCTGATCGAAAACTTTCGCCCCGGCGTCCTGGAAAAACTCGGCCTGGGCTGGGACGTCCTGCACGCCCTGAACCCGAAACTGGTCATGGTGCGGCTGTCGGGTTTCGGCCAGACCGGCCCGATGAAAGACCAGCCCGGCTTTGGCGCGGTCGGTGAATCCATGGGAGGCCTGCGCTACATCACCGGCTTCGAAGACCGGCCACCGGTGCGCACCGGCATTTCCATCGGCGACTCGATTGCCGCCCTCTGGGGCGTAATTGGCGCGTTGATGGCCCTGCGTCATCGCGAAGTCAACGGCGGCCAGGGGCAAGTGGTGGACGTGGCGCTGTATGAAGCCATCTTCGCGATGATGGAAAGCATGGTCCCGGAGTTCGACGTGTTCGGCTTCATCCGCGAACGCACGGGCAATATCATGCCGGGCATCACCCCGTCCTCGATCCACACCAGCGCCGATGGCAAGCACGTGCAGATCGGCGCCAATGGCGACGCGATTTTCAAACGCTTCATGCTGATCATTGGCCGGGAAGACCTGGCCAACGACCCCCTGCTTGCCAGCAACGATGGCCGCGATGCCCGACGCGACGAGATTTATGGCGTCATCGATCGCTGGGTCAATTCGTTGCCACTGGACAAGGTGCTGGCGCAGCTCAATCAGGCAGAGGTGCCGGTCAGCCGGATCTTCAGCGCCGAAGACATGTTCAATGACCCACAGTACCTGGCGCGGGAAATGTTCCTGCAAGCCAAGCTGCCGGACGGCAAAGACTTCAAGATGCCGGGCATTGTGCCGAAACTCTCAGAGACACCCGGGGAATGTGAATGGGTCGGGCCACAACTGGGTGAGCACAACGCGCAGGTACTCCAGGAACTTGGCTATGACGCGACGCAGATCGCACAGTTGCGCAAAGACGGAGCCATCTGAACTGAGAGGCCTGCCTGCATGGCCCATTGGACACGGCCCGCCACGCGGTGGGTGGCTGCTGTGCGTGCTGGCGATTTCACTCCTGCTCCTTGAACCGGCCCCCTCAGCCCTGGCGCAAACCAGGGAAACCCTGATCTGGCTCAAACGCGACCTGCCGCCGCTGACGATCTTCGACGGGCCGAAAAAGGGCCAGGGCGTTATCGATCAACTGCTTCCACTGCTGATTGCCGGCATGCCGCAATACCAGCACAGCGTGATGAGGGTCAATCGCGCCCGTGGATTGCAAATGCTCCACGAGCCGTCCCTTGTCTGCGACGCGGCGCTGAACTGGAGCAAGGAACGGGAACAGTGGATCGCCTTTTCCATTCCAGTCTTTCGTGCGATGAGCAATGGCCTGGCCGTGCGGCGCGTCGACCAGAAAGTGCTGGCGCCCTTTATCAAGGACGGCGAAGTGGACCTGGCAGCGCTGCTCGCCAGCGGCAGCGAAAAACTGGGGATCATTGCCGAGCGCAATTATGGCGAATACCTCGACGGACTGCTCAAGCAAGCGCCAGCCGACGTGCTGACCGCTCATTACGGCAATGATGCCTTGGGCAGCCTGCTGCAGATGCAGCGCCTGGGACGCTTGCGCCTGCTGCTGGGTTATCGCCCGGAAATTCGCTACCAGGCCTCGCTGCAAGGCATTGCCGAGGATGAGTTGCAGTTCTATCCGATCCGTGGCACAGGCAAATACCTGTCCGGTTACATCGGCTGCACCGACACGCCCAAGGGCCGGCAGGCCATTGCCGAGATCAACCAGGTGCTACGCACCCTTCCCCGCGAACGCCTTGACGAGGCCTACGCCGCCTGGCTGGATCCCCAAAGCCGCAGCGATTACCTGAAAGACACCAAGGCGTTTTTCGACAATCTGGCGCAACCCTGACAAATCCCGGGCAAAAGAAACCCCGAGAAGTGGGGAGACGACTCGGGGTTAAACGTGGTCTGCCTGGAGACCAGTAGCAGCAAGCTACAAGCACCGGAGCACAATGCCTGATCCTGCTGTTACAAAGTCTGACTGACCTGGGCGCGGGAAGGTTCCCACAAAAATCCGTTCAATTGCGGCTGGCCAGCAGCCTGTCCTGCGCCGCATTACGCAATGCCGCTATGACACAAGGCTCAAGGCGTCCTTCAGCGATCAGCACGTCGCGATGCAAACCGTCGACCACATCCGTCAGCAGGCGTTTGTCATTCAACTGGGCCTGATTGAACTCGCGCTCGACCACGGTCACGCCGATAGCATTCTTCAGGGTCACCCGGCACTCGCCACGAATGCTCGAGGGGGTCAACGTAACCTGATACGGGCTCAGCGCCTCACCGAGCAACAGACTGATACTTTCCATCCCGATCACCACTCAATAGTCCGAAAACAACGTGCCTGGGGCATGCCTACAACAAATGACCGCTGGCCCGAGAAGAAAGTTCTGGATACTGACCGCAGGCGAACCTGCAACCCAGTCAAGTGAGCATGCACGGCGAACATGACAGAGAAAAAACGCCACCATCACGTCTGTCGGGTGCGCCGGGCGATGTCAGCCCAGCCCCCCAATAATCCTCGTAGCTGGCCATCGGCCGTATAAAACGGCACTGTCCACTGGTAGATATCCCTGACACTGTCCTTGAACATCAATTGACGCTCGAAAAAGCGCGTCCTGCGCGTACTCAATTGCGCCATGTACTCGGCATGCAGCAGTTCCGCGGTGTGCCTGGGCATGGCGTCGACCTCGATCAACTGCCGCCCCTGCATCCGGTCAAAACGCATCGACAAGGCGTCCTCGTAACTTTTGTTGCACATGATCAAGCGCCCTTGCAGATCACGGACAAACATCGGGTCAGGCATGGCATCCATCAGGGCATGCTGGAAGGCGAGCTGATCGCGCAGACTGCTTTGGGCCTCGCCCCGCTGCCTGACCACCACCGCCAATCGCCGATTCCAGAGCAGGGACAACAGGCCGAACAGGCTGACCACCAACACGCCCCAGCAAACCCACTGGTCGATCCGCTGCCAGAGGCCAGGCGCCTGTGGCACGGTAGCGCCGCCGAACCACTTCAGGCGAAGGTCGCGCAACTCCTGTTCAGGAAACGCCTCTAGCGCCTTGTTGAGGATACTCAGCAGCTGCGGCTGGCCTTTGCGCACCGCCAGATAATCCGCGTCCCATTTGCCCGGCACCACGGCGCCGATCTGCAGCCGGCCCGACGGAATAAGCTGGGCGCCGATTTCGCTTTCGATGGTGGCGTAGGCTTCGCCGCTTTCCACCCAGGCACGGGCTTCGGCGTAGGTTTTAACCGAGCGCAATTCGATGGACGGATAATTGCGACGGACCATCGCTTCCAGTGCATGCCGGGTCGGCAGCACCAGTACCCGCTTCGCCATATCCTCCAGCGACTGCACCGGAGGTGCCCCGGCCCGCCCGACAAAAACCCATCCGGCACCGCCGTACGCATGGCTGAAATCCAGAAACGCCTTGCGTTCGTCATTCATCGCCAGGGTCGTACTCAAATCCGCGGTGCCACTTTCCAGATGGGCCAGCATCTGATCTGTGGAAAAAGACTCCTGGTAAACGAACCGCAACCCCGTCATGTCACTGATGCGCTTGAGCAGATCACTGTTCAAGCCCGTCCATTGGCCATGTTCATCCTTGAACAGGTACAACGGGTATTCCAGTGCCGTGACCACGACCCGTGGATGGCTCTCCATCCATTGCAACTCCTGGTCATCCAGTACGACCATTGAACGCGCGACAGACTTCCCGGGGGCCGGAATCGATGCAGGGTTCGCCCCTCCCCATTCGGCGATTCCCAGCATGCCGAATAAAAACAGCCAGCACGCAACCGGCTTGAACACACTTGTAAACAGCATTCCCACGTCCTTGGTGATCCATTCGCCTGTCCTTTCGCGGCGATAACACGACAAGTGTGCATGCAGAAATGAAAAAGCCCGTCAGGAGACGGGCTTCAAAATGTAACAGCGCTGACCGCTTAGAGCGGCTTGCCGCGGTTGCCATGCTTGCTGACAAAGGCCTGCACGGCCTTCAGGTCATTTGGCAATACGGTGCAACGTTCGTCTCGCTCAAACAAATCAGAAAGATGTACCGGCAGTTCGAGAGCTTTTCCTACACCGGCTTTTTCCACGGCGTCCGGGAATTTGACCGGGTGGGCGGTACCCAGGATCACCATTGGAATGTCCAGGCTGCGGCGGCATTCCCGCGCAGCTTTCACGCCGATGGCCGTGTGTGGATCCAGCACTTCGCCAGTCTGCTCGTAGACTTCGGCGATGGTTTCGCAGGTTTGCGCGTCATCCACAGCCAGCGAGTCGAACAACTTGCGGGCTTCGGTCCAGCGCTCTTGCTCGACGCTGAAACCGCCACCCTGCTTGAACGAATCCATCAGCCCGGCGATGGCCGCGCCGTTGCGACCGTGCAGGTCGAACAGCAGGCGTTCGAAGTTCGACGACACCATGATGTCCATGGACGGCGACAGCGTGGCGTGCAGGGTTTCCTTGACGTACTGGTTGCCGCTCATGAAGCGGTGCAGGATGTCGTTACGGTTGGTGGCGACGATCAACTGGTTGATCGGCAGGCCCATGTTGCGCGCCAGGTAACCGGCGAAGATGTCGCCGAAGTTGCCGGTCGGCACCGAGAACGACACCGAACGCGCCGGGCCACCCAGTTGCAGGGCTGCGTGGAAGTAGTAAACGATCTGGGCCATGATCCGCGCCCAGTTGATCGAGTTCACGGCAACCAGGCGAGTACCCTTGAGGAAGCCCTGGTCGGCGAAGCTCGCCTTGACCATTTCCTGGCAGTCATCGAAGTTGCCTTCGATGGCGATGTTGTGGATGTTCTCACCGAAGATGGTGGTCATCTGCCGACGCTGCACTTCGGACACCCGGTTGTGCGGATGCAGGATGAAGATGTCGACGTTTTCGCAGTGCTTGCAGCCTTCGATGGCGGCCGAGCCGGTGTCACCGGAGGTGGCGCCGACGATCACCACGCGCTCGCCGCGCTTTTCCAGCACGTAGTCGAGCAAACGACCCAGCAGTTGCAGGGCGAAGTCCTTGAACGCCAGGGTCGGGCCGTGGAACAGTTCCAGCACCCATTCGTTGCCGTTCAGCTGACGCAGCGGCGCAACGGCGCTGTGGGCGAACACACCGTAGGTTTCTTCGAGGATCTTTTTGAAATCGGCGTCCGGGATGCTGCCGGTGACGAACGGGCGCATGACGCGAAAAGCCAGTTCGTGATACGGCAGGCCGGCCCAGGAAGCGATTTCTTCCTGGGTGAAACGTGGCAGGTTTTCCGGGACGTACAGACCGCCGTCGGTGGCAAGGCCTGCCAGCAGGACGTCTTCGAAATTCAGGGCCGGTGCCTGGCCGCGGGTACTGATGTAGCGCATAGGGGCAAACCTTCGGTTTGGGCTTCAAGCTTCAAGCTTCAAGCTGCAAGTTCAAAGCACCGGGGCTTTTAGCTTGCAGCTTGCAGCTGTCGGCTTGCAGCTGCTTCTCAATTAGTTAAGGTGCTCGACGCGGATCCGTACAACCGGACCGACCACACCCGCCAAGGCTTCCAAAGCAGCGATGGCATCGTTGATGTGCTGTTCCAGCACGCGGTGGGTCAGCAGGATCATCGGCACCAGGCCGTCGTGTTCCTCGGCTTCCTTCTGCATGATCGACTCGATGTTGATGCCCCGCTCCGAGAGGATGCTCGCGACCTGAGCCAACACGCCCGGATGGTCCTTGGCCTGAATACGCAGGTAGTAGGCGCTTTCGCAGGCTTCGATCGGCAGGATCGGGTGAGCCGACAGCGAATCCGGCTGGAACGCCAGGTGCGGTACGCGGTTTTCCGGGTCGGAAGTCATGGCGCGAACCACGTCCACCAGGTCGGCGATCACCGACGAAGCCGTTGGCTCCATGCCGGCGCCAGCGCCGTAGAACAGGGTCGAACCGGCAGCATCGCCGTTGACCATCACCGCGTTCATCACGCCGTTGACGTTGGCGATCAGACGATCGGCCGGGATCAGCGTCGGGTGCACGCGCAGTTCGATACCGGCCGCGGTGCTGCGCGCCACGCCCAGGTGCTTGATGCGGTAGCCCAGCGCTTCGGCGTAGTTCACGTCGGCGGTGGTCAGCTTGGTGATGCCTTCGGTGTAGGCCTTGTCGAACTGCAACGGAATACCGAACGCGATGGACGCCAGGATCGTCAGTTTGTGAGCGGCATCGATACCCTCGACGTCGAAGGTCGGATCGGCTTCGGCGTAACCCAGGGCCTGGGCTTCGGCCAATACGTCTTCGAAGGTGCGACCCTTCTCGCGCATTTCCGTCAGGATGAAGTTGCCGGTGCCGTTGATGATGCCGGCCACCCAGTTGATGCGGTTGGCGGACAGGCCTTCGCGGATCGCCTTGATCACCGGAATGCCACCGGCCACCGCCGCTTCGAACGCAACGATCACGCCCTTCTCGCGGGCCTTGGCGAAAATTTCATTACCGTGAACGGCGATAAGCGCCTTGTTCGCGGTGACCACATGCTTGCCATTCTCGATGGCCTTGAGTACCAGCTCGCGGGCAACGGTGTAGCCGCCCATCAGCTCTATAACGATGTCGATCTCAGGGTTCGTGGCCACTTCGAAGACATCGTTGGTAATCGCAATACCGGTCGTTTGGAACTGAGGCTTTGGCGTGCGAATGGCAATTTGTGCCACTTCGATCCCACGCCCGGCACGACGAGCAATTTCCTCGGCGTTGCGCTGAAGTACGTTGAAGGTACCGCCACCGACGGTTCCTAACCCACAGATGCCTACTTTGACCGGTTTCACTGTGAACTCCCCATAAAACGGCCGACTCGAGGCCGGCCGTGAAAACAACCGCATACTCGCGGCTCTCTATTAATGGCCCGGCGATGTCGCTACCGGACCATGATCGTCAAGGCTTGCCGTAACGATGCGAATTTACTTTGCGCCCAGCGCCAGTTTGGCGACTTGTGGCGCAGGCTGGTAGCCCGGAATGACCTGACCGTCGGCCAAAACGATGGCCGGCGTGCCGTTCACGCCGATCGACTGGCCGAGCGCGAACTGTTTGGAAACCGGGTTATCGCACTTGGCGGCCTTGATTTCCTTGCCGTCGACCATTTTGTCCATGGCCGCTTTCTTGTCTTTCGAGCACCACACCGCTTGCAGTTGCTCGTCACCCGGCGAGCCCAGGCCCTGGCGCGGGAACGCGACGTAACGCACTTCGATGCCGCGCTTGTTCAGCTCAGGCACTTCGGCGTGCAGCTTGTGGCAATACGGGCAAGTGGTATCGGTAAATACGGTGATGTGCGACTTGGTTTCGCCAATGGCCGGGTAGACCACGGTTTCGGCAACCGGAATGGCGTTGATCAGCTTGGAGATGCCCAGGCGCTCGGTCTTCTCGGTCAGGTTGACCGGCTTGCCATCCTTGAGATCGAACAGGTAGCCCTGGACCACGTACTGGCCGTCGGCGCTGGCGTAGAGCACACGACTGCCCTTGAGCTTGACTTCGTACAGGCCTGGCAACGGGCTGGCGGTGATGGTCTCTACCGGCACTTCGAGCTGGAGGTTTTCCAGGCTTTTACGAATGGCTTTGTCGGCCGCGTCATCGGCGACGGCAAAGGTGCTGACCAACGCAATGGCTGCGGCGGCGAAAATCTGGGTCAGACGCATGAGAACTCCTGAAGGCGAACATATGGGACGATCAGAACGCCCGTGCCGAAACACCGGGTCATAACCGCCCATCGTGCAAACCGGCCCAGCCTATCACATAAGGTCCGCATGGCCGAATGCACCTGATGCAAGACATTGTGATCACCACAACCCCTGTGGGAGCGGGCTTGCCCGCGAAAGCGTCGTGTCAGGCGACATCAATGTTGTATGTGCCGGCCTCTTCGCGGGCAAGCCCGCTCCCACAGAAAAGCGGATCTCGGGAAGTTCACCCGCGTGGATGATGCTTAGCATGCAGGTCCTGCAACCGCGCCCGGGCAACATGGGTGTAGATCTGTGTCGTCGACAAATCGCTGTGCCCCAGCAGCATCTGCACCACCCGCAGGTCTGCACCGTGGTTGAGCAGGTGCGTGGCAAAGGCATGGCGCAAGGTGTGCGGCGACAGCGACTTGCCGATCCCGGCCACCTTGGCCTGGTGCTTGATCCGGTGCCAGAAGGTCTGGCGGGTCATCTGTTCGCCACGCTGGCTCGGAAACAACACATCGCTGGGACGCCCACCAAGCAGTTCGCTACGGGCGTCACGCATGTAGCGCTCGACCCAGACAATCGCCTCCTCGCCCATCGGCACCAGTCGCTCCTTGCTGCCCTTGCCCATCACGCGCAGCACCCCCTGGCGCAGGTTGACCTGCTCCAGGGTCAGGCTGATCAGCTCCGTCACCCGCAGACCACAGGCATAAAGCACTTCGAGCATCGCCCGGTCACGCTGGCCGATGGCTTCACTGAGGTCCGGTGCAGCCAACAGCGCGTCAACGTCTGCTTCCGACAAGGATTTGGGCAATGGCCTACCCAGTTGCGGCATATCGATGCGCAGGGTCGGATCGACGGCGATCAGCTTTTCCCGCAACAGATAGCGATAGAAGCCACGCACGCCAGAGAGAAACCTTGCCGTTGAACGGGGCTTATAGTTTTGCTCCAGGCGCCAGGCCAGGTGGTCGAGGATCAATTCGCGTCCGGCGTTGATCAGCTCCAGGCCTTTTTCCTGCAGCCAGCCATTGAACAGAGCCAGGTCACTGCGATAGGCATCGCGGGTGTTGTCGGAAAGTCCTTTCTCCAGCCAGAGGGCGTCGAGGAACTGGTCTATCAAGGGATGATCAATGGCGGGCATAAAGGCTCATGCAAGACCGGCAACACGGTCAACGAAGATAAATCGCAGGCAACAAAAAAGCAGCCCGCAGGCTGCTTTTTTTGCATCGGAAGCTGGACTTAAGCCAGTTTTTCCTTGATGCGAGCTGCTTTACCCGACAGGTCGCGCAGGTAGTACAGCTTGGCTTTACGTACGTCACCGCGACGCTTGACAGCCATGCTGTCGATTTGCGGGGAGTAGGTCTGGAAAGTACGCTCTACGCCAACACCGTTGGAGATTTTACGAACGGTGAATGCACTGTTTACGCCGCGGTTACGCTTGGCGATAACAACACCTTCGAACGCTTGCAGACGCGAACGGTCGCCTTCCTTCACTTTCACCTGAACGACAATGGTGTCGCCCGGGGCAAAGGTAGGGATCTCTTTGGTCATCTGCTCTGCTTCGAGTGCAAGGATGATTTTGTTAGTCATGCTGTGCTCCTAAGGTAAATCGTCGGATCTACCATCGATACGTTGTTAACTATCGTCCCGCTCGCGGATGTATTCCTCGAGCAGCTTCTTCTCTTCTCCAGAAAGCGAGCGGCTTTCCAGAAGATCGGCGCGTCGTTCAAAGGTCCGACCAAGGGACTGCTGTAAACGCCAACGCCGGATGTGCGCGTGATTGCCACTTAGCAATACGTCGGGAACACGCTGATCCGCATACACCTCCGGTCGGGTGTAGTGCGGGCAATCCAGCAAACCATCCGTAAAGGAATCTTCCTCGGCGGAGTCCGCATGCCCTAAAGCTCCAGGCAGCAGTCGTGTAACCGCATCGATCAGGACCATCGCCGGCAGCTCGCCGCCAGACAGTACATAGTCGCCAATCGACCACTCTTCATCGACATGAGCATCAATAAAACGCTCGTCAATGCCTTCATAGCGGCCGGCAATCAGGATCAATGCATCCAGATTCGCCAACTCGCGCACCGCCGACTGAGTCAGTTGACGGCCTTGGGGGGACAGGTAAATTACCTTCGCCGCCTCCCCGGCTGCTGCCTTGGCCTGAACCAGAGCATCTTCCAGGGGCTTGATCTTCATCACCATGCCCGGACCACCGCCAAACGGGCGATCGTCCACAGTGTGATGTCGATCCGTCGTGTAGTCTCGCGGATTCCAACAGGTGAGCTGCAAGAGCCCCTGTTTCACCGCCCGACTGGTGATGCCGTACTCACTGATGGCGGAAAACATCTCGGGAAACAGACTGATCACTTCTACGCGCAAGTTAGCCACGCTTAGAAATCCGCGTCCCAATCCACCTTCATCTCGCCCGCGGCCAGGTCGACGGCCAACACGCATTGCTCCGTATAGGGCAACAGGCGTTCGCGATCATCCAGGCTGCCAGCGCAAGGCTTGACCACCATGACATCGTTCGAGCCGGTCTCCAGCAGGTGATCGATCTTCCCGAACAGCTGTCCGAGGGTGTCGATGACCTTGAGACCTTCCAGCTGGTACCAGTAGTACTCGCCGTCGGTGAGTTCAGGGAACAGGTTGCGCGGCACGCAGATCTCATAACCGGCCAGAAGACGAGCTTCTTCGCGATCATCGAGACCCTTGAGCTTTGCGACCAGGAACTTGTCGTTCCCGCGTCCGCTGACCAGCTCTACCTGCTTTACATTACCGTCACGCTTGAGCGTCCAGGTTTTGTAGTCCAGCAGGTTTTTAATCGGATCAGTAAAGGAGTACACCTTCACTTCGCCGCGAACGCCGTGAACAGAATAAATCTTGCCGATAACGATCAAATCATCAGCAATGGCTGGCGTCGCGTTCATATTGCTCAGGCCGCAGCCTTAGCAGATTCCTTCAACAACTGAGCAACGCGCTCAGAAGGTTGTGCACCAACGCTCAGCCAGTAGGCTACGCGCTCTTGGTTCACGGACAGACGAACTTCCTGACCACGAGCAACAGGGTTGAAGTAGCCAACCTGTTCCTTGTGCGAACCGTCGCGCGGGTTGCGGCTGTCGGTTACGGTCAAGTGGTAAAACGGGCGCTTTTTGGAGCCGCCAAGGGCAAGACGGATTGTTAGCATGTGAACATCGTTCCTGTAGTCGGTGCTGCAAATCTAAATGCACAGCGGGCATGGGTGCCCGAAAGGCCGCATATTCTAAGGAATATCCGGACTTTTGCAAATGACTTTTTCCGGCGCCTATCGGCCGCCATGCAGATTTGCTATAGAGCCGTCGTTGAAAACGGCCGGTCAGCTCCCGCCAAGTGCGGGTTTGCTGGAGATCCCGCTTCCTTGCGGGGTCTGCGCCGGTGCGATGACCGGCGCGGATTCTTTAGAGCTTTGGCATGCCGCCGCCGGGCAACATACCGCCCATGCCGCGCATCATCTTGGCCATTCCGCCTTTCGCGGAGAACTTCTTCATCATCTTCTGCATCTGCTTGTGCTGCTTGATCAAGCGGCCGATGTCCTGCACCTGGGTGCCGGAACCCATGGCGATCCGGCGCTTGCGCGAACCGCTGATCATCTCAGGGTCGCGGCGCTCGGCCGGGGTCATGGAGTTGATGATGGCTTCCATCTGCTTGAATTGCTTTTCTGCCGCGCCCTGGGCGTTGCCCATCTGCGCCAGGTTCACGCCACCCATGTTCGGCAGCTTGTCCATGAGCCCGCCGAGGCCGCCCATGTTCTTCATCTGTTGCAGCTGATCGCGGAAGTCTTCGAGGTCGAAGCCCTTGCCCTTTTTCAGCTTCTTGGCCAGTTTATCGGCCTTGTCCTTGTCGAGGGTCGCTTCCGCCTGCTCGATCAGGCTGAGCACGTCGCCCATGCCGAGGATGCGCGAGGCGATACGCTCAGGGTGGAACGGATCGAGCGCTTCGCTCTTCTCGCCCATACCGATGAACTTGATCGGCTTGCCGGTAATGGCGCGCACCGACAGCGCGGCACCGCCACGGGCGTCGCCATCGACCTTGGTCAGGATCACGCCGGTCAGCGGCAATGCATCGCCGAAGGCCTTGGCCGTATTGGCGGCGTCCTGGCCGGTCATGGCGTCGACCACGAACAGGGTTTCGACCGGGTTGATCGCAGCGTGCAGGGCCTTGATCTCGCCCATCATCTCTTCATCGATGTGCAGGCGACCGGCGGTATCGACAATGACCACGTCGATGAATTTGAGTTTCGCTTCCTTAATAGCCGCTTGCGCGATCTCGACCGGCTTCTGGCTCAGGTCGGACGGGAAGAAGGTAACTCCGACCTCACCGGCGAGCATTTCCAGCTGTTTGATCGCCGCTGGACGATAAACGTCGGCGGACACGACCATGACGGTCTTCTTCTTGCGCTCTTTAAGGAAGCGCGCGAGCTTGCCGGCGGTGGTGGTTTTACCCGCGCCCTGCAAACCGGCCATGAGGATGACCGCTGGCGGCACGGCGCTCAGGTTCAAATCTTCGTTGGCCGCGCCCATCAGGCTTTCGAGTTCGGCCTGGACGATCTTCACGAAGGCCTGGCCCGGCGTCAGGCTGCGCGACACCTCGGTGCCTACGGCGCGCTCCTTGACCGAATTGACGAAGTCCTTGACCACCGGCAGGGCGACGTCGGCTTCGAGCAATGCCATGCGCACTTCACGCAGGGTGTCTTTGATGTTGTCTTCAGTCAGCTTGGCCTTGCCGGTGACATGGCGCAGCGTCTGCGAGAGACGGTCGGTTAAGTTTTCAAACATTGCGCGATCCTTTCAGGCCCTGTGTAGACCGGGATAATGGCGGCCCGGACCGGACTAAACGTGTGCTCGGCGAGCCTGCGGCGTGGGCAGGTCGCGGATTATAGCGAAGACTGTGGCCGGCGGACACCTCGCTGTCGGGTTGCGCGGTCTTTCGTGCGGCGGGGGTTCTATGCCAAACTCAGCGACTTTCGGGCTTGCCTAACAGGATTTATGCTCCCCTTGTCACCCAGCTTGCTAACTACCCTCGCCGCCGCCTGCTTGTATGCCGCTGCGACCATTTACCAGGGCACTCGCCTGGCGTCCGGCGCCAAGGTCAACAAACGCCTGCTGGTCATACTCGGCGTGCTCGCCGTATTGGCCCACAGCGTCAGCCTGCTCACCCACCTGCTGACTCCGACCGGCCTGGCCCTGGACTTCTTCAGTGCCGCCAGCCTGATTGCCGTGGCGGTCATCGCACTGACCCTGCTGGCCTGCTCGCGGATTCCGGTGGAGAACCTGCTGGTCCTGCTGTTCCCGCTTGGGGCCCTGACCGTGATGCTGGCGCATTTCGCCCCCGCCGGCACGGTACAGGTCATCGATGAGGAGCCGGGCATCCTCGCCCACATCCTGCTTTCGATTCTGGCCTACGGCATGTTCACCATCGCGGTGTTCCAGTCCTTGCTGCTGCTGATTCAAGACCACCAGCTCAAGCACAAGCACCCATCCGGGCTGATCAAGAACTTCCCGCCGTTGCAAACCATGGAAAGCCTGCTGTTCGGGTTCCTCTGGGCCGGCTGGACGCTGTTGTCGCTGTCGCTGATTTCCGGCTGGCTGTTCGTCGAGAACCTGTTCGCCCAGCATCTGGTGCACAAAACCCTGCTGGCCTGCCTGGCCTGGGTCGTTTTCAGCGTACTGCTGTGGGGACGCAATCGCCTCGGCTGGCGCGGGCACAAAGCCATTCGCTGGACCCTGGCCGGTTTTTGCCTGCTGATGCTGGCGTATTTCGGCAGCAAGCTGGTTCGTGAATACATCCTGCATATCTGACGGGCGGCATTAATGGACGACTTGCCCATAGGGCCGATGCTCGCGGTACTGACCCTGCTGGTTTTATGGTCGGGGCTGTTTACCGCCATCGAAGCGGCGCACCAGCATTTACTGGCCCAGCGCACCGCAACGCGTTCCAGCGACAAACCGGTGGCGAAACTCAGCTTCCCCCTGGCCAGCCTGATTTTTTGCAACACCCTGTGCCGTGCACTGGTGGTGGTCATCAGCACCTTGCTTGCCATTTTCACCTGGGCCGAAAACGGCCCGTGGGTCGCCTGCCTCGGGGCGGGCGCCATGTTGCTGGTGTTTTCCGACTACTTGCCACGCACCCTCGCCGCACGCTATCCGGATGCGATTCTGGCCCAGGGCAACAACCTGCTGCGGATGCCGCTGAAAATCATCTATCCCGCGGCATGGCTGCTCAATAGCATCAGTCAGTTGCTGACGCGGCCACTCGCCCGCAAAGCCAAAGTGGTGCAACAGAGTGAGGACGAAACGCTGACGGAGCGGCATGAGCCCTCCGAAACCGTAAACCGCCCTCACCCGCTGCCGGGCATCCACGCACTGGACAACATCACCGTCAATGACATCCTGGTACCGCGCAGCGACGTGGACGGTATCAATCTCGATGACCCCATCGAGGAAATCATCGAACAATTGCGCCACAACAGGCGCACGCGCCTGCCGGTGTTCCACAGTGATATCAACCAGGTCGAAGCCGTCCTCAACACCCGGCACGTCCTTCACCTGCTGCCCGATGCAAGCCTGACCAGGGAAGCGTTGCTGGCGGCCAGCCACGAGCCGTACTTCGTGCCGGAAAGCACCCCATTGCAGCTGCAACTGCTCAACTTCCACAAGCAGCAGCGGCGCCTGGGCATGGTGGTCGACGAATACGGCGAAGTGCTGGGCATCGTCACCCTGGAAGACATTCTCGAAGAAATCGTCGGCGAGTTCGAAAGCCAGCAGAGCCTGGACAATCCGCACATTCATCCGCAAGCCGACGGACGCCTGGTGATCGACGGCGCCGCGTCCATTCGCGAGCTGAACAAGAGCCTCGGCTGGCATCTGCCCAGCGATGGCCCGAAAACCCTGAACGGCCTGGTGACAGAGGCGCTGGAAACCATCCCGGACTGCCCTGTATGCCTGAAAATAGGCCGCTATCGACTGGAAATTCTCGCCACCGAGGATAACCGTGTCACGCGGGTGTTGATTTGGCCTACCAGCCCGGCTCCCGCTGCTTTACCCGCCCGTTAGATTGTTGAAAGATCGCAGCCTGCGGCAGCTCCTACATTGGAATGCGTTCCCCCTGTAGGAGCTGCCGCAGGCTGCGATCTTTTGCGCTTGTTGAATCGTTAGCCACCTTCCTATAATCGAATCGCTTACCCAAGCCCCGCCACACCCTGTGCCACCCGCACTCTGCGTTAAGCCCACATCCCTGGGTTCTCTACCATAATAATTCGCTCCACTGGAGCACATGACTGTCAGGGATAACCGCATGACGACCAGCACGACTTACAGCAACTCCACACCTGCGCAACCGACGAACTCCGCCACCCGCGTGGCTACCGCGAGCTTCATTGGTACCGCCATCGAGTTCTACGACTTCTACGTCTATGCCACCGCCGCCGCGCTGGTGATCGGTCCGGTGTTCTTTCCGCAGACATCCGGCACTGCCCAGATGCTTTCGGCGTTTCTCACGTTCGGCATTGCCTTCCTTGCACGCCCCTTGGGTTCGGCCCTTTTCGGTCACTTCGGCGACCGTATCGGCCGCAAGTCGACCCTGGTCGCCTCGCTGCTGCTGATGGGCGTGTGCACCACGTTGATCGGCGTGCTGCCGGGTTACGACAGCATTGGCGCCTGGGCACCGATCCTGCTTTGCGTCCTGCGCTTCGGCCAAGGCCTTGGGCTGGGCGGTGAATGGGGTGGCGCGGCATTGCTGGCCACGGAGAACGCGCCGAAAGGCAAGCGCGCGTGGTTCGGCATGTTCCCGCAACTGGGTCCATCCATCGGCTTTCTGGCGGCCAACGGCCTGTTCCTGACCCTGGCCATGGTGCTGGACGATGAACAGTTCCGCTCATGGGGCTGGCGTATTCCGTTCCTGCTCAGCGCCGCATTGGTGATGGTCGGCCTGTATGTGCGCCTCAAGCTGCATGAAACCCCGGTGTTCGCCAACGCAATGGCGCGCCAGGAACGGGTAAAGATCCCGCTGTTCGAGCTGTTCGGCCAATACTGGGTGCCCGTATTGCTGGGCGCCGGCGCGATGGTCGTGTGCTACGCGCTGTTTTACATCTCCACCGTATTTTCCCTGAGCTACGGCGTGGCAACGCTCGGCTACAGCCGCGAAACCTTCCTCGGCCTGCTGTGCTTCGCGGTGCTGTTCATGGCTGCCGCCACCCCACTGTCGGCCTGGGCCAGCGACCGTTACGGGCGCAAACCGGTGCTGATCATCGGCGGCGTGCTGGCGATCCTGTCCGGCTTCCTCATGGAGCCGCTGCTGACCCAAGGCTCGACCTGGGGCGTGGCGTTGTTCCTGTGCATCGAACTGTTCCTGATGGGCGTGACGTTTGCGCCGATGGGTGCGCTGTTGCCGGAGCTGTTCCCCACCCACGTGCGCTACACCGGCGCCTCGGCGGCCTACAACCTGGGCGGTATCGTCGGCGCTTCCGCAGCGCCGTTCTTCGCCCAGAAGCTGGTGGCCATGGGTGGTCTGAGCTATGTCGGCGGTTATGTATCCGGGGCGGCGGTGCTGAGTTTGATTGCGGTGCTGTGCCTGAAGGAAACGCGGCATAACGACCTGAATCAGGTCGCCTGACAGATTGCTTTCGCGGGCAAGCCCGCTCCCACAGGGTTGGTGTCGATCACAAGATGGCTGTACGACATATAACCTGTGGGAGCGGGCTTGCCCGCGAAGGGTCCCTCACAGACAAAACACCAACCACAATTTTCCCCCACCCATTGTCACCTCGCTCTACGCGCATCGGCTCATCCCCGCTATACTTCCCGGCTTTTCCTGAATAAATGCCAATAGGGTCCCGCCGCGCATGGATAAGACCTACCAGCCGCACGCCATTGAAACTTCCTGGTACAACACCTGGGAGTCAGAGAATTACTTCGCCCCGCAAGGCGCGGGCGAGTCCTACACCATCATGATCCCGCCGCCGAACGTCACCGGCAGCCTGCACATGGGTCACGGCTTCAACAACGCGATCATGGACGCCCTGATCCGTTTCCGCCGCATGCAAGGTCGCAACACCCTGTGGCAGCCGGGCACCGACCACGCCGGTATCGCCACGCAGATGCTGGTCGAGCGTCAGCTCGAAGCCAAGGGCCAGAGCCGCCATGACCTGGGCCGCGAGAAATTCCTTGAGAAAGTCTGGGAGTGGAAGGACGAGTCCGGTGGCAACATCAGCCGTCAGATCCGTCGCCTCGGTTCGTCCGTAGATTGGAGCCGCGAGCGCTTCACCATGGACGACGGTCTCTCGGAAGCCGTTAAAGAAGCTTTCGTACGCCTGCACGAAGACGGCCTGATCTACCGCGGCAAGCGCCTGGTCAACTGGGACACCAAGCTGCACACGGCGATTTCCGACCTCGAAGTGGAGAACCACGACGAGAAAGGTTTCCTGTGGAACCTGAAGTACCCGCTGGCCGACGGCGCCAAGACCGCTGAAGGCAACGATTTCCTGATCGTCGCGACCACTCGCCCGGAAACCATGCTCGGCGACTCCGCCGTGGCCGTTAACCCGAACGATGAACGCTACAAAGCCCTGATCGGCAAATTTGTCGAGCTGCCACTGGTTGGCCGCCGCATCCCGATCGTCGCCGACGATTACTGCGACCCTGAATTCGGCACCGGCTGCGTGAAAATCACCCCGGCCCACGACTTCAACGACTACGAAGTCGGCAAGCGCCACAACCTGCCGCTGCTGAACATCTTCGACAAGAACGCAGCAGTCCTGCCGGCTTGCCAGGTGTTCAACCTCGACGGCACGCTGAACGAAACCATCGACGGCAAGATCCCGGCCGAATACGCCGGTCTCGACCGCTTCGAAGCGCGCAAGCGGATCGTGGCCGCGTTCGACGCTGCCGGCCTGCTGGTCAGCGTTGACGATCACGCCCTGAAAGTGCCGAAAGGCGACCGCTCCGGCACCGTCATTGAGCCTTGGCTGACCGACCAGTGGTACGTGTCCACCAAGCCATTGGCCGAGCCTGCGATTGCCGCCGTTGAAGACGGCCGCATCCAGTTCGTGCCGAAACAGTACGAAAACATGTACTTCTCGTGGATGCGCGACATCCAGGACTGGTGCATCAGCCGTCAACTGTGGTGGGGCCACCGGATTCCGGCCTGGTACGACGAGTCGGGCAAGGTCTACGTCGGTCGCGACGAAGCCGAAGTGCGTGCCAAGCACAACATTGGCCAGGACGTCGCGCTGCAACAGGACAACGACGTTCTCGACACTTGGTTCAGCTCGGGCCTGTGGACGTTCTCCACCCTCGGCTGGCCGGAAAAAACCGAGTTCCTGAAGAAATTCCACTCCACCGACGTCCTGGTGACTGGCTTCGACATCATTTTCTTCTGGGTTGCCCGGATGATCATGCTCACCATGCACTTGGTGAAAAACGAAGACGGCACGCCACAGGTTCCGTTCAAGACCGTGTACGTTCACGGCCTGGTGCGTGACGGCCAGGGCCAGAAGATGTCCAAGTCCAAGGGCAACGTCCTGGACCCGCTGGACATCATCGACGGCATCGAGCTCGAAGCCCTGGTGCAGAAACGCACCTCCGGCATGATGCAGCCGAAACTGGCGAAGAAGATCGAGAAGCAGACCCGCGACGAGTTCGCCGAAGGCATCGCCAGCTACGGCACCGACGCCCTGCGCTTCACCTTCTGCTCGCTGGCGTCCACCGGTCGCGACATCAAGTTCGACATGGGCCGCGTCGAAGGCTATCGCAACTTCTGCAACAAGATCTGGAACGCGGCGCGCTACGTGCTGGACAAGGGCGAAGACTGCGGCCAGAACGGCGAAGCCTATGAACTGTCCCTGGCCGATCGCTGGATCATTTCGCAGCTGCAACGCACCGAAGCCGAAGTGACCCGCCAACTCGACCAGTTCCGTTTCGACCTGGCCGCGCAAGCCCTGTACGAGTTCATCTGGAACCAGTATTGCGACTGGTACCTGGAACTGTCCAAGCCTGTGCTGTGGGACGAAAACGCACCGGTCGAACGCCAGCGCGGCACCCGTCGCACCCTGGTGCGCGTACTGGAAGTGGCCCTGCGCCTGGCGCACCCGTTCATGCCGTTCATCACCGAAGAAATCTGGCAGCGCATCGCGCCGCTGGCGGGCATCGAAGGCAAGACGATCATGCTGCAACCTTGGCCGGTGGCCAACGAAACACGCATCGATCAGGCGGCCGAAGACGACATCGAATGGCTCAAGGGCCTGATGCTCGGCACCCGTAACATCCGTGGCGAAATGAACATCGGCCCGGGCAAACCGCTGCCGCTGTTCCTGAAGAACGTCAGCGCCGAGGATCAGCGTCGTCTGACCGAGAACGAAGCCCTGCTGAAGAAGCTGGCGCGCCTCGAATCGATCACCGTGCTGGCTGCTGGCGAAGAAGCACCGCTGTCCGCCACCGCGCTGGTCGGCGAGATGGAAGTGCTGGTGCCAATGGCCGGGTTGATCGACAAGGGTGCGGAACTGGCGCGCCTGGACAAGGAAATCCAGCGTCTGCAAGGTGAAGTGCAACGTGTCGGCGGCAAGCTGTCCAACGCCGGTTTCGTTGACAAGGCCCCAGCCGAAGTCATCGAGAAAGAACGCGCCAAACTGGCCGAGGCCGAACAGGCCCTGGGCAAGCTGGCCGAGCAGCATGCGCGAATTGCCAGCCTGTAACGGCCATTCGCAATAAAAGAGGGAGGCCGGCAATGGCCTCCCTTTTTTTATGCCTGTGTCCCGTCCTGAATAAGGTTTACACCTTCTGATCTGTTTTTCAGGAGGACGTAATGGAATCAGCAAAAAGGCGTA
>NZ_JBWKWD010000007.1:0-189134 GCF_059422045.1 Pseudomonas sp. GW821-FHT02A08
GGCTGTTGTTGACCACCTACGCTCGCCACGCGGCGCAGGGCTCACAACTGGACCGCGAAGAACTGCTCAAGCTGTTGGCCGAGTGCGGCGAGCTGTTCCAGGCCCTCGGCCAGACCGCCGCTGCCCGTGGCAGCCGGCAGATCGACACCCAGGGCATCGAGGCGTTGCGCCAGTCGTTGAATCAATGGCCGGCCCCCGAAAGCAACAGTCCGGGCGAGCCGGTGGTCGCGGTGGCGGCTGAAGCCGGCATTGCCAGTGCCACGCCGCGCTCGCAGGTGCATTACGCTGGTGAAAACCATGACACCACCGCCCAGGATCACCTGCAGTTGACCAGCGGCGCAGCCATGCGCCTGCACGCCGGCAAAGGCATCAGCGCCTTCGCCCAGGACGAGGGCATCAACGCCATCGCCAATCGCGGCAAGGTGCTGGTGCAGGCCCAGGACGACGACATGGTGCTCAACGCGCAAAAGCACCTGCACCTGTCGGCGGCCGAAGGCGAGGTGCTCATCACCGCCCCCACCATCCGCCTGGTGGCCGATGACGGCAGCTACATCAGGATCGGTGGCGGGGTCGAGATCGGAACGCAAGGCAAGGCCGTTGTGCATGCCGGCGAGCATGATTGGGTGGGGCCCAAGACCGACAGTGCCTCGGTGCCCACGTTTGGTCGTGACCCTGCCGCTCAACGCCTGGCCTTTCACTACCCCGGCCACGACGACGGCAGCGCCCGACTGGCGGTCGAGCATGCTTACCAAATCAAACTGGAGGATGGCAGTACGGTGCAAGGACTGACGGATTCAAGCGGACTGACCGAGCGGGTGGAGCGCGAGCAGATGCATCAGGCGCAAACGGCGGCGATGCGTGACAAAGGCCCGAACGGTGGCCGCCAATGAGCAGCGAAGAAATGTACTGCGTGGCGCAACTCACCACCCGCCTGATGCCCAACTGCAACACCGTGCGCAACATGGAAGTGCCCGCCGACCTGCCGGGGGTGGTGATCTTCCTGCATGGCGTGAATGATCCCGGGGCGTCCTATGAGTCGGTGGAAACCGGGTTGTGCCAGGGGGTTAACGAGCGGCTGGATCGGCCGGATTTGAAGGCGGGGCGGTATGGGGCCAAGTACCACAAGGCCGAAAAAACGCCTCGGGAAACGTGGAAAGATAAAGAAGAACAAATACCCGACGACCCTGACACTTATCTGTATCAGCGCGACACGGACGATCCCAAAACCCGCAGCCTGATGATCCCGTTCTACTGGGGCTATCGCGCCGCGCCGGAACACGTCAAACGTGATGACGCCGGTGATCCGTTCCGGATGCGCAATCAGTTTCAGGATATCCAGGGCAATCGCCTGGATCGTCACTTTGCCAAGGCCGGTGGTTTTTTTGTCAATGCCACCAACAACCTGGAAGAGATGTATGGCGAGGGTTTCAAGGCCAACCGGAAAACCGGCATGGTCGAATTGATCAAGCCGAACAATTACCTGCTCTTCGCCAATGCGCCGCTGCGGCATTACTTTGTGCTGGCCGCCCATCGTTTGGCGATGCTGGTCAGGGAAATTCGCCGGGTATCCCCCGATGAAACCATCACCATCATGGGCCATAGCCAAGGCACCCTGATCGCGTTACTGGCGCAGGCCCTGCTGGTGGACAAGGGGCAGCGTTGCGCCGACACCCTGATTCTCGTTGACACACCTTACAGCGTCCTGCGCGACGTCACCCCCAAGAACCATGACACCCTCGCCACCCTGATCCGTATCGTCACGGCGGTCACGCAAACGCCCCATGCCCAACCAGCGTTATCCGCGCTCCGGGAAGCCAAAACCTATGGCGGTCGCAGTGGCCCGCAATGGTCACCGACACAAGGGACCCACCAGGATAAGCTCGGCAACCTCAGCGTTTTCCCCGAGCGCGACAATCGCGGCAAGGTGTACCTGTATTTTTGCCCGGACGACACCACCGTGGCCCTGGACGACGTGCAGGGCATTGGCACCTACGGCGTGCCGGATGCAACGCCGGATGGCCGGCCGGCGATGATGGCGCTGCAATCATTAGGCTTTTATCAACGGCTGTGGACCAAACGTCATCGTGACGGCGAGCCGGTGCTGGTGGGCAAGTCGCCACAACCCGAATTCATCCGCGCGCCAGGTGAACACCGCTACCCGGGCGCTTCCTTTGTCACCGGAGTGGCTTCGCAAGCGCCGATCGCCAAGGGGCAGGAACGCCTGATCAACGCTGAAGCCCTGAATCCGCCCCATGCGCCGCAGATGTTCGGTGGCGAAGCCATCCAAGGCAGCCCGACCCGCGCTGGCCTGGACAAACCGGATGAGGTGGCCAAGAGCATCGCGCTGGGCAAGGACGCCGCGACCTTTTTGTGGATCAAAATGCCCGCCGAGTATGACGCCCCGAACACCACGCAGCAGGAGGCGCTGAGCCGATTTAACGGGCTATCCGACGATCCGGAGGAGCATACACGCGCCGTGCGAAAAGGCCCGGCCCGCTCCAGCTCCAGCTCTTGTCACGAGCGCGAGGAGACCCCGCGAGAAGCTCGGGCGCGCATGGAACGTGACCAGGGGGCCTGGGGTGCCAACTCCTATCACTCGGCAATTCTGCGCAGCCCGGAAAACCAGCGTTGGGTGACGGCGATGGACATTGCCATTGGCCAGGCCCATTGCCTCGATGACCCGGCCATGCGTGAGGTGTTGGTGGCGATTGCGGATTGGAAGATGGATGAAGAGGTATTTACGACGACCAGTGAGTTGCCTGGGTGGTCGCGACTCAGCGCTGAGGCTCAGGCATTAGTGAGGGCCAGTTATCTGTATTACGACAGGGGTGTTTTCCCGCCCTCCGATCTGGTCTCGCTGACGCCACCCGCTCTGCTTGCCGGCGCCGCTAAAAAAGGAGGTGCCTTGTGAGCAATCCTCAACCCCGCCCCCGAACGTTACCGAAACTCAAGCCCTATCTCTGGATCGCCGGCGTACTGCTGATCCTTTGGCTCGGCTTCGTCTGGCTGGTCCACATCAAGGCACAGGAAAACAACGTGGAACTTCGCAACTTCAACCCGGTACTGCGCTGGGGAATCGCCGCCATTCTGGGTCCCTTGCTGCTGATTTTCAGCGTTCACTGGTGGGGCAAAGCCGTGGCCAGTGAAAAGGCGGGGCTCGCCGCCTATAAAGCCAACGTCATGGCGCAAATCGCCGAGCAGCAAGCTACGCGGGTGCGAACCTACGCGTTGGAAATCCGCGGGGTGGGGATGGCAGTGGATGATTGGCATCAATCATCGATATGGCGAGAAGTTAAAAAAAAGAACAACAACTTCGCTTCAATCTATTCTCGAGACCCCGAGGATTATGATTCTTCTTTAAGCTCTCGGGAAATCACCAGGAATATCAACATTCGTGTGGCGTTCAAGCATTCAGCAAACGGGTCAGTGGCGTATTGGCCAATCCCGGTGTTTGCGCTAGGCCCTCCAGACCCTTATGAGAAAGGCTACCGAGCCGCCGGCTTGATCAATTCAGGTCGTAATAAGGCGACCCTTGGGGTTACCCAGTTTCTCTGGCAGGACGATGAAAGCACCACCCACGCGCAAGGCATGATTGAGCGCCTGTTTCAGTTTTTTGACGATAACCGCCAAGTTCCACAAGCGCTGATCGTGAGTCGGGATGGTGACGTGACGCGTGATGTCTATCGCAAGCCTGGTACTCCGGGGTTGCAAAGCGTCCAGGTGGTACCCACGGTGTACGAAAGCATGACCGGGCTGCTGGTCACCCGCTCGGATCGGGTGGATCGGTACATTCGCCCTTATGCCACTCACGAGCCTGAGGACAACCAGAACAAAAACACTGACTTGGGCAAGCTGTGGGCCTTTTACTGGGATCGTGATAAAGCATTTTTGGAGTGGTACGAAGCCGCAGAACGCGCCAAGGGGGCTAAAGTCTCGCTACCCGCTACCACCATGTCCACCGCCTACTGGCAATCCCAACTCCCCACACTCTGGCAAACCATCAACAACCGCGGGCCAGGCTATTTCGAACCCTCCCCATGGCTACCCATCCGCTGGGCCCAGCATCAGGTCAAAGAGTTCGACGCCGCGCCGGTGCTGGGTTATCTGCACCGGCCAATCAAGGTCTCGATGCAGGATGAACACGGTCAGCGACTAAAACCGGCCCTGCAGGCCAAGGCCCTGCAAGCCGGCTGGCTACAGGCGGTGGAGACGTTGCCCAAAGGGCAAAAGCCGGTCCGCGTGTTCTATGACACCACCGACAACCGGGACGCTGAAATTGCCCTGACCATTGCCTTGCATGGCCTGAATACGGACGGCCATGGCATCGAGCTGGGCAATGTCGATGAGGGTTACGACATCGGTCGGCGTCTGGGCAATACCGGGGTCAGTGGGGCTCTGGTGGAAATCAACCTGGCGACCATGGCCAGCTACCTGGACGGCGGAGCCAGCGCAGTGGTGTACACCGGCGAGGACGGCAGCCTGACGGTACAGATGATCCACCCACCGGACGAAGCGCGCAAAGCCAGGAACCGTGAGAACCGTGGTGCCGACCCTTTCAAGTTCGGCGCCCCTAACGGCGGTGTACCCAGAACATGAACCATCCCATTTGCCTGGGCGACGCCACCAGCAGCGGCGGCACCGTGGTTTCCTGCCAGCTTGAAGGCACGCATACCCTCAATGGAAAAACCCCGACGGTGTTGGGTGACAAGGCTTCCTGCCCACTGCATCTGGGCGAGTTTGCCTTCGTCGAAGGGCATCCGCGCCGGCGTATGAACGGCATTCCGGTCGTATTGCAGGGCCATCTCCTGGCCTGCGGTTGTCATGGCGTGGCGAGCACTGCTCAGTATGTGCAGGTGGTCTAGGCCGAAACACCGGGCTATCTCTTTATTGCGCGGCGGCTGGTGGCTTCAGTTTTTTGCAAAAAAGCCGACAACGATGTCGGCTTTTTAGTCGGTGTTGTCTGGATTAAAAGCCGCGGATGATTCGGGTCTTGAGTTCGGCGTGAAAGCGATCCGCATTGGATTTGTTAACGCTACGCACTGACTCGCTACCGGTCACCGAATCCAGTGCCATCGAACGCTTGAGCGTCGCTTCGTTGCGATAGGCATCGATAAAGAACTCGATGTCCCGGTCGCTGGCCAGCTTCGGCCATTTGTCCAGGTACAGCGGCAGCTCGGTCGGACCGGTCTTGAACGAGCAGATACGCCGATTTGTGATGGTCGCCTCGCCGATTTCGAACGGCACCCACCAGGACTGCGCGGTTTTCTCCGAGACCACTGCCAGCAGGTGCGTGCACTCGCTGATGTTGCGGGTAATCACCCCGGTGATGTCGTCGGTGGTCTGGGATTCGGCATCCAGCACATCGAGGTAGGTCTTGATGTTGGCCTGGATCAGGCGCGCGTTGATTTTGACCGCGTGGGCGCGGTCCATGTGGCGGTAGCTGATAAACACTGGCATCAGAAATGTCCCTTGATCGCGAGTTCGCGGTAATAGGCGCCGAGGGCGGTGAGGCGGCAGCCGGTGGAGTGGATGGCGGCGTAGTACATATGCTCGGCGTCCACCGGTTCGACCAGGCTGTGGCGGTTGCACTTTTGCAACTGGGCGAAGACGTCGCCGTGCTCCGGGTTGAATTCAGGCTCGGTGGGCTCAAAGCTGGGGGCAAGGGGGTACACCGACTCCGCTTCGGCAAACCATTCGGGGAGTTTGCGCAGGATCTCCTTGGGGATCAGCGGCGACACTTCGCGCAGGGAAATGAACTGCGAGACGTTGGTCTTGAACACCGGGCGCTGTTCCCAGGCATCGAGGGCGTTGTCGACAAACGAATAGAGGCTGCCGGGTGTGATCTTGCCCAGGATGTTCGCTGCTCCACCATGCAGCGCCTGGAGCAATAGTCCGGTGAACACGCCGTGTTGCGCGCCCTCCATCGCCGGCTCTTCCTTTTTGCAGGCGGTCAGAATGGTCATGCCTTCACCGACCACGCTGCCTTCACTGCGCAAGGCGCGCAGTTCACCGGCCGAGCCGCTCTGGCAACAGTCGAGAATGATCACTTTGTTTTTGATCTTCGTGGCCTTGCTCGCCCAGTTGAGAATGTCGCTGAGGCGTATCCCGTCCTTGGCGCTCTTGTAATCCTGCGGGATCAACATGCCTTCGTCGGTGTCGGTGTCGAAGCTGCCGTGGCCGGCGAAGTACAGCAGCGCGACATTGCAGTCCCCGGCAAACAGCTCACGGATCTGGTCTTCGAGTTTTTCCCGGCTCAGGTAGTCCTCGGCGGAGGTCAGTACGATGTTCTTGAAGTTCGGATCGCCATTGGCGTCGGTCTTCAGCACCGAGGCCATGGCCATGGCGTCATTGCTGCAACCGCTCAGGCGCGACACATGGGTGTAGTCGTTGATGCCGATAAACAGTCCCTTGCGCATGGTTACACCGCCGTATGCTTGCGAATCGCATCGATAATGCTGTTGGTGTTCCAGGCACACTCGGCATGCGCCGCCTCACGTACTACCGTGGAAATCCGCTCGGCGCCGAACGGCTTGATCGCAATGATCACCTTGCCCATACGCTTGGCGATCTCGATTTCCTTGTTGATCCACTTGCTGTAGGTGGAGTACATCCCGGCCATGATCAATACCGCCGAACACGGACGGATCTTGTTTTCGATGGCCTCCTCAAGTTGTTTGTCGGTTTTCGCGCCGATAATCGGGTTGTCCGGCGGCACCGAAAAATTCTTGTAGGTGAAACCAGGCTTGGCGTTGAGCAGGCGCACGAGATTGTCGTGGGCGTCGGAGTAGTTCCACGAGTGGCTGATGAACAGATGGTAGGTTTGCATGGGTGTCCCTCGGTGTCGCTGGAGTGCGAAGAGGGTTTGAACTTAGGCGATTACAGGGCGGCTACAAGAGGTGGGGGCGGAAAGAGAAATGCCCTACAAGCAAGCGTGCGCAAGCCTTACAGAAAAATCTGATGTTTAAGTGGGGGGAAAGATCCAGCCGCCGGCCGCCCCGCTGCAGTCAGGGCGACCGGCACGTCTGTTTAGTAGCCGTTTTCCGGCAGACTGGCGATGATCGAGCGGTAGCTGTTCATCCGTTGCTGCTGCACGCGACCGTCTTCAAGGGCCTTGAGCAGGGCGCAACCGGGTTCGCGGTCATGCTTGCAGTCGCGGAAGCGGCAGGTACCCAGCAGGTCGTTGAACTCGATGAAGCCGGCTTCGACGTCGGCACGGCTGACGTGGCCCAGGCCGAATTCACGGATACCCGGGGAGTCAATCAACTCACCGCCGCCGGGAAAGTGGAACAACCGCGCGGTAGTGGTGGTGTGGGTGCCCTGTCCGGACAGCTCGGACAGCGGGCCGACGCGGGTCTCGACATCCGGCAGCAGGCTGTTGACCAGCGACGACTTGCCGACACCGGACTGGCCGACGAACACGCTGATGCGTCCGTCCAGTTGCGTCTGCAACTGCTCCATACCGTTACCGTGATGCGCCGACACTTCCAGCACCGGGTAACCGAGGGTGCGGTATACGGCGAGCAAGGCATTCAGCGCAGGAGCATTGTTTTCGTCGATCAGGTCGAATTTGTTCAGCAGCAGCAGCGGCTTGATGCCCGCATGTTCGGCCGCCACCAGGTAGCGGTCGATCAGGTTGGCGTGGGGCTCGGGCAGTGGTGCAAACACGATGACGATCATGTCGACGTTGGCCGCCACCGGCTTGAGCTGACCACGGCTGTCCGGGCGGCACAGCTCGGTGTTGCGCGGCAGTTGCGCCACGATCACGCCGATGCCCTGGTTGCCGGCGCGCCACACCACCTGATCGCCGGTCACCAGCGCCGGCAGGTTCGCGCGCAGGTGGCAACGGAACACCTGGCCGGCGAGCTCGCCGTCGCAGGCCTCGACCTCAACCTGCACACCGAAGTGCGCGATCACCAGACCGTGCTGTTCCGGGCCCAGATCGCCGCCCTCAAGTGCCTCGACAGCCGAGGACTCGCGTTTGGCGGCGCGGGCAGCGCGTTCGCCCTGAATCTTTTCGATGCGCCAGTTTTGGCGGCGATTGAGTTGGCGTTTGGCCATGGGTGTTCCGTATAAAGAATGCAGCGATTAGGTAAAACGGCCGCGAGTTTAGCACGCCCGGCCACCGGCCTAGGCTAAACTGCGCAGCATTGCTTAGGAGCCGAATATGCAAAATCCGCAGAACCTGATCTGGATCGACCTGGAAATGACCGGTCTGAACCCTGATACCGACGTCATTATCGAAATGGCCACCATCGTCACCGACAGTGACCTGAACACCCTGGCCGAAGGCCCGGTGATCGCCATTCACCACAGCGACGAAATACTCGCCGGCATGGACGAGTGGAACACCCGTCAGCATGGCGGTTCGGGGCTGACCCAGCGGGTTCGCGATAGCCGTATCAGCATGGCCGAAGCCGAAGCCGAAACCATCGCCTTCCTGGAACAGTGGGTGCCGAAGGGCAAATCGCCGATCTGCGGCAACAGCATCTGCCAGGACCGTCGCTTCCTTTATACCCATATGAAATCCCTGGAAAGCTATTTCCACTATCGCAACCTCGACGTGTCCACGCTCAAAGAGCTGGCCGCGCGCTGGGCGCCGGACGTGCGTGACAGCTTCAAGAAGGGCAGCACCCACCTGGCGCTGGACGACATCCGTGAATCCATCGCCGAGTTGCAGCACTACCGCAAGCATTTCATCAAGTCCTGATCTGACTCCCCTGTAGGAGCTGCCGCAGGCTGCGATCTTTTGATCTTGATTCTCAAAAAAACAGGATCAAAAGATCGCAGCCTGCGGCAGCTCCTACATGGGAATTGTGAAAGTGAGTAGACTGCGCGCCTTTTCGCAAGGACCGCCACCATGTTGCTGATGCTCTACCTGATCGCCATCACCGCCGAAGCCATGACCGGCGCCCTGTCTGCCGGGCGTCGTGGCATGGACTGGTTTGGCGTGGTGCTGATCGCTTGCGTCACTGCGCTGGGGGGCGGTTCGGTGCGCGATGTGCTGCTCGGGCATTACCCGCTGACGTGGGTCAAACACCCGGAATACCTGGTGCTGACCACGGCTGCCGCCATGATCACGGTGTTCACCGCGCGCTGGATGCGGCATCTGCGTTCACTGTTCCTGGTGCTGGACGCCATGGGCCTGGTGGCGTTCACCCTGATCGGCTGCATCACTGCCCTGGAAATGGGGCATGGCATGTTGGTGGCGTCGGTCAGCGGCGTGATCACCGGCGTTTTCGGCGGCATCCTGCGGGACATTTTCTGCAACGATATTCCGCTGATTTTCCGGCGTGAGCTTTATGCCAGCGTTTCGTTTGCGGCGGCATGGTGTTACATGCTGTGTATCTACCTGCAATTGCCCGGTGAACAGTCGATTCTGATCACTTTGTTCGGCGGTTTTCTGCTGCGCTTGCTGGCGATCCGTTTTCATTGGGAAATGCCCAAGTTCGTCTACAACGACGAAACGTGACGTTCAGCGTGTTGCCGCAACGCCCATTCGACATGTTCGCGCACCAGTTCCGACGGATGCTCCCGTCGCGCCTTCAGCGCCTCCAGCACCGCAATCGTTGAAGGCGCATTGCCCAGGCCCACCGCCAGGTTGCGCAACCAGTTTTCGTAACCGGTCCGGCGTAGCGGCGAGCCTTCGGTGCTGCTGAGAAACCTCTCTTCATCCCACATGAACAGTTCCGCCAGCCCGGCGTTATCCAGGTTGTGTCGCGGCTTGAAGTCACCTTCACCGGACGGGCGGGCGAAGCGGTTCCACGGACAGACGATCTGGCAGTCATCGCAGCCGAACACCCGGTTGCCGATCAGTGGCCGCAGGTCTTCAGGGATCGCGCCTTTGAGTTCGATGGTCAGGTAGGAAATGCAGCGTCTGGCGTCCAGTACATAGGGGCCGACGAAGGCGTTGGTCGGGCAGATGTCGAGGCAGGCACTGCAACGGCCGCAATGTTCGGTGGCGTGGGGCGGGTCGACCGGCAGCGGCAAGTCGACGAACAGTTCGGCGAGAAAAAAGTAACTGCCGGCTTTGCGATTGAGGACCAGGGTGTTTTTGCCGATCCATCCAAGCCCCGCCTGTTCGGCGATGGCTTTTTCCAGCACCGGGGCACTGTCGACAAAAGCCCGGAAGCCGAACGGTCCAATCTCGGCCTGAATCTTTTCCGCCAGTTGCTGCACGCGTTTGCGGATCAGCTTGTGGTAATCACGGCCCAGGGCATAACGGGATACGTAGGCTTTTTCCGGTTGGGCCAACACTTTCGCCATTTGGGTGTCGCCGGCCAGGTAATCCATGCGCAAGGACACCACGCGCAAAGTGCCCGGTACCAGCTCTTCGGGGTGCGAGCGCTTGCTGCCGTGGGCGCCCATGTAGTCCATTTCGCCGTGGTAGCCGGCTTCGAGCCAGCGTTCCAGGTGCTGTTCATGCTCGGCCAGGTCGAGGCCGCTGATGCCGACTTGCTGGAAGCCCAGCTCGCGGCCCCAGTCCTTGATGGATTGGGCGAGGGCGGACAGGTCTGTGGTAATAGCAGGCATGAGGCGAGAGAAACCGGAACTGAGATGCGTATAATTCTGCCAGACATCGGAGCCCGAAGACGCATGCCACACACTAAAGATGAATTACCCGACGTGCTGTACAGCGCCGCCCAGGTGCGAGCACTCGACGCGAGCCTGATCGCCGCCGGTACGGCGGGCTTCGAATTGATGCAGCGCGCGGCTCGGGCGACGTGGCGCGCGCTGGTGCGGCAGTGGCCGACAGCGAACGAACTGAGCGTGCTGGCCGGACATGGCAACAACGCAGGCGACGGGTATTTGGTGGCCGTGTTGGCCCAGCGCGCCGGTTGGTCGGTGCGGGTGCTGGCGGTGGGGGATCCGCAGCGCTTGCAGGGTGATGCGGCGTTGGCCCATGCCGAGGCGGTGTCCGAAAACGTGCTCGTCGAGCCCTGGACGGCACAATCCGGATTGCGCGGCATTGTGCTGGATGCTTTGCTTGGCACCGGCCTGAGCGGTAATGTCCGTGAGCCGTATGCCAGCGCCATCGCCGCAATCAATGCCAGCGGACTGCCGGTTGCTGCGGTGGATATTCCGTCAGGGTTGTGCGCGGATACGGGCCGCATCCTTGGTTGTGTCGTGCATGCCGACCTTACGGTCACGTTCATTGGCTTGAAGGTGGGGTTGTTCACCGGTGATGCCGCGGATGTGACGGGTGAGCTGGTGTTCAACGATTTGCAGGCTGATCCGCAGTTGCTCGACGGCACTGCGTTCACGGCTCGGCGCTTGAGTATCGCTAACCTGCCGCGTCTGGCGACCCGGGCGCCGGCATCCCATAAAGGCAAGTTCGGCCATGTGCTGCTCATTGGTGGAGATCGCGGTTACGGTGGGGCAATTTTGCTGAGTGCACAAAGTGCACTGCGCAGCGGTGCGGGCATGGTTTCGCTGTCCACCCGTCCGGAACATGTTTCGCCAGCGCTTTCTCGGATTCCGGAAGCCATGGTGCTGGGCACGTCGTCGGCCAATCAACTGATGGGGCTGCTTGAGAAGGTATCGGTGTTGGTGGTCGGGCCGGGTCTGGGCCAGGCAGGGTGGGGGCGCAGCCTGTTGTCGGCTGCGGCCAATGCGCCGTTGCCGCAAGTCTGGGACGCCGATGCCTTGAATCTGCTGGCTGGCGGGCAGGTCAATCTGCCCAAGGGGTGCGTGATCACCCCGCATCCGGGGGAGGCGGCACGTTTGCTTGGGGTGAGCACCGCCGACGTTCAGTCTGACCGTCCCGCCGCAGCCCATGCCTTGAGTAAAAAATATACGGCTGTCGTCGTCCTCAAAGGTGCCGGTAGCCTGATCGCCCATCCCGATGGGCGTCTGGCGCTGTGTCGTCAGGGGCACCCGGCGATGGCCACCGCCGGTCTGGGCGATGTGCTGGCCGGTGTGCTCGGCGCATTGCTGGCCCAGGGCATGGAGCCATTCGACGCGGCCTGCCTGGCGGTCTGGCTGCACGCCAATGCCGGCGAGCAACAAGGAAAATCGGGCCGTGGGCTGGCGGCCAGTGATCTGATTCCAGTCATTCGTCAGTTGTTGGAGGAGCAAGCACCGTGTCTGAAGTAACCCTGTACCTGGCTGATGAGCAGGCCATGAGCGACTTTGGCGCACGCATTGCCCGAATCACCCAAGGCCATGGCCTGATCTTCCTTGAGGGCAACCTGGGGATGGGAAAAACCACGTTGTCCCGAGGCATCATCCGCGGTCTGGGGCATGTCGGGGCAGTCAAAAGCCCGACCTTCACCCTGGTCGAGCCCTACGAGATCGGTGATATTCGCGCCTTTCATTTCGATTTGTACCGTCTGGTCGATCCGGAAGAGCTAGAGTTCCTCGGTATCCGCGACTACTTCGAAGACGATGCCCTGTGTCTGATCGAATGGCCCGATAAAGGTGCAGGCTTTTTGCCAAAGCCTGACCTGACCATTACCATTAGCCCGCAAGACAGCGGGCGTTCGCTGAAAATTTTATCCCAGGGTTCGCGTGGCGAGTCCTGGTGTGCCGCTTTGGCATTGGAATCCAAATAGATGATGGGGTTAGGTATGCGCTTTCGCGCGTTGGTGGCTGCCGTAGGGGTGTTGTTTTTGGCGGTGACCGTCGACGCTGTGGCCGATTCGAAGGTCAACAGTGTTCGTCTGTGGCGGGCACCGGACAACACACGACTGGTGTTTGACCTGACCGGCCCGGTGCAACACAGCGTCTTTACCCTGACGGCTCCGGATCGTCTGGTCATCGACATCAATGGCGCGACCCTCGGTGCGCCGCTCAACGTCAACACCTCGAATACCCCGATAACCGCCATGCGCTCGGCTCAACGAACGCCGACCGACCTGCGGGTGGTCATCGACCTGAAGAAGGCCGTGACGCCGAAAAGCTTCTCCCTGGCGCCGAACGCCCAGTACGGCAATCGGTTGGTGGTCGATCTGTTCGATAACGCCGCAGACGCCGCGCCTCCACCAGCGCCGACACCGTCGGTCGCCACGGTGCCCGCCGTGCCGGTCACGCCGACGGAGCCTGCAATCAAATTGCCGCCAGCCCCGGCTGGCAAACGCGACATCGTAGTGGTGATCGACGCCGGTCACGGTGGCGAAGATCCGGGGGCTTCCGGCTCCCGAGGCCAGCGCGAGAAAGACGTGGTGCTGCAGATTGCTCGCGAAACGCAACGGCAGGTCAACGGCATGAAAGGTTTCCGCGCCGAACTGACCCGTACCGGCGACTACTTCATTCCGTTGCGCGGCCGTACCGAAATCGCCCGCAAGAAAGGCGCCGACCTGTTCGTCTCGATCCACGCCGACGCCGCGCCTTCTGCCGCCGCTTTCGGTGCTTCGGTATTTGCCCTGTCCGATCGCGGCGCGACTTCCGAGACCGCCCGCTGGCTGGCCGACAGCGAAAACCGTTCCGACCTGATCGGTGGTGCCGGCAACGTCAGCCTCGATGACAAGGACCGCATGCTCGCCGGCGTGCTGCTCGACCTGTCGATGACGGCATCCCTGACCTCCAGCCTGAACGTTGGCCAGAAAGTCTTGAGCAACATCGGCCGGGTGACACCGCTGCACAAGCAACGGGTTGAGCAGGCCGGGTTCATGGTGCTGAAGTCGCCGGATATTCCGTCGATCCTCGTGGAAACCGGGTTCATCTCCAACGCCAACGAAGCCTCGAAGCTTGCCGCGTCGAGCCACCAGCAGGCGCTGGCGCGTTCGATCAGCAGCGGCGTGCGCCAGTTCTTCCAGCAGAACCCGCCGCCGGGCACTTACATTGCCTGGCTGCGCGACTCCGGCAAGATTGTGCAGGGACCGCGTGACCACCGCGTAAACCCGGGCGAGACCCTGGCGATGATCGCCGTGCGCTATCAGGTGTCGCCCGCCACCCTGCGCAGTGCCAACAACCTGTCGAGCGATGAGCTCAAGATCGGTCAGCACCTGACCATTCCGGGCACTGAATTGGCGGCAAAAGAATGAATCAGGTCGTGAACAACGGCGCGCGAATCGAGCTGTTAAGCCCGCGACTGGCGAACCAGATTGCCGCGGGTGAGGTGGTCGAGCGCCCGGCTTCGGTGATCAAGGAGCTGCTGGAAAACAGCCTGGACTCCGGTGCCAAACGCATCGACGTCGATGTGGAGCAGGGCGGCGTCAAATTGCTGCGGGTGCGCGACGATGGCAGCGGCATTTCCGCCGATGACCTGCCGCTGGCCCTGGCCCGTCACGCCACCAGCAAGATCCGCAATCTGGAGGACCTCGAGCAGGTCATGAGCCTGGGGTTTCGCGGCGAGGCCCTGGCATCGATCAGCTCCGTAGCGCGCCTGACCCTGACCTCCCGCACCCGCGACGCCGATCAGGCCTGGCAGGTCGAGACCGAGGGCCGGGACATGGCGCCCCGCGTGCAGCCTGCGGCCCACCCGGTGGGCACTTCGGTGGAAGTGCGCGACCTGTTCTTCAACACGCCGGCGCGGCGCAAGTTTCTCAAGACCGAAAAAACCGAATTCGATCACCTGCAAGAAGTGATCAGGCGCCTGGCCCTGGCGCGCTTCGATGTGGCGTTCCATCTGCGCCACAATGGCAAGACCATCCTCAGCTTGCACGAAGCCCATGATGATGCGGCCCGTGCCCGGCGCGTGGCGGCGATTTGCGGGCCGGGCTTCCTGGAGCAGGCCCTGCCGATCGAAATCGAGCGCAACGGCCTGCATCTATGGGGCTGGGTCGGCCTGCCGACCTTCAACCGCAGCCAGGCCGATTTGCAGTATTTCTTCGTCAATGGCCGTGCCGTGCGCGACAAACTGGTGGCCCACGCGGTGCGCCAGGCCTATCGCGACGTGCTGTTCAACGGACGGCACCCGACCTTCGTGCTGTTTTTCGAAGTCGACCCGACCGGCGTCGACGTCAACGTGCACCCGACCAAGCACGAAGTGCGCTTCCGTGAAGGGCGCATGGTTCACGACTTCCTCTACGGCACCTTGCACCGCGCCTTGGGCGATGTGCGCCCCGACGATCAACTGGCGGCGCCGGTCGCCACGGCCATCGTCCGGCCTACCGGCCTCGAAGCCGGTGAATTCGGGCCCCAGGGCGAAATGCGCCTGGCCGCCAATGCGTTGCTGGAACAGCCCCAGGCTCAGCCGTCGTTCAATGCGCCGGCGGGTTCGGGCGCTGGCGCGGGTTATCAGTATCAATACACGCCGCGTCCGCAGTCCGGTGTGCCTGTCGCCGAAGCTCAGGCCGCCTATCGTGAGTTTTTTGCGCCGCTGCCCGAGGCCAATGCCGTCGCGCTGCCGGCCGGGCAGGACGACATCCCGCCGCTCGGATATGCGCTGGCGCAACTCAAGGGCATCTACATTCTTTCGGAAAATGCCCAGGGCCTGGTGCTGGTGGACATGCACGCCGCCCATGAGCGGATCATGTATGAGCGTTTGAAGGTGGCGATGGCCAGCGAAGGCCTGAGCGGCCAGCCGTTGCTGGTGCCGGAGTCCCTGGCCGTCAGTCAGCGTGAAGCCGATTGCGCCGAGGAACATGTCGCCTGGTTCCAGCGCCTGGGCTTTGAATTGCAGCGTCTGGGCCCGGAAACCCTGGCGATCCGGCAGATTCCGGCACTGCTCAAGCAGGCCGAGGCCAACCGGCTGGTCGCCGACGTCCTGGCTGATCTGATGGAGTTCGGCACCAGCGACCGTATTCAGGCGCACCTGAACGAATTGCTCGGGACCATGGCCTGCCACGGCGCGGTTCGTGCGAATCGGCGCCTGGCCTTGCCGGAAATGAACGGCCTGTTGCGTGACATGGAAAACACCGAACGCAGCGGTCAATGCAACCATGGCCGACCGACCTGGACCCAACTGGGTCTGGACGATCTGGACAAACTGTTCTTGCGCGGTCGTTGATGAGCCAGTTCCCACCTGCGATTTTCCTGATGGGCCCGACCGCCGCCGGCAAGACCGACCTGGCCATCGAACTCACCAAGGTCCTGCCTTGCGAGTTGATCAGTGTCGATTCGGCGCTGGTCTACCGTGGCATGGACATCGGTACCGCCAAGCCTTCCAAAGAGCTGCTGGCGCAATATCCGCACCGTCTGATCGATATTCTCGACCCGGCCGAGAGCTATTCGGCCGCGGATTTCCGCCGTGACGCCCTGCAAGCCATGGCCGATATCACCGCGCGCGGAAAAATTCCGCTGCTGGTGGGCGGTACCATGCTCTATTACAAGGCTTTGGTCGAAGGTCTGGCGGATATGCCGGCCGCCGATCCCGAGGTCCGCGCGCAAATCGAAGAAGAGGCTACACGCCTTGGCTGGCAAGCCTTGCACGAACAATTGGCGGTGATCGACCCGGAGTCCGCGGCGCGAATACATCCGAACGATCCCCAGCGATTGAGTCGAGCGCTGGAAGTTTATCGTGTCAGCGGTCAAAGCATGACCGCCCTGCGTTTGCAACAATCTGTGCAAAGTACTGAAGCAGCCGCTTCGGGACTGCAACAATTGCCCTATACTGTCGCGAACTTGGCTATTGCCCCGGCAAATCGCCAGGTACTGCACGAGCGAATTAAACAAAGATTCACTTTAATGTTGGAACAGGGATTCATTGACGAGGTCGTAGCCCTGCGTAATAGAGGTGACCTGCATGCCGGGTTGCCGTCTATACGTGCAGTAGGCTACCGCCAAGTCTGGGACTACCTGGATGGCAAGCTGACGTCAGCCGAGATGCAGGAGCGTGGAATCATTGCCACGCGCCAATTGGCGAAACGCCAGTTCACCTGGCTGCGCAGTTGGACTGATCTGCATTGGCTGGACAGTCTCGATTGCGACAATCTGCCGCGCGCCTTGAAATACCTTGGGGCCATCTCCATATTGAGCTGAGTCCTTGCAATTGCCGTCTATCCTTGGGGGTGTGGCGGCCAAAGCCATCTGATTACCTATTTTTTTATATTGAATCCTTAAAGGAGTGCGGCACATGTCAAAAGGGCATTCGCTACAAGACCCTTACTTGAATACTTTACGTAAAGAGAAAGTTGGGGTGTCCATCTACCTGGTCAACGGTATCAAGCTGCAAGGCACGATCGAGTCTTTCGACCAGTTCGTTATCCTGCTGAAAAACACCGTAAGCCAGATGGTCTACAAACACGCGATCTCTACAGTGGTGCCGGTTCGTCCAATTCGTCTGCCTAGCGCAACCGAATCCGAAGCAGGTGACGCTGAGCCAGGTAACGCCTGATAGGAGTCTCCTTTGTTCTTTGAGCGCCACGGTGGTGGTGAGCGAGTAATCCTCGTTCACTTGGATGGACAGGACCCTGAGGCGCGCGAAGATCCGCAGGAGTTTCAGGAATTGGCTAATTCGGCGGGTGCCGAGACCGTCGCGTTTTTTAACGTGCCGCGTCATCGGCCAACCGCCAAGACCCTGATTGGCAGTGGCAAGGTCGAGGAACTGCGCGACCTGGTCAAAGCCGAACAGGCCGATCTGGTGATTTTCAATCACATCCTCACGCCCAGTCAGGAACGTAACCTCGAACGTGTTTTCGAGTGTCGCGTGATTGACCGTACCGGTCTGATTCTCGATATTTTCGCCCAGCGCGCCCGTACCCATGAAGGCAAGCTCCAGGTCGAACTGGCCCAGCTTGACCACATGAGCACCCGGCTGGTTCGTGGCTGGACTCACCTTGAGCGCCAAGGTGGCGGTATCGGTATGCGTGGCCCGGGTGAAACCCAGTTGGAAACCGACCGCCGTTTGCTGCGGGTTCGCCTGCGGCAGATCAAGGGTCGGCTGGAGAAAGTGCGCAGCCAGCGTGAACAGTCGCGCCGTGGCCGATCGCGTGCGGATATTCCTACCGTGTCGCTGGTGGGGTACACCAACGCCGGCAAGTCCACGCTCTTCAATAACGTGACGAAATCCGACGTCTACGCAGCTGACCAATTGTTTGCCACGCTGGACCCGACCCTGCGTCGTCTGGATATAGACGATCTGGGGCCGATTGTCCTGGCGGACACTGTGGGTTTCATTCGCCACTTGCCCCACAAGCTGGTCGAAGCATTTCGGTCTACCCTCGAAGAGTCGAGCAACTCAGATCTGTTGTTGCACGTGATCGATGCGGCCGAACCCGATCGCATGTTGCAGATCGAGCAGGTAATGGTGGTGCTCGGCGAGATTGGTGCTCAGGACTTGCCGATCCTCGAGGTCTATAACAAACTCGATTTGCTTGAAGGCGTTGAGCCACAAATCCAGCGCGACGAAAACGGCAAGCCCCAACGGGTCTGGCTGTCGGCACGTGATGGCAGTGGTCTGGAATTGCTTGAACAAGCCATTGCCGAGTTACTGGGCAGTGATTTGTTTGTCGGTACCTTGCGCTTGCCGCAACGATTCGCTCGACTGCGTGCGCAGTTCTTCGAACTCGGTGCGGTGCAGAAAGAAGAACACGACGAAGAAGGCATCAGTTTGCTGGCCGTTCGTTTGCCCCGGGTCGAGTTGAATCGACTGGTAAGCCGCGAGGGATTGCAGCCGATGGAATTCATCGAGCAACACACTTTGCAATAAAAGCCTGAGAAAGCGGTTGTGCCGTGGTGACAGGCATTCTGTAGCATTGGTCGGCGCGCCGTGGGTGCGTCTTTGCTTTATCAGATGGAGAGCGCTATGGCTTGGAATGAGCCGGGTGGCAACTCGAATAATCAGGATCCTTGGGGTGGCAAACGTCGTAACAACGGCGACCGCAAGGGGCCACCGGATCTCGACGAGGCCTTCCGAAAGCTGCAGGAAAGCCTGAACGGTTTGTTCGGTGGCGGTAAGAAACGTGGTGGCGACGACGGCGGTGGGCCGGGCAAGAGTGGCGGCTTTGGCGGCCTGCTCGGCATCGGCCTGGTCGTGCTGGCCGCCGTTTGGCTATACAGCGCGGTTTATGTCGTCGACGAGCAGGAGCAGGCAGTGGTGCTGCGCTTCGGCAAGTACTACGAAACCGTGGGTCCGGGCCTGAACATCTACTTCCCGCCGATCGACAAGAAGTACATGGAAAACGTCACGCGTGAGCGTGCGTACACCAAGCAGGGCCAGATGCTGACTGAAGACGAGAACATCGTCGAAGTGCCGCTGACCGTGCAGTACAAGATCAGCAACCTGCAGGACTTCGTGCTGAGCGTCGATCAGCCGGAAATCAGCCTGCAGCACGCGACCGACAGCGCCTTGCGCCATGTGGTGGGTTCCACCGCGATGGACCAGGTACTGACCGAAGGTCGTGAGCTGATGGCCAGCGAGATCAAGGAGCGTCTGCAACGCTTCATGGACACCTATCGCACCGGTATCACCGTTACCCAGGTCAACGTTCAGAGCGCAGCGGCACCGCGCGAAGTCCAGGAAGCCTTCGATGACGTGATCCGCGCCCGGGAAGACGAGCAGCGCTCGCGCAACCAGGCCGAAACCTATGCCAACGGTGTCGTGCCGGAAGCTCGTGGTCAGGCCCAGCGCATCCTTGAGGATGCCAATGGTTACCGTGACGAGACCGTCTCGCGCGCCAAGGGTGAGGCCGATCGCTTCACCAAGCTGGTCGCCGAGTACCGCAAGGCCCCTGAAGTCACCCGCCAGCGTCTGTACCTGGACACCATGCAGGAAGTCTTCAGCAACACCAGCAAGGTCCTCGTGACCGGCAACAAGAACGGCCAGAGCAATCTGCTGTACCTGCCGCTGGACAAGATGGTCGAAAGTGGTCGCGGCACCAGCACCCAGGTGAGCAGTGCGGCAGCCACCAGCAATGAAGCGAATGCGCGTGCGGCAGCTGATCTGCAGCAACAGCCAGCACGTACCAGGGAGAGTCGCTGATGAGCAATAAATCGCTGATCGCCCTTATTGTCGGCGTCGTCGTGGCGATCGCTGCCTGGAACTGCTTCTACATCGTGGCTCAGACCGAGCGTGCGGTGTTGCTGCAGTTCGGTCGCGTGGTCCAGACCGATGTTCAGCCAGGCCTGCATGTGAAAGTGCCTTACGTTAACCAGGTGCGTAAATTCGACGCACGCCTGATGACGCTGGATGCACCGACACAACGCTTCCTGACGCTGGAAAAGAAAGCCGTGATGGTCGATGCCTACGCCAAGTGGCGCGTGAAGGACGCAGAGCGTTACTACACCGCGACTTCCGGCCTCAAGCAGATCGCCGACGAGCGTCTGTCCCGTCGTCTGGAATCGGGGCTGCGTGACCAGTTCGGTAAGCGCACCCTGCACGAAGTGGTGTCGGGTGAGCGTGATGCGCTGATGGCGGATATCACGGCTTCGCTGAACAAGATGGCCGAGAAAGAGCTGGGAATCGAAGTGGTCGATGTTCGGGTCAAGACCATCGACCTGCCCAAGGAAGTGAACCGCAGCGTGTTCGAACGTATGAGCACCGAGCGTGAGCGTGAAGCTCGCGAGCACCGCGCCAAGGGTAACGAGCTGGCCGAAGGCATCCGTGCCGACGCCGATCGTCAACGCCGCGTGCTGCTGGCTGAAGCCTATCGTGAATCCGAAGAGGTTCGCGGTGACGGCGATGCCCAGGCTGCTGCGATCTACTCCAAGGCCTACGGTCAGGATCAGGAGTTCTACGCGTTCTACCGTAGCCTGCGCGCCTACCGTGAAAGCTTCGCGAACAAATCCGACGTCATGGTCCTCGACCCAAGCAGCGACTTCTTCCACTACCTGGAAAAAGCCAAGCCTTGATACGGCGTTGACCTGATTTATCCCCCCGCCGGGCGGCTAAAACCTCTGGCGGGGTGATCCTTTGGGAAAACGTGTGTATGATGCGGCAGCCGGGAAATTCCCGGCTTTTTTGCGTCTGCATGTTTGATTGCTGTTTTAAAGCAGATGCCGGGCCGATTGGCTCGACAGTTTTTCGAGGAAAGTGGTTGGCGAAGCCGGTAGAAGGGCTTTTCGCTCCGTCGCTCATGCGCGTGGTTTGTGCACAAGCCGATCATTTTCTGCTTCACTCAAGGCTCGCCGACAGGCTGGTCGCCCGGAGATAGGGGAAGGCGTAATGGCAACGGTAGACCGCTGGCTTCTGCCAGATGGCATCGAAGAAGTACTGCCACCGGAAGCTGCGCGTATTGAAGTCGCGCGTCGTCAGGTGTTGGATCTGTTCCAGAGCTGGGGTTACGAGTTTGTCGTGACTCCCCATATCGAGTACCTGGAATCCCTGCTGACCGGCGCGGGCCAGGACCTGGATCTGCGCACCTTCAAGGTCATCGACCCGCAATCGGGCCGTCAGATGGGTTTTCGTGCCGACATCACGCCGCAAGTGGCGCGCATCGATGCACATACCCTGCGTCGTGAAGGCCCGAGCCGCCTGTGCTATGCCGGTAGTGTCCTGCACGCTCAGCCTCGCGCCTTGTCGTCCTCGCGCAGCCCGATTCAACTGGGTGCCGAGTTGTACGGCGACGGCAGTCCGGGCAGTGACGTCGAAGTCATCAGCCTGATGCTGGCCATGCTGCAACTGGCCGATGTGCCGGATGTGCACATGGACCTCGGCCATGTCGGTATCTACCGTGGCCTGGCCCGCGCGGCCGGTTTGTCCGGTGAAGTCGAGCAGCAGTTGTTCGATGCCTTGCAACGCAAGGCGATCGACGAGGTCATTACCTTGACCGAAGGCTTGCCTGCCGATCTGTCGGGCATGCTGCGGGCGTTGGTCGACCTGTGTGGCGGTCGTGAAGTATTGAGCGCTGCCCGCGAGCGTCTGGCCAAGGCGCCGGCCCCTGTTCTGGCGGCGCTGGACGACTTGCTGGCGATTGCCGAGCGGCTGTCCGTGCGTTTCCCTGAGCTGCCGCTGTATTTCGACCTGGGCGAGCTGCGTGGCTACCACTACCACACCGGTGTGGTGTTCGCCGTGTTCGTGCCGGGTGTTGGCCAGTCCATTGCCCAGGGCGGTCGTTACGACGACATCGGCGCCGACTTCGGTCGCGCCCGTCCGGCAACCGGCTTCTCTACCGATTTGAAAACCCTGGTGACCCTGGGGCGTGCTGAGATCGAGCTACCGTCTGGCGGTATCTGGATGCCTGACAGTACGGATGCGGCACTCTGGCAGCAGGTTTGCCAGTTGCGCAGTGAGGGTCAGCGTGTCGTTCAGGCTTTGCCTGGGCAACCTTTGGCCGCCGCCCGTGAAGCGGACTGCGACCGGCAATTGATTCAGCAGAACGGGCTTTGGCAAGTATCGCCACTGGCTTCTTGAGTTTTCCTGCCGGCTGCCGCCGGCACCAAGTTTGCGCGAATGAGGACAAGTGTTATGGGTAAGAATGTCGTAGTCCTGGGCACCCAATGGGGTGATGAGGGCAAAGGCAAGATCGTTGATCTGCTGACCGAACATGCTGCCGCCGTAGTGCGCTACCAGGGGGGCCACAACGCTGGTCACACTCTGGTGATCGATGGCGAAAAAACTGTCTTGCACCTGATCCCGTCGGGCGTACTGCGCGAAGGCGTGCAGTGCCTGATCGGCAACGGCGTGGTGGTTGCACCTGACGCCCTGCTGCGCGAGATCACCAAGCTGGAAGAAAAAGGCGTACCGGTGCGCGAGCGCCTGCGTATCAGCCCGTCCTGCCCGCTGATCCTGTCCTTCCACGTAGCGCTGGACCAGGCCCGTGAAAAGGCCCGTGGCGAGCTGAAGATCGGCACCACCGGTCGCGGCATCGGCCCGGCCTACGAAGACAAGGTTGCACGTCGTGGCCTGCGTGTGGGCGACCTGCTCAACATGCCGCGCTTTGAAGACAAGCTGCGTGAACTGGTGGATTACCACAACTTCATGCTGGTGGGTTACTACAAAGAGCCAGCCATCGAATTCGACAAGACCCTGGCCGAGTGCAAAGAATACGCTGAGCTGCTCAAGCCGCTGATGCTGGACGTGACTGCCGAGCTGCACGACCTGCGTCGCGCTGGCAAAGACATCATGTTCGAAGGCGCCCAGGGCTCCCTGCTGGACATCGACCACGGTACCTACCCGTACGTGACCAGCTCCAACACCACCGCTGGCGGCGTAGCTACCGGTTCGGGTGTTGGCCCGATGTTCCTGGACTACATCCTGGGCATCACCAAGGCTTACACCACGCGTGTAGGTTCGGGTCCATTCCCGACTGAGCTGTTCGACGAAGTCGGTGCGCACCTGGCTAAACAAGGTCACGAGTTCGGCGCGACTACCGGCCGTGCTCGTCGTTGTGGCTGGTTCGACGCTGTCATCCTGCGTCGCGCTATCGATGTGAACAGCATCTCGGGCATCTGCCTGACCAAGCTGGACGTGCTCGACGGTCTGGAAACCATCAACATCTGCGTCGGCTACAAAGATGCAGAAGGCAAGGCCGTTGCCCCGACTGATGCTGACAGCTACGTGGGCTTGCAGCCTGTGTACGAAGAAGTGCCAGGCTGGACCGAGTCGACCGTGGGTGCCAAAACCCTGGAAGAGCTGCCGGCTAACGCCCGTGCCTACATCAAGCGCGTTGAAGAGCTGATCGGTGCGCCGATCGACATTATTTCGACGGGCCCGGACCGCAACGAAACCATCGTCCTGCGCCATCCGTTTGCTTGATAAGTCGTTGATGTGAAACACAAAGGCTCCTTAATCGGGGCCTTTGTCGTATTTGTCTGTAGGACGGCATGACCTTTGCTGTGAACATTAAAAAAAGCATTGCTTCCGGCGTGCTATCAATTTAATGGCGCCAAAGCAGAGGGATTTCAGATGTCGGCCGTTCTCTCGTTGTTACAAAGCCGTTTGTTGCGGCCCGTGTTCGTTACCCTTGGTATCGCCCTTTTGGTGCAGGTGCTGGTAGCTGTTGCTCTGACCCGGAGCACGGTGACCGCGCTGGAGGCCGATCTGGGCATGCGCCTGGGGGCGGACAGTCAAAAGCTTTCCGCTGAGCTTGAGCAGGCTGGACGCGAAGTCACGTCCAGTCTGGATAGCCTCTCCACCAGTACGCGTCAGCGCCTCACGGCTGGTTTGTCCTCGCGTCTTGAGCAAGAGCAGGCGCAATTGCGTTCAACCCTGGAAAAGGACCTGAAGGACTCCGCCAGCGATATGGCGCAGCTTCTGGCCTCCGTTGCGCCCCGCGCCATGTGGGACAACGACGTTCCGACACTTTCCGAATTCGCCCGCCGGGCCCAACGCAATCCCAACGTGCTGTTCGTGGTGTATGACGACGCCACCGGCCAGCACCTGACGCGCTACCTCAACCGGGAAAACCCGATCAACAAGGCGCTGCTGGAAAAAGGCCAGGGCGAGCGTGCACTGGACAAGGTGCTGGATGCGGCAAAGAACGATCCATCGGTGTTCTACATCGAGGCCCCGATCAATCCTAACGGCGTAGAAATCGGCAAGGTCCTGATGGGCGTCTCGACTGCTTCGGTGGAGACTGATCTGGCGGCCCTCGACAAGCGCTTCTCGGCGTTGATCGCCAGCAGCGATCAACTGGTGGGTGACAGCCTCAAAGGCGCGGCCGCCGACAGCGCAACGGCCATGCGCTCGCGTCTGCAGTCGGCGCAATCGACCGCTGCTGAAATGAAGGCCAATACCACCAGCACCGTGCAGGAAGCTGCTACCACATTGCGCTGGCGTATCGGCGTGTGCCTGGCGGTGGTGGGTTTCGGTGTCCTGCTGTTGTTGGCGGTGGTGCTCGGTCGCCGAGTGGTCAATCGCCTGAAAATGCTGATCGTTGCCATGGATGACCTGGCGGCGGGCGAGGGCGATCTGACCAAGCGTGTGCAGATCAACAGCAAGGATGAAATCGGCGACATGGCCTCGGCGGTCAATCGCTTTGTGGATAAGTTGCAGCCGATCGTGCGTGAGGCAGGCGATGTGGCCCAGCGTACCGGCGTGGAAATCGGTGCCATGACCTTGCGCAACGCCGGTGCGGATGCGGCGGCTGGCATGCAGCGTGATGAGGTGGCGGAGAGTTTGCGCGCGCTGTCGCAAATGGCTGATGAAGCCCAGTCGGAAAGCCATGCCATGCAGGCGGCGTTGAAGCAGGTGGTGGATATTCGTCAGGCTACTGACGAAAACACCCGGACTTCGGCGAAAGTCGGCAGCCTGATTGAGGAGCTGGCGGGTCAGGTCAATACTGGCGCCCAGGTGATCGAGCGCCTGGCGCAGCAAAGTGAGCAGATTGAGGTGGTGCTGACGGTGATTCACGGGATTGCCGAACAGACCAACCTGCTGGCGCTGAACGCGGCGATTGAAGCGGCGCGTGCCGGCGAGACCGGGCGCGGGTTTGCCGTGGTGGCTGACGAGGTGCGGGCGCTGGCGAGCAAGACGCAAAGCTCCACCGGCGATATTCAGGCGCACATCGTGGCGTTGCAGCAGGGCGCGCGTGAGGCGGTGGCGGCGATTGGTCAGGCCGGGCGCCAGGCGAACGAAGGCTTGCTGGTGCTGCGTGACAGTGCGCGTTTGCAGCAGTCGGTGCAGGCATCGGTCGAGCAGGTCCATGCGGCGATCGGTCTGGCCACCCAGGCGGCGGCGCATCAGGCGCAGGGCGCGCAGGCGGTGCGGGGGCGGGTCCAGACCATTCATGCCCAGGCCGAGAAAGCGGCGCAGGCTGTCGTGGAGACCACGGCGAGCGGTAAGGTGCTCGATGGTCTGGCGGCGCAGTTGAAGGCGAGTCTGGGGCAGTTCAGGGCTTGATTGGTTGTTGGTGCCGGCCCCTTCGCGAGCAAGCCCGCTCCCACAGTGGTCCTCTGTCGAACACAGATATGATGTTCACAAAGGGCCAATGTGGGAGCGGGCTTGCTCGCGAATACGGTTTTAACGGCTCAGATACATCCGGGTCGTCAGCAAATAGACCGGCAGCCCCGACACCAATATCAATAGCGCTGCATAAGGCGCAGCCGCCGCAAACTCCACGTTCGCCGTATGCGCCCAGACCTCCGTCGCCAGTGTATTCAGCCCGGTTGGACTCAGCAGTAAGGTCGCCGTCAGCTCCTTCATTGCATCCAGGAACACCAGGGCAAATGCCGCCCCCAGTGCCGGGAAAATAATCGGCAGCGTCACTCGGCAGAAAGCGCTGAATGACGACGCACCCAATGTGCGTGCCGCCTCCTCAAGTTGTGGCGCCGCCTTGTTCAGTGCGGTGCGGATCGGCGCCTGGGCTAGCGGCAGAAACAGCAGGGCATAGGCGATCAGCAGCAATGCCGAAGTCTGGTAAAGCGTCGGCACGTAGTGCAGGGCGAAATACACCAGGGTCAGGGCAATGACCAGTCCCGGCAGCGCATGCAGCAGATACGGCAGGCGCTCGGCCCAGATCGCCAGCTGGCCTTTGTAGCGCACGACCAGAAGGCCTACTGGCACCGCGAGCACAAGGCACAGCGCTGCGCCACCCAGCGACAGGGCGAGGGATGACAGCAAGGCTTCGCCGATAGCCGTCACGGGAAAGGCTGCCGATGATCCCGCCGCCAGCCAGTAGGCCAGCATGCCCAGCGGAATCCCGCTGCCAATGATTGCCAGCAGCAGGCAATAGAACTGTCCCGCCACGGCCCAGAGTCCCAGTTGAACCTGTTCCGCGCGTCGCGCCGCGCCCTGGCCGGTGCGCACGTGTCGACCCTTGCCGCGCACGCGCAACTCCAGCCACAACAGCGCCAGGCACAGCATCAGCAGTACGGCGCAGAGCATCGCCGCGTTGGCGTTGCTGAACTCCAGTTCGAACTGCTGATAGATCGCCGTGGTGAAGGTTTGCAGGCCGATGATCGACAAGGCGCCGAACTCCACCAGCATGTGCAGGGCAATCAGCAACGAACCCGCCAGCAGCGAAGGCCAGAGCAGGGGCAGGGTGACCTTGAAAAATACGCCCCAACGATTCTGTCCCAGCGTGCGCGCGGACTCTTCGAGGGACGGGTCAAGGTTGCGCAGCGTTGCCGCCACGGGCAGGAAAATCAGCGGGTATTTGGACAGGGTCATCACCAGGATAGCCCCGCCAAGTCCCTCGAAATGAGCGCTGAGGGAAACCCAGGTGAAGCTGCTGACAAAGGCCGGAACGGCGAACGGCAAGCAGAGGATCACGCCCCACAATCGTCGGCCCGGCAGATTGCTGCGCTCCAGCAACCAGGCCAGCGACAGGCCGATTAAACCGCAAGCAACGGTGACGCCGATCATCAATGCGAGGGTGTTGCGCAGCAAGCCGAACACATAAGGTCGCCACAGCAAGTGCAGCGCTTCTGCCCAGCCTGCTTGCCAAGCCTTAAGGCCGACGTACAGCAAAGGCAGGAGGCTGAGCGCCACCAGCAGCAACACAGGCAATATCAGCCAGATGGACGGTCGCTTGCGCCGTGGTGCGTACGCGTGATGCGCGGACAGTGAGGCACCCATCAATTCAGGCCAACGTCACGTTCCAGGTCCAGCGCTTCTTCAGCGTTGCCGAGGTCGGCAGGCGTGACTTCTGGTGCTTCCAGTTCGCTGAACGGCTTGAGCCCGCGATCAGACTCCATGCCTTTGTGCAGCGGGTATTCAGCGGTGGTCCGGGTGATCACGCGCTGGCCTTCCTCGCTGGCCATGTAGGCGAGCAATTGCTGGGCTTCTTTTGGGTGTTTGCTGGATTTCAGGACTGCAGCGCTGGAAACGGTGATCAGCCCACCGACATCGCCGCCAGTGAAGTAATGCAGCCTGGAATCGAGCTGGCCTTTTTCGCGCTGCAGGGCGAACCAGTAGTAATTGTTGACCAGCACGGTGGCGACTTCGCCATTCTCCACCGCTTTCAATGCAACCATGTTGTTGCTGTAGGTCTTGCCGAATGCACGCAGGCCGGTCAGCCACTCTTCGGCTGCGTCCATGCCGTGCACCTTGATGATCGCTACCGCTTGCTCCTGGAAGGCGCCGCTGGTGGGTACGAAGCCGACCTTGCCTTGCCATTTCGGATCGGAGAATTCCATCACCGAGGTCGGCAGGTCCTTTTCATCGATCAGCTTGGGGTTGAACGCAACGACGCGCACCCGGGCAGTCACGCCAATCCAGGTGCCATTGCCGGCCACGTACTCCTTGGGCAGAACGCCCAGCGTGGCGTCATCAGCCTTGGCCAGCAGGCCTTGTTCGCCGAGTTTGTTCAGGGGTGGGGATTCTTCGGTGTAGATCACGTCGGCGGGGGAGCGATCGCCTTCTTCGACGATCTGGCTGGCGAGCTGGTTGCTGCTGCCTTTGCGCACATTGACGTGGATCCCGGTCTTGGCTTCGAAGGCCTTGGCGACCGCGTCGCCGACTTCTTTGTGCTGGCCGTTGTAGAGGGTCAGGGCAACCGGATCGGCGGCTTGGGTGAGGGGAGTGGCGAGTGCCAGGCCTAGCAGGGTAATGGTCAAGCCGCGGCGCAGGGTGTTTCGAAACATCATTCGCAGGGTTCCTCACTGTCGCATTGCAAAAACTTGCAACAATGATAAACGATATTCTTTCTCAAATGCGCCTTGCGAGGTTGGCGAGGGTTTGCTAGAGCGTTCGACGCCATCACATGTAGCAGCAGGCTTCGCCAGCTGCTACAGGGAGTGTGTTGATTTTTTGAAAGCCGGAAACGCAAAAACCCGCTTTCGCGGGTTTCTGTGAAATCCAAGGCCGTAACCTTGAATTTGAATTGGTGCCCAGAAGAAGACTCGAACTTCCACGACCGTAAGGTCACCAGCACCTGAAGCTGGCGTGTCTACCAATTTCACCATCTGGGCATTCATCTTCAGCGTTGCCGCTGTTGATGTGGCGCACTATACGGAGAGCATTTTGATCTGTAAACCCCTGATTCTAAAAATAATAAACCAGTGCTCAAGAATGCAAAAACCCGCTTTCGCGGGTTTTTGTGTGAGCCTTGAAATTGAACTAATCTCAAGCTCGAAATTGGTGCCCAGAAGAAGACTCGAACTTCCACGACCGTAAGGTCACCAGCACCTGAAGCTGGCGTGTCTACCAATTTCACCATCTGGGCAGTATCGGCAACGTTGTCCGTCGTCGATGGCGCGCACTATACGGAGCGTCTTTTTAACTGTAAACCCCCAGTGTCAAAAAAACCTGGAAAATTTCGCCAGCGGTCTTCAAAACAGCGTTGCGGTGTCGATACAGGGCTTTAGATGGGTCGTCTTAGCCTGAAATTTCCCGTTTCATTACGCCTATGCCAAACTAACCCGCATATAGACAAGGTGAAAACTCTCTAATGGCCGATTGGCAGTCCCTCGATCCCGAGGCCGCTCGTGAAGCGGAAAAATATGAAAACCCTATTCCTAGCCGCGAACTGATCCTTCAGCACCTTGCTGATCGAGGTTCGCCCGCTAACCGCGAGCAGCTGGTCGAAGAGTTTGGTCTGACCACGGAAGACCAGATCGAAGCCCTGCGCCGCCGCCTGCGCGCCATGGAGCGCGATGCTCAACTCATCTATACCCGTCGTGGCACTTATGCGCCGGTGGACAAGCTCGACCTGATCCTGGGGCGCATCAGCGGTCACCGCGATGGCTTCGGCTTTCTGGTGCCGGACGACGGCAGCGACGACCTGTTCATGAGCCCGGCGCAGATGCGTCTGGTGTTCGACGGTGACCGTGCCCTGGCCCGGGTTTCCGGCCTGGACCGTCGTGGTCGCCGCGAAGGCATGATCGTCGAAGTGGTGTCACGCGCTCACGAAACCATCGTCGGCCGCTACTTCGAAGAGGGCGGCATCGGTTTCGTGGTTGCCGACAATCCGAAGATCCAGCAGGAAGTGCTGGTGACGCCAGGTCGTAACGCCAACGCGCAGATCGGTCAGTTCGTCGAAGTGAAGATCACTCACTGGCCGACGCCACGCTTCCAGCCGCAAGGTGACGTGGTTGAAGTCGTGGGCAACTACATGGCGCCGGGCATGGAAATCGATGTCGCCCTGCGTACCTACGACATTCCTCATGTCTGGCCTGACGCCGTGCTCAAGGAAGCCGGCAAGCTCAAGCCGGAAGTCGAAGAGAAAGACAAAGAGAAGCGCATCGACCTGCGTCATCTGCCGTTCGTCACCATCGACGGCGAAGATGCCCGCGACTTCGACGATGCGGTCTATTGCGAAGCCCGTCCGGGCAAGCTGCGCCTGTTCTCGGGCGGCTGGAAGCTGTACGTGGCGATTGCCGACGTATCCAGCTACGTGAAGCTCGGTTCGGCGCTGGATGCCGAAGCGCAGGTTCGCGGCAACTCGGTGTACTTCCCCGAACGCGTGATCCCGATGCTGCCTGAGCAACTGTCCAACGGATTGTGCTCGCTGAACCCGCAAGTCGATCGCCTGGCCATGGTTTGCGAGATGACCATCTCCAAATCCGGCGAAATGACCGACTACTGCTTCTACGAAGCGGTGATCCACTCCCATGCCCGTCTGACCTACAACAAGGTCAGCGCCATGCTGGAAACGCCGAAAGCCACCGAAGGGCGCAAGCTGCGCGGTGAATACACCGACGTTGTGCCGCACCTCAAGCAGCTGTACTCGCTGTACAAGGTATTGCTGGCGGCCCGTCACGTTCGTGGCGCGATCGATTTCGAGACCCAGGAAACCCGGATCATCTTCGGTTCCGAGCGCAAGATTGCCGAAATCCGTCCGACCGTACGCAACGATGCACACAAGCTGATCGAGGAATGCATGCTGGCGGCCAACGTTGCCACCGCCGAATTCCTGAAGAAACACGAAATCCCTGCGTTGTACCGCGTTCACGATGGTCCGCCACCGGAGCGACTGGAAAAGCTGCGCGCTTTCCTCGGCGAGCTCGGCCTGTCCCTGCACAAAGGCAAGGACGGCCCATCGCCGAAGGATTATCAGGCACTGCTGGCCGGTATCAAGGATCGCCCGGATTTCCACCTGATCCAGACCGTCATGCTGCGTTCGTTGAGCCAGGCGGTGTACAGCGCCGATAACCAGGGCCACTTCGGCCTGAATTACGAGGCGTACACGCACTTCACTTCGCCGATCCGCCGCTACCCGGACTTGCTCACGCACCGGGCGATTCGCAGTGTGATCCATTCGAAGCAGGACACCCCGCACGTTCGTCGTGCCGGTGCGATGACTATTCCGAAGGCGCGCATCTATCCGTACGACGAAGCGGCCCTGGAGCAGCTCGGCGAGCAGTGCTCGATGAGCGAGCGCCGTGCCGACGAAGCGACCCGCGATGTAGTGAACTGGCTCAAGTGCGAGTTCATGAAAGACCGCGTGGGCGAATCGTTCCCGGGTGTGATCACCGCCGTGACCGGTTTTGGCCTGTTCGTCGAGCTTACAGACATTTATGTCGAAGGCCTGGTGCACGTTACTGCGCTACCGGGCGATTACTACCACTTCGATCCTGTGCACCACCGCCTGGCCGGTGAGCGCACCGGTCGCAGCTTCCGCCTGGGCGACACTGTTGAAGTGCGAGTCATGCGCGTCGACCTTGACGAGCGCAAGATCGACTTCGAGATGGCTGAAAAAACCATCAGTGCACCGATCGGCCGTAAAAAACGCGGTACCGAAAGTGCAGCGCCTGCAGCGAAAGTTGAAGCAGAGCCTGCCCCGGCGAAAACCGGCCGTCGTCCTGCCAAGGAAAAGGCTGTGGAAGCCTATCGCCCGAGCGACGCGGCGGCGAAAAACGCCGAAGTGCGCAAAAGCCGTGAAATGAAACAGGCGTTGCTCGCCGGTGCGAAAAGCGGCGGTAAAGCGGCGTCTGGGGGAAAGACCAGTCGGTCGACGCCTGACAAGGCCGTCGGCGGCAAGCCAGCCAAACCGAGCAAACATCGTAAAGGCCCGCCAAAAGCGGGCTCGGCTCCAGCCAAGAGTGGCGGGGCGCGTAAACCTAAGGCCAAGCCATGAGTCAGTTGGAAAAGATCTACGGCGTGCATGCCGTAGAAGCGTTGTTGCGTCACCACCCGAAACGCGTGAAGCAGATCTGGTTGGCCGAAGGTCGCAATGACCCTCGGGTCCAGACGCTGATCGAGTTGGCGAACGAAAACCGGGTCCAGGTCGGCCAGGCCGAGCGCCGTGAAATGGACGCCTGGGTTGAAGGCGTGCACCAGGGTGTGGTCGCGGACGTGAGTCCGAGCCAGGTCTGGGGCGAGGCGATGCTCGACGAGCTGCTCGATCGCACCGACGGCGCGCCGTTGTTGCTGGTGCTCGACGGCGTGACCGATCCCCATAACCTCGGCGCCTGCCTGCGTTCGGCCGATGCGGCGGGTGCGCTGGCAGTGATCGTGCCGAAGGACAAGTCGGCGACCCTGACTCCGGTTGTACGAAAAATCGCCTGCGGCGCCGCGGAAGTGATTCCGCTGGTTGCCGTGACCAACCTGGCGCGCACCCTGGAAAAGCTCCAGCAGCGCGGCTTGTGGGTTGTCGGCACGGCCGGTGAGGCTGAGGTCAGCCTGTATGACCAGGATCTGACCGGCCCGACCATCCTGATCATGGGCGCCGAAGGCAAGGGCATGCGTCGCCTGACCCGCGAGCATTGCGACTACCTGGTGAACCTGCCGATGGCAGGTAGCGTCAGCAGTCTCAACGTTTCCGTGGCGACCGGTGTTTGCTTGTTCGAAGCGCAGCGTCAGCGTAGCGTCAAGGCCAAGGCTGCCGCCAAGAAGTCCTGATCCAGTTGCAGTCCCTGTGGGAGCGGGCTTGCTCGCGAATGCGGTACGACATTCAACATCTTTGCTGAATGTTACTCCGCTTTCGCGAGCAAGCCCGCTCCCACAGTGTTTTGTGGTGAGGGAAAGATTGGGGGGCTGTTCAAATATTCACCAATTACCTTGCGCCTCCCTCGCCCCTTCTCTACAATTGCGCCCCTTGCTGTGATGGCAGGCACCAACGTGTCTAGCGTCCACAAGTCCATAAGTGTCATTCACTCCTTGTCTGACCGCTTTTGAGCGGCAGGCTACAACCCGTAAGGAGCATTCATGCGTCATTACGAAATCATCTTTTTGGTCCACCCGGATCAAAGCGAGCAAGTCGGCGGCATGGTTGAGCGTTACACCAAGCTGATCGAAGAAGACGGCGGCAAAATCCACCGTCTGGAAGATTGGGGCCGTCGTCAACTGGCCTACGCAATCAACAATGTTCACAAGGCTCACTACGTGATGCTGAACGTTGAGTGCACTGGCAAGGCCCTGGCCGAGCTGGAAGACAACTTCCGCTACAACGATGCAGTGATCCGTAACCTGGTCATCCGTCGCGACGAAGCCGTTACCGGCCAGTCCGAGATGCTCAAGGCTGAAGAAAACCGCAGTGAGCGCCGTGAGCGTCGCGACCGTCCTGAGCACGAAGGCGCTGAAAGCGCTGATAGTGATGACAGCGACAACAGCGATAACGCTGACGAGTAATCCACGGACCTTTTAAGGAGCCAATTACATGGCACGTTTCTTCCGTCGTCGTAAATTCTGCCGCTTCACCGCTGAAGACGTGAAAGAGATCGATTACAAAGATCTCAACACTCTGAAAGCCTACGTATCCGAGACCGGCAAAATCGTTCCAAGCCGCATCACCGGTACCAAAGCTCGTTATCAGCGTCAGCTGGCCACCGCTATCAAGCGCGCCCGCTTCCTGGCCCTGCTGGCCTACACCGACAGCCACGGCCGCTGAGACCGGGCAGTCGACACGTAGCAAAGGATTGAATGCATGCGGGCCATAGCTGAGTTCATCATGCGCGGCCGTATGCAGGCCACTCTCGTAGTGGCTGGATGCGCGGCATTGCCGTTGTTGTATTGGTTGGGTGCTGCCGCCGGATGCCTTGTGCTCCTGCGGCGCGGATTGAGGGACGCCCTGGGCGTTCTTGCTCTGGGACTGCTGCCGGCATTGGCCTGGTGGCTGTACTCCGACGACCCACGGGCACTTCTGGTGCTGCTGGGGTCTGCGAGCCTTGCGTTGGTTTTGCGCGCAAGCGAGTCCTGGAACCGCGTGCTGCTGGTCAGCATAGCGATGGGAGTGGTGTTTTCAGTGGTGTTGGGGACAGCTTTTGCTCCCCAGATCGAGATGCTGGCGCAGGCTTTGATCAAAGTCATGCCGTCGCTACTCGGCGATGTCTACCAGAAGTTGTCGGTAGACGAACAAGCGCGTTTCGCGTCCCTGATTGCACCGGTCCTGACCGGCCTGATTGCGGCATTGTTGCAAATCGTCAGCTTGCTGAGCCTGCTTGTCGGGCGCTACTGGCAGGCGTTGTTGTACAACCCGGGCGGTTTTGGTCGCGAGTTTCGCGCTATCCGCCTCCCGCTGTTGCCGGCGATGTTGCTGCTGGCGTGCATGCTTCTGGGGCCGAATCTCGGTTCACAGATGGCCATGTTGACGCCGTTGTGCAGCGTACCGCTGGTGTTCGCCGGGCTGGCCCTGATTCACGGGTTGGTGGCGCAGAAGCGACTGGCCAGGTTCTGGCTGGTGGGGTTGTACGTGACGCTGTTGCTGTTCATGCAACTGATCTATCCGTTGCTGGTGGTCCTGGCCATCGTCGACAGCCTGATTGATTTTCGCGGTCGTTCGGCACCGAAAGATGCCGATAACGCGAACGGTGAAGGTTAAAAGTTAAGAGGATTTTCACATGCAACTGATCCTTCTGGAAAAAGTCACCAACCTGGGCAACCTGGGTGACAAAGTGAACGTTAAGGCTGGTTACGGTCGTAACTACCTGCTGCCTTACGGCAAAGCTACCGCTGCGACCCCAGCCAACCTGGCTGCGTTCGAAGAGCGTCGCGCTGAGCTGGAAAAAGCTGCAGCAGATCGCAAAGCATCGGCTGAAAGCCGCGCTGCCCAACTGGCCGAGCTGGAAGTGACCATCACTGCCACCGCTGGCGACGAAGGCAAGCTGTTCGGTTCGATCGGTACTCACGACATCGCTGATGCACTGACCGCCTCCGGCGTTGAAGTGCAGAAGAGCGAAGTTCGTCTGCCGAACGGCACCATCCGCAACGTAGGCGAATTCGACGTAGCCGTGCACCTGCACGCCGAAGTTGAAGCCACCGTACGCGTTGTCGTGGTAGCAGCTTAAGCAGCACTTGTCGGCTGGCACCCTCGGGTGCTTGCCGGTAACATCGGGCACGATCCTGTTTACAGGTCGTGCCCTTTGTCTTTCTGGCATCCCAGTTTTTACATTCCTGCTTTCCAAAAAAAACCAAGTGGCCATGAACGAAATCTTAGCTCCCGAGCAATACGACCTGCAAACCGCCGCGCTGAAGGTGCCGCCGCATTCCATCGAAGCCGAACAGGCTGTACTCGGTGGTCTGATGCTGGACAACAACGCCTGGGAGCGCGTGCTCGATCAAGTCTCCGACGGCGATTTCTATCGACATGACCACCGCCTGATTTTCCGTGCGATCGCCAAGCTGGCCGATCAGAACATGCCGATCGACGTCGTGACCCTGTCCGAGCAACTGGACAAGGAAGGTCAGACTTCACAGGTTGGCGGTCTCGGTTACTTGGGCGAACTGGCGAAAAACACCCCGTCCGTCGCCAACATCAAGGCCTATGCGCAGATCGTTCGCGAGCGGGCGACGTTGCGCCAGTTGATCGGTATCAGTACCGAGATTGCCGACAGCGCGTTCAACCCTGAAGGTCGCACTGCCGCCGAGATTCTCGACGAAGCCGAACGCCAGATCTTCCAGATCGCCGAGGCCCGGCCAAAAACCGGTGGCCCGGTGGGCGTCAACGACCTGCTGACCAAGGCCATCGACCGCATCGACACCTTGTTCAACACCGACAACGCCATCACTGGCCTGTCCACGGGCTACACCGACCTCGACGAGAAGACCAGCGGCCTGCAACCGTCCGACCTGATCATCGTCGCCGGCCGTCCATCCATGGGTAAAACCACCTTTGCGATGAACCTTGTGGAAAACGCCGTGTTGCGCAGCGAGAAGGCGGTTCTGGTTTACTCGCTGGAGATGCCAGGCGAATCGCTGATCATGCGTATGCTGTCTTCCCTGGGCCGTATCGACCAGACCAAGGTGCGTTCCGGTCAGCTTGAAGACGACGACTGGCCACGCCTGACCTCGGCGGTCAACCTGCTCAACGACCGCAAGCTGTTCATCGACGATACCGCCGGCATCAGCCCGTCGGAAATGCGTGCCCGGACCCGCCGTCTGGTGCGTGAGCACGGCGATGTCGGCCTGATCATGATCGACTACCTGCAACTGATGCAGATCCCGGGCTCCAGTGGTGACAACCGGACCAACGAGATTTCCGAGATCTCCCGATCCCTCAAAGCCCTGGCCAAGGAATTCAACTGCCCGGTGGTGGCGCTCTCGCAGCTCAACCGCTCCCTGGAGCAGCGTCCGAACAAGCGCCCGGTGAACTCCGACTTGCGGGAATCCGGAGCGATCGAGCAGGACGCCGACGTGATCATGTTCGTTTACCGCGACGAGGTGTATCACCCGGAGACCGAGCACAAAGGCATTGCCGAAATCATCATCGGCAAGCAGCGGAACGGGCCGATCGGCTTTATCCGCCTGGCCTTTATCGGTAAATACACCCGATTCGAGAACCTGGCGCCGGGCAGCTACAACTTCGACGACGACGAATAATTTTCGTTGTCTCAGCGGGCCCCATCGCGGGCAAGCCCGCTCCCACAGTGATTTATGGTGTACCTGCTATTTTTGGTATCACCCAGAATCCTGTGGGAACGGGCTTGCCCGCGATGGGGTCGTCGCAATTTCCGACCACAGCCGTCGGAATTGGTCAAAATTTGTGCTATATTCCGCGCCCGCGAAATTCAATGAAAGCCAACACCGGTTATCGACATGCAAGCAGCCAAGCCGTTATTTGACTATCCCAAGTACTGGGCCGAATGTTTCGGGCCAGCGCCGTTCCTGCCCATGAGCAGGGAGGAGATGGATCAGCTCGGCTGGGATTCCTGCGACATCATCATCGTGACAGGTGATGCCTACGTCGATCACCCGTCGTTCGGCATGGCGATCATCGGCCGGCTGCTGGAGTCCCAGGGCTTCCGCGTCGGGATCATTGCCCAGCCGAACTGGCAGTCCAAAGACGATTTCATGAAGCTCGGCGAGCCGAACCTGTTCTTCGGTGTCGCGGCCGGCAACATGGACTCGATGATCAACCGCTACACCGCCGACAAGAAAATCCGTTCCGATGACGCCTATACGCCTGGTGGCCTGGCCGGCAAGCGTCCGGACCGCGCCAGCCTGGTCTACAGCCAGCGCTGCAAGGAAGCCTACAAGCACGTGCCGATCGTGCTCGGCGGCATCGAAGCGTCACTGCGCCGCATCGCGCATTACGATTACTGGCAGGACCGGGTGCGTAACTCGATCCTGATCGACGCCAGCGCCGACATCCTGCTCTACGGCAACGCCGAACGTGCGATTGTCGAGGTCGCCCAGCGTCTGTCCTACGGTCACAAGATCGAAGACATCACCGATGTGCGCGGCACCGCGTTCATTCGTCGCGACACGCCGCAAGGCTGGTACGAAGTCGACTCCACGCGCATCGACCGTCCGGGCAAGATCGACAAGATCATCAACCCGTACGTGAACACCCAGGACACCCAGGCCTGCGCCATCGAGCAGGAGAAGGGCTCGGTTGACGATCCGCAGGAAGCCAAGGTCGTGCAGATCCTGGCCAGCCCGCGCATGACCCGCGACAAGACCGTGATTCGCCTGCCGTCGGTGGAAAAGGTCCGTAACGACGCGGTGCTCTACGCCCACGCCAACCGCGTGCTGCACCTGGAAACCAACCCGGGCAACGCCCGCGCACTGGTGCAGAAGCATGGCGAAGTGGACGTCTGGTTCAACCCGCCACCGATTCCGATGACCACCGAAGAAATGGACTACGTGTTCGGCATGCCTTATGCGCGCATTCCGCACCCGGCGTACGGCAAGGAGAAGATCCCGGCCTACGACATGATCCGCTTCTCGGTGAACATCATGCGTGGCTGCTTCGGCGGCTGCACCTTCTGCTCGATCACCGAGCACGAAGGCCGGATCATCCAGAACCGTTCCCACGAGTCGATCATTCGCGAAATCGAAGAGATTCGTGACAAGGTCCCGGGCTTTACCGGCGTGATCTCCGACCTCGGCGGCCCGACCGCGAACATGTACCGCATCGCCTGCAAAAGCCCGGAAATCGAATCCGCGTGCCGCAAGCCATCATGCGTGTTCCCCGGTATCTGCCCGAACCTGAACACCGACCATTCGGCGCTGATCCAGTTGTACCGCAGCGCCCGTGAGTTGCCGGGTGTGAAGAAGATCCTGATCGCCTCCGGCTTGCGCTATGACCTGGCGGTCGAATCGCCGGAGTACGTCAAGGAACTGGTGACTCACCACGTCGGTGGTTACCTGAAGATCGCCCCGGAACACACCGAGGAAGGTCCGCTCAACCAGATGATGAAACCGGGCATCGGCAGCTATGACAAGTTCAAGCGCATGTTCGAGAAGTACTCCAAGGAAGCGGGCAAGGAGCAGTACCTGATTCCGTACTTCATCGCCGCCCACCCGGGCACCACCGATGAAGACATGATGAATCTGGCCCTGTGGCTCAAGGGCAACGGCTTCCGTGCCGACCAGGTGCAGGCGTTCTACCCGTCGCCGATGGCCACCGCCACCGCGATGTATCACTCGGGCAAGAATCCGCTGCGCAAGGTCACCTACAAGAGTGACGCGGTGACTATCGTCAAGAGCGAGGAGCAGCGCCGCCTGCACAAGGCGTTCTTGCGTTATCACGACCCGAAAGGCTGGCCGATGCTGCGTGAGGCTCTGACCCGCATGGGCCGCGCCGATCTGATCGGGCCGGGCAAGAACCAGTTGATTCCTTTGCATCAGCCGTCGACTGACAGCTACCAGAGTGCCCGTCGCAAGAACTCGACGCCGGCCGGCAGCCACAAGGTTGCAGGGGAAAAGACCACCAAGATCCTGACCCAGCACACCGGCCTGCCACCGCGCGCCAGCGATGGCGGCAACCCGTGGGACAAGCGTGAACAGGCCAAGGCTGCGGCGTTCGCCCGTAACCAGCAGGCGGCCAAGGAGCGCAAGGACGCGGCCAAGGGCAAGGGCCCCAAGCCGACCCGCAAACCGGTCGTGCCGCGCTAAGCCTCGCTTGAGCTGAACAGAACGCCAACCTTCGGGTTGGCGTTTTGCATTTCAGGGTTTAACCATTTGTGCTGGGGCCACTGGCCTCTTCGCGGGCAAGCCCGCTCCCACAGGTTTAGAGGCGTTCGCAAAATTTGTATTCGACTCGGACACTGTGGGAGCGGGCTTGCTCGCGAAGGGGTCGACTCAGGCGACGACTTCGTAGCTGACTGCCACATATACGTGCAATCGCCTTCAACCATTTCCCTGCATCGCCCGATTTTGGTGCTGTACTGCCTCAGGCAACCGAAGAAAGCGCCAGCACTTGCTGAATGGCATAAGTCTTGCGCGCTTTCCCATACGCTCAAGGCTCGCAGGAGGCACGCCGTGTCGATTCATGTCGCATTGCACCACGTCACGCATTACCGCTATGACCGCGCTGTCGAACTCGGCCCGCAGATCGTTCGCCTGCGTCCCGCCGCTCACAGCCGCACGCGGATTCTGTCCTATGCGCTGAAAGTCTCCCCCGCACAGCACTTCATCAACTGGCAGCAGGACCCTCAGGGCAATTACCTGGCGCGGTTGGTGTTCCCGGAAAAAACCGAAGAATTGCGAATTGAGGTCGATCTGCTGGCAGAGATGGCGATCTTCAATCCGTTCGACTTCTTCCTTGAACCCTACGCGGAAAAAATCCCCTTCGCCTATGCCGCCGATGAACGCAAGGAGTTGGCGCCGTACCTGGAAACCCTGCCCCTGACGCCGAAGTTCAAGGCCTATCTGGACGGCATCGACCGTACACCGTTGCCCGCCGTGGACTTTCTTGTCGCGCTCAACCAGCGCCTGAGTGAAGACATCGACTACCTGATCCGCATGGAGCCCGGCGTACAAACGCCTGAATACACCCTCGACCAGGCTTCCGGGTCGTGCCGCGATTCCGCGTGGTTGCTGGTGCAACTACTGCGCAACCTGGGGCTGGCGGCGCGTTTCGTGTCGGGTTACCTGATCCAGCTGACCGCCGACGTTAAAAGTCTCGACGGTCCGTCCGGCACCGAGGTGGATTTCACCGACCTGCACGCTTGGTGCGAGGTGTACTTGCCCGGCGCCGGCTGGATCGGCCTGGATGCGACTTCCGGGCTGTTTGCCGGTGAAGGACATATTCCGTTGGCCTGTAGTCCCGATCCGTCCTCTGCGGCACCGATCAGTGGCTTGGTGGAACCCTGCGAGTGCGAATTCAGCCACGAAATGTCCGTGGAGCGGATTTGGGAGGCGCCTCGAGTTACCAAGCCCTATACCGACGATCAGTGGCTGGCGATCCAGGCACTCGGCCGGCAGATCGATGCCGACTTGCTGGAAGGCGATGTGCGCCTGACCATGGGTGGCGAGCCGACCTTTGTGTCCATCGATGACCCGGACGGCGCCGAGTGGAACACCGCCGCACTGGGACCGGATAAACGACGGTTGTCCGCCGAACTGTTCCAGCGTATGCGCAAACACTACGCGCCCCAGGGGCTGGTGCATTTCGGGCAGGGCAAGTGGTATCCCGGCGAGCAACTGCCACGCTGGTCGCTCAATTGCTATTGGCGCCGTGACGGCGTGCCGATCTGGCACAACAGCGCGCTGATCGCCGACGAGCAGGAAGACTATGGCGCCGACGGAGCACTGGCCGGGCGTTTTCTGGCGAGTGTCGCCGAACGCCTGAAGATTCCGACACGCTTTGTGTTTGCGGCCTACGAAGACAATTTCTATTACCTCTGGCGCGAAGGCATGCTGCCGCAAAACGTCAGCGCCGAAGACTCACGTCTGGAGGAGCCTTTGGAGCGTGAGCGTTTGCGCAAGGTCTTCAGTCAAGGCTTGGGCAAGGTCATCGGCCAGGTCCTGCCGCTGGCGCGCACCGCCAAGGGCGATCAGTGGCAGAGCGGGCGCTGGTATCTGCGCGACGAGCACTGCCGTCTGGTGCCGGGGGACTCGCCGCTGGGTTATCGCTTGCCGCTGGGGTCACAGCCTTGGGTGAAAGCGGCGGAATATCCGTTCATCCATGCGCAGGACCCGAATCAAGACTTCCCGCCGCTGCTCGATACCGAGCAACTGCAAAGCCAAGGCGCAGCTGCCGAGGTGCAGGAGCGCGCACCGAAGATCGACGAATCCGCCGACTGGTTGACCCGTACCGCTTTCTGCGCAGAAGCACGGGATGGCCGGTTGTATCTATTCATGCCGCCGCTGGAGCGGGTCGAGGATTACCTCGAACTGGTCGCTGCCATCGAAGCCACCGCCGAAGAGCTGATGTGCCCGGTGTTGCTGGAGGGCTATGAGCCGCCGAGCGATCCGCGCCTGAGCAACTTGCGCATCACTCCGGATCCGGGGGTGATCGAGGTCAACGTGCAGCCGTCCGCGACCTGGGATGAGTTGGTCGAGCGCACCGAATTCCTCTACGAACAAGCGCGCCAGACCCGACTGACCACTGAGAAATTCATGATCGACGGCCGGCATACCGGCACGGGCGGCGGTAACCATTTCGTGCTGGGTGGGGCGACTCCGGGCGACTCGCCGTTTCTGCGTCGTCCGGATCTGTTGCGCAGCCTGATCAGCTACTGGCATAACCACCCGTCCTTGTCCTACCTGTTTTCCGGATTGTTCATCGGCCCGACGTCCCAGGCGCCCCGTGTCGATGAAGCGCGCAACGATGCCTTGTACGAACTGGAAATCGCCTTCGCACAGATGCCGCAACCGGGTGAGGCATGCCCGCCATGGCTGGTGGATCGACTATTGCGCAATCTGCTGATCGATGTGACCGGAAACACCCACCGCGCAGAGTTCTGCATCGACAAACTCTATTCGCCGGACTGTGCCACCGGGCGCCTCGGATTGCTGGAGCTGCGTGCGTTCGAGATGCCGCCCCATGCGCGCATGAGCCTGGCGCAACAACTGTTGCTGCGGGCGCTGGTCGCGCGGTTCTGGCGCGAACCCTATGCGCCGCCGAAGCTGGCGCGCTGGGGCACTGAGCTGCACGATCGCTTCCTGTTGCCGCACTTTATCGAGCAAGACTTCGCCGATGTCATCGTCGACCTCAACGCCGCCGGTTATCCGGTGCGGGCCGAGTGGTTCGCCGCGCATCTCGAGTTCCGTTTCCCCAAGGTTGGCGACTACGCCGTCAGTGGCATTGCGCTGGAACTGCGCCAGGCGCTCGAGCCCTGGCACGTGCTGGGTGAAGAGGGCGCCATGGGCGGCACGGTGCGTTACGTGGATTCGTCGCTGGAGCGCTTGCAGGTCAAGCTCAGCGGCTTGCCACCCCAGCGTTATCTGCTGACCTGCAACGGCATTCCGGTGCCATTGCAGCCCACCGGGCGTGTAGGCGAATTCGTCGCGGGCGTGAGATTTCGTGCCTGGCAACCGGCCAACTGTCTGCAACCGACCATCCCGGTCCATGCGCCCCTGGTGTTCGACCTGCTCGACACCTGGATGCAGCGCTCGCTGGGCGGTTGCCAGTACCACGTCGCCCATCCGGGCGGGCGCAACTACGACAGCTTGCCGGTGAACGCCAATGAGGCGGAGAGCCGGCGAATGGCGCGTTTTTTCCGCATCGGACACACGCCAGGGAAACTTCCTATACCCAATATGGAAATCAGCGACGAGCTGCCAATGACACTCGATTTGCGACGTTTCTAAACCGTACGCGACGCTCGGATTTTTCGTATATCCGGGTATCACGAGCCTGCGTTAGTCTGACCGTTCATTGCTGTCTGCCGAGCTTTCCATGCCTGACCTGCTAGACCGCTACCCGCTGACGGCGGGCACCTATCACGAACTGCTCGACGACAGTGGCGCCGTGCGCCCGCACTGGCGCCGGCTGTTCGAGCAGTTGCAACGCAGCACGCCGGCACAACTGGTGCAGCGTCAGGCTCTGCTTACCCGGCAGATTCAGGAAAACGGCGTTACCTATAACGTCTATGCCGACCCCAAGGGCGCGGACCGGCCGTGGGAGCTGGACCTGCTGCCCCATGTCATCGCGGCTGACGAGTGGCAACAGTTGTCGGCCGGCATCGCTCAGCGGGCGCGCTTGCTCAATGCCGTGCTGGCTGACCTTTACGGGCCGCAACGGCTGATTGCCGAAGGTCTGCTGCCCGCCGAGCTGGTGTTCGGTCACAACAACTTCCTTTGGCCCTGCCAGGGCATCAGCCCGCCCGACGGAGCCTTTCTGCATCTGTATGCCGTGGATCTGGCGCGCACACCCGATGGCCGCTGGTGGGTGACGGCGGACCGTACCCAGGCGCCGTCTGGTGCGGGGTATGCGCTCGAAAACCGTACCATCGTGTCCCGGGCGTTTCCCGAGCTGTACCGTGATTTGAAGGTGCAACACCTGGCCGGGTTCTTCCGCACCTTGCAGGAAACCCTGGCCCGTCAGGCCCCGAGTGACGGCGACGCGCCGTTGGTGGTGCTGCTGACACCGGGGCGTTTCAACGAAAGCTATTTTGAACATCTGTATCTGGCTCGCCAGCTCGGTTATCCGCTGGTGGAGGGCGGCGACCTGACGGTGCGCGATGCCACGGTCTACCTGAAGACCCTGAGTGGCCTGCGTCGGGTTCACGCGATCATGCGTCGGCTCGACGATGATTTCTGCGACCCGCTGGAACTGCGTACCGACTCAGCCCTCGGCGTGCCGGGCCTGCTGGAAGCCGTGCGGCAAGGGCGGGTGCTGGTGGCCAACGCCCTCGGCAGCGGAGTGCTGGAATCCCCCGGTTTATTGGGTTTCCTGCCGAAGATCAATCAATTCCTGTTTGGCGAAGAACTGATCCTGCCATCCATCGCCACCTGGTGGTGCGGTGAAGCGCCGGTTCTGGCCCAGGCCCTGGAGAAACTTCCGGAGTTGCTGATCAAGCCGGCGTTTCCGTCCCAGAGCTTTGCGCCGGTATTTGGCCGTGATTTGAGCGAAAAGCAGCGGCAGGAACTCGCCGAGCGCATGCAGGCGCGTCCATACGCCTATGTGGCGCAAGAACTCGCACAATTGTCCCAGGCGCCGATCTGGCAAGCCGAAGACGGTCAACTGCAACCCCGTGCCATCGGCATGCGCGTGTATGCGGTGGCCAGCCGTGAGGGTTATCGGGTTTTGCCCGGCGGCTTGACCCGGGTCGCCGCCCAAGCCGATGCCGAAGTGGTGTCGATGCAGCGCGGCGGCGCCAGCAAGGACACCTGGGTACTGGGCGAGCGTGCGCCCAGTGGCGAACAATGGAAGGCCCAGCGCAACATTGGTGTGTATGACCTGGTGCGACGCGATCCGTACCTGCCGTCGCGGGTGGTGGAAAACCTGTTCTGGTTCGGTCGTTACTGCGAGCGTTGCGACGACAGCGCCCGTTTGCTGCGCATCATGCTGGCGCGCTATGTCGACGGCGACGACCCGCAAGCCCTGCAGGCAGCGGTGGATCTCGGCGAACGGCTGATGTTGCTGCCCGAGGAGGGCGAGTTGCCGGAGCGCCTGTTGGCGGCGTTGCTCGGCGATGACTGGCCGTTCAGCCTGCGTTCCAACCTGCAACGCTTGCAGTGGGCCGCTTCACAGGTGCGCGGCAAGCTCTCGCGGGAAAACTGGCAGGCGCTGGTGGAGTTGCAGCGTGAAGCCATGGAGCTGGAAACCGAAGAGCCGGATTTCGGCGAGTTGCTGGATTTCCTCAACCGTCTGGTGATGTCCCTGGCGGCGCTGTCCGGCTTTGCCCTGGACGACATGACCCGGGACGAAGGCTGGCGTTTCCTGATGATTGGCCGGAGGATCGAGCGTCTGCAGTTTCTCAGCGGCAGCCTGGCGGCGTTCCTGCGGGGAGCCGGGGCTTTCGATCAGGCCGGGCTGGAATGGCTGCTGGAACTGGGCAACAGCAGCATCACCTACCGTTCTCGCTACCTGGCGGTGGCGCAATTGATCCCCGTGCTCGACCTGCTATTGCTCGACGAGCAGAACCCTCACGCCGTGTTGTTCCAGTTGAAGCTGGTGACCCGTACCCTCAAACGCCTCTGCGATGACTTTGGCGTGCCGCGTGAAGCAGCGTTGCCGCAATTGGTCGAGCGTCTGGCGCAATTCGATCTGGGCTGCCTGGAAAACCCGCTGTTCGGCGACGCCAGTGTTCGCGCCGCCATCGAGGGGCTGGCCGCGCTGCTGCAAGAGATCGCCGACGCCAGCGGGCTGGTTTCCGATCGCCTGGCGCTGCGACATTTCGCCCATGTCGACGATGTCAGCCAGCGCACGGTGTCTGTCTGATGAGCGCCCACTACCAGATTTTCCACGACACCCATTATCACTACGACAGCCCGGTGTCCCTGGCCCAGCAACTGGCGCATTTGTGGCCACGGCCTTGTGCCTGGCAGCGCTGCACCGACCGGCAATTGCAGATCAGCCCGCGGCCGACCTCGCGTCGCGATGAACTGGATGTGTTCGGTAATCCGCTGACCCGGCTGGCGTTCGAGCGTCCCCACGACGAATTGCTGGTCAACGCCAGCCTGACCATTGAAGTGCTGCCCCGGCCTGCGTTGGACTTCAATCTGTCACCCGCGTGGGAAGACACCCGTAGCGCGCTGACCTACAGCAGCCAACCGCTGTCGCCTGAAATGCTCGAAGCCTGCCGATACCGGTTTGAATCGCCGTATGTGCATTTGAAGAGAAACTTCGTCGAGTTTTCCGAGAGCTGCTTCCCGGCGGGTCGACCGCTGCTGCTCGGCGTGCAGGCGCTGATGGAGAAAATCTTCAGCGAGTTCACCTTCGATGCCGAAGCGACCCAGGTGGCCACACCGCTGGTGGAGGTGCTGGAGCGCCGGCGCGGGGTCTGCCAGGACTTTGCTCACCTGATGCTCGCTTGCGTGCGTTCCCGTGGATTGGCCGCGCGGTACATCAGCGGCTACTTGCTGACCCAGCCACCGCCGGGGCAGCCACGGCTGATCGGTGCTGATGCGTCCCACGCCTGGGTTTCGGTGTTTTGCCCGGTGCTGGGATGGGTGGATTTCGATCCGACCAACAATGTGCAACCGGCACTGGAGCACATCACCCTGGCCTGGGGACGGGATTTTTCCGATGTGTCGCCGTTGCGGGGGGTGATTCTGGGAGGAGGGAACCACGACCCGGAAGTTCGGGTAACCGTGATGCCACTGGAATAACAACGATCAAAATGTGGGAGCGGGCTTGCTCGCGAAGACGGAGTATCAGGCAACATCATTTTTGGATGTGAAACCGCTTTCGCGAGCAAGCCCGCTCCCACAGGGAACTGCATTTTGATTCGAGAGTGGGGAGTCATACGATTGGCCTGTGAGGGTCGGCAGCAAAGCTGCCAACCCTGGACACAGATCCGGTGGGCCAGATCAGATCAACCGGCCCGGAGGTTCTCAGGCGTCGGGCGCCGAGTCTTTCGGTGCATCAACATCGTCTTCTGCCGCCACTTCTCCCTCAGGGTTCAGTGCCGCTTCTTCAGCTGTAGCTTTCTTGCGCTGAAGCTTTTCCTCTTTCTTCTGCTCCTTGGCCAAGTCTCTCTGACGTTTGGCGAAGGAATAATTAGGTTTAGCCATGGGCGATCCTCTGGGGTCGAAGGTGAGGTTGAGCGGCGCATATTCTGCCCTGTATCGGTGCCGAGCCGTTAGCTGGGTTTTTGCTCGGCCCATTTTGGCGCTACGGACGGTTGCCAGGCATCCAGAGCATCGAGCAGGGTTTGCGGTGATTCGCTCACTTGCAGCATGTCACGGTGCTGGCCGCGAACGAAGCCTTCGCCGACGATGTGATCAAGAAAAGACGTCAATTTGCTGTAGAAACCGTTCACTTCCAGCAAACCCAGCGGTTTGCCATGGTAGCCGAGCTGGCCCCAGGTCCAGACTTCGAACAGTTCTTCGAGGGTGCCAAGGCCGCCGGGCAGCGCGATAAAGGCATCGCTGAGCTCGGCCATCCGCGCCTTTCGCGCGTGCATGCCATCGACGACTTCCAGGCGAGTCAGGCCGCTGTGGCCGATTTCCTTGTCCTTGAGGCTTTGCGGGATGATGCCGATCACTTCACCGCCGGCCGCCAGGGCCGCATCGGCGACGATGCCCATCAGGCCCACGGCGCCACCGCCATACACCAGGGTCAGCTTGCGCTCGGCCAACGCCCGGCCAAGGGCCACGGCGGCTTCGCGGTAAGCCGGGTTGGTGCCGGTGCTGGCACCACAAAATACACAAACAGATGCTAAAGACATGCCTTGCTCCATGGTCGATCACGGCCACAGAGTAAAGGCAGGCGCCCGGCACTCCAAGGGCTAGACTTCGAGTTCTGGCGTTTCGTACGTACCGCTGGCGCCGCAGGCATAGGTGGCGAGCAAGCTGCACAACAGGCTATTGATCGACATGACAGGCGTTCCATTTGAAGGGGGACGGCCTGATGATAGGCCCGGGCCAGACACTTGGCCGGTAGATATTTCGTATCGGTGCCATAGCGCGAAAGTTGTATACAATTTTTGATTCAAGTCATATGAACTTGCGAAGTTTTCAGGCAGTCTTCTGTTTATTCGCGATTTCGTTAACCCTGCCTTGGAGATTCACCATGTTTGCCAAACTTGTTGCGGTATCCCTGTTGACGCTGGCCAGCAGCCAATTGATGGCTGCCGAGTGCAAAGTCACCGTCGACTCCACCGACCAGATGTCCTTCGATACCAAGGACATCACCATCGACAAGAGCTGCAAGACGTTTACCGTGGAACTCAAGCACTCCGGCAGCTTGCCGAAGAACGTCATGGGCCATAACTGGGTGCTGAGCAAAGAAGCCGACATGCAGCCGATCGCCACCGACGGTCTGAGCGCCGGCATCGACAAGAACTACCTGAAAGAAGGCGACGCCCGTGTGATCGCCCACACCAAGATCATCGGCGCCAAGGAAACCGACTCGGTGACCTTCGATGTGTCCAAGCTGGATGCCGCTGAAAAGTACGGTTTCTTCTGCTCGTTCCCGGGCCACATCTCGATGATGAAAGGCACCGTGACCCTGAAGTAATCAGGTAAACCGCGTCATCGTTCTTCGCGGGCAAGCCCGCTCCCACAAGGTTTTGTTTCGGACACAATTTTTGTGAACACCTGAAACCCTGTGGGAGCGGGCTTGCCCGCGAAGGGGCCGGATGCCTCAACAAATGCTCCCGCCAAGAAAAAGCCCGCCGAAGATCAACTCTTCAGCGGGCTTTCTTGTTCATCAACGGCTCACGGGGCAAACGGCATCACTCGCTTGTGATGAGTCTTTTTATATGTGTCACAAATAATCTTGAACGCTTCCTCACGCACCGGGTTGCCATGCAGGAAGGCGTCGATCTCGGCGTAGGTCACGCCGTGGGAGGCTTCGTCCGGTTTGCCCGGCGACAGATCCTCAAGGTCGGCGGTCGGGACTTTCTCCACCAGCGACTCCGGTGCGCCGAAGCTGCGGGCGATGGCGCGGACCTGGTTTTTCACCAGGCCGCTCAGCGGCGCCAGGTCGCAGGCGCCGTCACCGAACTTGGTGAAGAAACCCATCACCGCTTCCGCCGCATGGTCGGTGCCGATCACCAGGCCATGGGTCGCGCCGGCGATGGTGTACTGGGCGACCATGCGCATGCGCGCCTTGGTGTTGCCGAGCACGAAGTCCACCGACACCGCATGTTTGCCTTCGAATGCCGCCACTTCATTGGCCAGGGCCTTGACCGCCGGGCCGATGTTCACGGTGTGGCGCTCGTCCGGCTTGATGAAATCCACCGACGCCTGGGCATCGTGCTCATCGAACTGGGTTTCGTAGGGCAGGCGTACTGCGATGAATTTGTAGGCGGCGTCGCCGCTGCGCTGGCGCAGTTCACGGACGGCCCGTTGGGCCAGCAGGCCGGCGGTCAGGGAGTCGACACCGCCGCTGATGCCCAGTACCAGGGTCTTGAGCCCGGAATTGACCAGGCAGTCCTGAATGAAGGTCACCCGCCGGACGACTTCGGCCTCAAGGGCGGCTTCGTCGGCGAATGGCGGCTGGACCTTGAGCTGTTCAGCAATCTCACGCTGTACGGCTTGCATGAATTCACTCCTTGCTTGATGTACTTGAAAGGGCGGCAGGAACCTGGAAAACGTGTCGCAAGTAAGCGACGAAATTAGGATCTTTACAGTGCGTCTTGCCTGGCTCGTCGGAGATCTTCGCCACCGGCTGGCCGTTGCAGGCGACCATTTTAAGCACGATGCTCATCGGTTCGACACCCGGAATGTCGCAGGTCAGGTTGGTGCCGATGCCGAAGCTGACATTGATCCGACCACGCAGTGCCCGGAATATCTCCAGCGCCTTGGGCAGGGTCAGGCTGTCGGAGAACGTCAGCGTCTTGCTCATCGGGTCGATGCCGAGCTTGTGATAGTGGGCGATGGCTTTTTCCGCCCAGACCACCGGATCGCCCGAGTCGTGGCGCAAACCGTCGAAAAGCTTGGCGAAAAACAGATCGAAATCGCCGAGGAAGGCATCAATGGTGATGCAATCGGTCAGGGCAATCCCCAGCAGGCCACGGTATTCGCGGACCCAGCAATCGAGTGCGGCGATCTGGCTGTCGATCAGCCGCGGGCCGAGTTGCTGGTGCGCCATGATCCATTCGTGGGCCATGGTGCCCAGGGGTTTCATGTCCAGTTCCCGGGACAGGTGCACGTTGCTGGTGCCGACGAAGCGTCCGGGGAAATCGTGCTTGAGCACATTCACCACTTCTTCCTGCACGCGGTAAGAAAAACGTCGGCGCGTGCCGAAATCGGCCACCTGCAATTCGGACAATTCATCACTGCCGGCGTTGGCGCTCAGCCAGTCGAACTTGCGGTAGAGCTGCTCACGGGCCTGCCCCAGCACGACTTCGCGGTAGCGATAGCGGTTGCGCACCTCGCTGACCAGGGCCAGCAGCGGCACTTCGAACAGGATCACATGCAGCCAGGGGCCACGCAGGCGGATGAACAGCTCACCGTTTTCGATGCCGGTGTGGATGTAGCGCAGGTTGAAGCGAAACAGACCGAGAAAGCGCAGGAAGTCCGGCTTCAGAAAGCTGATGCGCTCCAGGAAGCTCAACTGGTCGGCGCTCAGGCTCAGTTCGGCCAGGCGCTCGATCTGAAAGCGGATTTCCGCCAGGTAGGGGCGCAAGTCCTCGCCGTTACGGCAGCGAAACTCCCATTCGACTTCGACGTTCGGGTAGTTGTGCAGCACCGCCTGCATCATCGTCAGTTTGTAGAAGTCGGTGTCGAGCAGGTTCTGCACGATGCGATCGGCAAACACACTCTCGCTCATAACGGGAATCTCCAGCGTTGCAGCGGTATTGATCAGTGGCGCTAGTGGCGCATATCAGAGACAAGGATTACCAGCAGTTTTTTAGCCGCAGCACATCCCCTGTGGGAGCGGGCTTGCTCGCGAAGAGGCCAGCGCATTCAAAATATATGTTGACTGGACTGACGCCTTCGCGAGCAAGCCCGCTCCCACACATTCAGCGTGCAACCCTAGATTTGCGATATCTGCGGGCTATCGATCTGCTCCAGCATCCACTTCACAAAGTCCCGCACCTTGGGCACTTCCGCCGAGTGCTCCGGGTACGCAAGGTAATAGGCGTCGCTGCTGGGCATTGCATGCTGCCAGGGAATGACCAGCTTGCCGTCAGCCAGTTCCTCTTCCACCAGAAAACGCGGCAATAACGCCACGCCGCAACCGACCTGGGCGGCGCGGATACACATATAAAAGGTTTCGAAGCGCGGGCCGTGGTAGCTGTGCTCGGTGTGGTAACCCTGGTGGTCGAACCAGTCATGCCAGGCCTGGGGGCGGGAGGCGTTTTGCAGCAGGACCAGGTCGGTCAGTTGCGTCGGATCGGTAAACGGCGTATCCGGCAGGCTGCCGGGGGCACACACCGGCACCAGCTCTTCGCCGAACAGCTTCAGGCATTCGGTGCCGGGCCGTGAACCCTGGCCGAAGTAGAACGCCAGGTCGCTGCGACCTTGCAGCAGATCGTCGGCTTCCTGCTCGCTGCACAGGTCCAGATGGATCGACGGATGCCGCAGGCGCCAGCCTTTCAGACGGGGTACCAGCCAGCGGGCGCCGAAGGTGGGAGGCGTGGAAACCCGCAGGACTTCTGTTTCGCCACCGTAGGAACGCAGGTAATGGGTCGACATCTCGACCTGCGTGAGGATTTTTCGCACCTCAACCAGGTACAGATCGCCAGCCGGCGTCATCTGCAGGCGGCGGCGTACCCGGCGAAACAGCAGGTGCTGCAACAGCTCTTCGAGTTGCGCGACCTGTTTGCTCACGGCACTTTGGGTCAGGTTCAACTCTTCGGCGGCCCGGGTGAAACTCAAATGCCGGGTGACGGCCTCGAAGCACTGCAATGCAGCGATCGATGGCAAGTAGCGTTTATTCAGCATGGGCGGTCCTTGGTTCTTGTTTCTTATTGCCAGCAATGCACAGCATGAATAAACGGAATGATATCTCTCTTAAAGGTCGTTTGTTGAGTAACCTCCGGGCAGCTAAAACTACAGGTCTGATCAGCCGTGAATTTCCGGCTGCACGTGTTCTGTCTTTTGCTTGAGGAGTGACCCATGGTTGCCGCATTGCTTGATCGTCTAGGTGTGAACCCGGCCCTGTACCAGAACGGCAAAGTGCCGGTGCATTCGCCGATCGATGGCAGCACGATTGCCGCCGTGAACTGGGAAGGCGCCGCTGAAGTCGAGCAGCACATCAGTCGCGCAGATCATGCGTTCGAACTGTGGCGCAAGGTTCCAGCACCGCGCCGTGGCGAACTGGTGCGGCAACTGGGTGACATCCTGCGTGAATACAAGGCCGACCTCGGCGAACTGGTGTCCTGGGAGGCCGGCAAGATCACCCAGGAAGGCCTGGGTGAAGTTCAGGAAATGATCGACATCTGCGACTTCGCCGTCGGTCTTTCCCGTCAGTTGTACGGTTTGACCATCGCTTCCGAGCGTCCTGGCCACCACATGCGCGAAACCTGGCATCCGCTGGGCGTCGTCGGCGTGATCAGTGCGTTCAACTTCCCGGTCGCGGTCTGGGCCTGGAACGCCACACTGGCGCTGGTCTGCGGCAACCCGGTGATCTGGAAACCGTCGGAAAAGACCCCGCTGACCGCACTGGCTTGCCAGGCGCTGTTCGATCGGGTGCTGAAGAACTTCAGCGATGCGCCACCGCACCTGAGCCAGGTGATCATTGGCGGTCGCGATGCCGGCGAAGCCCTGGTCGATGATCCGCGTGTCGCGCTGGTCAGCGCCACCGGCAGCACCCGCATGGGCCGTGAAGTGGCGCCGAAAATTGCCGCGCGTTTCGCCCGCAGCATCCTGGAACTGGGCGGCAACAACGCAATGATCCTCGGCCCAAGCGCCGACCTGGACATGGCCGTTCGTGCGATCCTGTTCAGCGCCGTCGGCACCGCCGGCCAGCGTTGCACCACCTTGCGCCGCCTGATCGCCCATGAATCGGTCAAGGAAGAAATCGTTACTCGCCTCAAAGCCGCGTACTCGAAAGTACGCATCGGCCATCCACTGGAAGGCAATCTGGTCGGCCCGCTGATCGACAAGCAAAGCTTCGACAATATGCAGGACGCTCTGGAGCAGGCCTTGAGCGAAGGCGGCCGGGTGTTTGGCGGTGAGCGTCAGCTGCAAGACAAATTCCCGAATGCCTACTACGTGTCGCCGGCCATCGTCGAAATGCCGGAGCAGAGCGATGTGGTCTGCCATGAAACCTTTGCGCCGATCCTTTATGTAGTCGGATACAGCGATTTCCAGGAAGCCCTGCGCCTGAACAACGCCGTGCCACAAGGCCTGTCCTCGTGCATCTTCACCACCGACGTGCGTGAAGCCGAGCAGTTCATGTCGGCGGTGGGCAGCGACTGCGGCATCGCCAACGTCAACATCGGCCCGAGCGGCGCGGAAATCGGCGGCGCGTTTGGTGGCGAGAAAGAAACCGGCGGCGGCCGCGAGTCCGGCTCCGATGCATGGCGCGGCTACATGCGCCGCCAGACCAACACCGTGAACTATTCGCTGGAGTTGCCGTTGGCGCAGGGCATCACGTTTGACTGATTCTCGAGCCGGATAGTGATCCCCTGTGGCAGCGGGCTTGCTCGCGAAAGCGGTTTATCAGTCACATTGATGCTGGATGTGCCGACGCTTTCGCGAGCAAGCCCGCTCCCACATTGAATGAATGTGTTTGTTAGGTTTCTGTTGGAGTCTGGCAATGCCGTTACGCGAAGAATGTCTGTGGGAAAAACTGACTCCGCAAAGGCCGGATAATTCGGCCCTCAAGGGGGAGGTCACGGTGGATGTCTGCGTCATCGGCGCCGGGTTTACCGGTTTGTCGGCGGCGGTGCATCTGCTGGAGCAAGGCAAGACCGTTTGTGTGCTGGAAGCCCATCGCGCCGGCCATGGTGGTTCGGGGCGCAACGTCGGGCTGGTCAATGCCGGGATGTGGATTCCCCCGGACGAGATCGAAGCCGGGTTTGGCGAGGCGGTCGGCAGCCAACTCAACCGCATGTTGGGGGCGGCGCCTTCCCTGGTGTTCAGCCTTGTGGACAAGTACAACATCGATTGCCAGTTACGCCGTGAAGGCACGCTGCACATGGCGCACAATGCCCGTGGCGAAGCCGACTTGCGCAGTCGTGAAGAACAATGGAAACGTCGCGGTGCACCGGTAGAGCTGCTCACCGGGCAAGCTTGCGAGCAAGCCACCGGCACGAAAAAGATCGCCGCCGCACTGCTCGATCGCCGTGCCGGCACGCTTAATCCGATGGCCTATACCACGGGGCTGGCCAAGGCGGCCATCGGCCTGGGCGGTCAATTATTCGATCATTCCCCGGTCACCCGACTCGAACGCCAGGGCCAGCGCTGGTCTGTGCAAACCGCCCAGGGCTCGGTCATGGCCGAGAAAGTGGTGATCGCCTCCAATGCCTACACCGAAGGCGACTGGACCGAACTGCGGCGCAATTTCTTCCCCGGTTATTACTATCAGGTGGCCTCGGCCCCTCTGACCGAAGAGGCCGCCCGGCAAATCCTGCCCGGTGGCCAGGGTTCCTGGGACACCCGCCAAGTGCTCAGCAGTATCCGTCGAGACAAAGACGGTCGCCTGTTGCTTGGCAGTCTGGGTAACGGCAATCAGAAGCCGGCCTGGTTCCTGAAGGCCTGGGCCGACCGGGTGCAGCAACATTACTTCCCTTACCTGAAACCGGTGGAGTGGGAGTGCACCTGGACCGGTTGCATCGCCTTTACCCCCGACCATTTGATGCGTCTGTTCGAACCCGCGCCCGGTTTAGTGGCAGTCACCGGTTACAACGGTCGGGGCGTGACCACGGGGACAGTGGTCGGCAAGGCCTTTGCCGATTACCTGTGTAACGGAAATCCTCAAGCACTACCGATTCCTTTCGCACCCATGCAGCCATTGGCCGGGGTGGGGTTGCGCAGCTGTCTGTATGAGGCGGGATTCTCGCTGTATCACGCAGGCCAGTGCCTGCGGATCGTTATCTGACGGCTGATTTTTGCAGTGGGAAGCGGCGCTTTTTCGATCTGCAGCTAGCCTGTAGTGGTGCGGGTTGTAGCAGTCTCGCACCAGCAGTGTGCACTTCGGTGACGCACGTTGTTACAGGCTGGTTGCACGTCGTTTAAAGCCGAGGTTGCAATGATGGCGCGGGCGGGTTGCGCCTCAAAAAAATAATGGTTTTACCTTCCGCGGTCTAGACGGTTGCACGCCCAATGAAAATGGGATCGAAACAGTCGAAATAACAAGAAAGCAGCGACTTTTTTCAGAATAAAAAACCGATGGCACGGCCCTTGCTCTGAGCATTCAGTGAAGTCGTAGTGCCAATTAAAAAAACCAAGGAGCATCACCTCATGTCCCAGACGTTTTACAAGAAAGGCTTTCTGGCCCTCGCAGTGGCAACTGCGCTGGGTGTTTCTGCGTTTGCTCAGGCTGACATCAAGATCGGCGTAGCGGGACCAATGACAGGTGCCAACGCGGCATTTGGCGAACAGTACATGAAGGGTGCACAGGCGGCGGCCGATGCGGTCAACGCGGCGGGCGGGGTTAACGGGGAAAAAATCGTACTGGTCAAGGGCGATGACGCCTGCGAACCGAAACAGGCTGTGACGGTTGCCAAAGACCTGACCAACCAGAAAGTCGCTGGCGTGGTCGGTCACTTCTGCTCCTCGTCGACCATCCCGGCCTCCGAGATCTACGACGAAGCGGGCATCATCGCCATCACTCCAGGCTCCACCAACCCGGCTGTGACCGAGCGTGGCCTGAGCGCCATGTTCCGTATGTGCGGGCGTGACGACCAGCAAGGCATCGTGGCCGGCGACTACATCGTCGACGTGCTCAAGGGCAAGAAGGTTGTCGTGCTGCACGACAAGGACACCTACGGCCAGGGCCTGGCGGATGCCACCAAGGCTCAACTGGTCAAGCGCGGCGTAACGCCTGTGCTGTATGAAGGCCTGACCCGTGGCGAGAAAGACTTCAGCACCATCGTGACCAAGATCCGCGGTGCCGGCGCTGACGTCGTCTACTTCGGCGGCCTGCACCCGGAAGCCGGTCCTCTGGTGCGTCAACTGCGTGAACAAGGCCTCAAAGACGTCAAGTTCATGTCCGACGACGGCATCGTGACCGACGAACTGGTGACCACCGCTGGCGGTCCGCAATTCGTTGACGGCGTGCTGATGACCTTCGGCGCCGACCCACGCCTGCTGCCAGACAGCAAGACCGTGGTAGACGCCTTCCGCAAGGCCGGTACCGAGCCTGAAGGCTACACCCTGTACGCCTACGCTTCGGTCCAGACCCTGGCGGCAGCCTTCAACGGTGCCAAGTCCAACAAGGGCGAAGAAGCGGCTGCATGGCTGAAGAAGAACCCGGTCAAGACCGTCATGGGCGAGAAGACCTGGGACAGCAAGGGCGACCTGAAAATCTCCGACTACGTGGTTTACCAGTGGGACAAGGATGGCAAATACCACCAGCTGGAAAAACAGAAGTAAGGGCTGACTCGATCATCTGAACCCCGCTGACCCCTTGTGGGAGCGGGCTTGCTCGCGAATGCGCCAGATCAGTCGACATCAATGTTGGCTGATACACCGCTTTCGCCGGCAAGCCAGCTCCCACAGGGGCGGTGATGGCCAGCCTGATCGTGTCTGACATTGCTCCGACGTATATCTGTATTTTCTTAGAAGAACCGCACAGCCACATGTGCAGGTTCTCATTGCGTGAGATTGCGTTATGGATGGTATTTTCCTGCAGCAACTGGTCAATGGCCTGACCCTCGGGTCGGTCTATGGCCTGATCGCCATCGGCTACACAATGGTCTATGGCATCATCGGCATGATCAACTTCGCCCACGGCGAGGTTTACATGATTTCCGCTTACCTCGCGGCAATCAGTCTGGCTCTGCTGGCTTACTTCGGTATCGAATCTTTCCCGCTGCTGATGCTTGGCACACTGATCTTCACCATCGTCGTCACGGCGGTGTATGGCTGGGTCATCGAGCGTGTCGCCTACAAACCCCTGCGTAACTCCACCCGACTCGCACCGCTGATCAGTGCGATCGGTATCTCCCTGATCCTGCAAAACTACGCACAGATCTCCCAGGGCGCGAAGCAACAAGGCGTTCCGACTCTGCTCTCGGGTGCCTGGCGCGTTGATATCGGTACCGGTTTCGTTCAGTTGACCTACACCAAGGTCTTCATTCTGGTCGCCGCGTTCGTCGGGATGGCCGCGCTGACCTACATCATCAAGTACACCAAGCTCGGCCGCATGTGCCGTGCAACCCAGCAAGACCGCAAGATGGCTTCGATCCTGGGGATCAACACCGATCGGGTGATTTCCTACGTGTTCATCATCGGTGCAGCGATGGCGGCCCTGGCCGGCGTGCTGATCACCATGAACTACGGCACATTCGACTTCTATGCCGGCTTCATCATCGGGATCAAGGCGTTCACCGCCGCGGTGCTCGGCGGGATTGGCTCGCTACCCGGCGCGATGCTTGGCGGGATCATTCTGGGGATTTCCGAGTCGCTGTTTTCCGGTCTGGTGAACTCGGACTACAAAGACGTTTTCAGCTTCTCGTTGCTGGTCCTCGTTCTGGTCTTTCGGCCTCAAGGCCTGCTCGGCCGTCCTCTTGTGTCGAAGGTGTAAGCGATGTCTTCAACCACTAAAAAAACCATTGATATCAAAAAAAGTCTGGTTGACGCGATTCTTGCCGGCCTCATTGCCCTGATTGTGTTCGGGCCGATTGTCGGCGTCGTTCTCGATGGCTATGGCTTCAACCTGGAAACCACCCGGGTGGCGTGGATCGTGGCGATCGTCATGGCCGGCCGCTTTGCCCTGAGCATGTTCCTGCAGACAGCCAAGGGCCTGAGAATCCTCGAGGGCTTTGAAACGACTGGCTCCGGGGTGCATGTGCTGGCGCCGGACTACAAGTCACGGTTGCGCTGGATCATCCCGTTGATGATTGTCATCGCCGTGGTGCTGCCGTTTTTCTCCAATTCCTACCTGCTGGGCGTGGTCATCCTCGGGCTGATCTACGTGCTGCTGGGGCTGGGGCTGAACATAGTGGTCGGCCTGGCCGGCCTGCTCGACCTCGGTTACGTGGCGTTCTACGCCATCGGTGCCTACGGCCTGGCGCTCGGTTATCAGTACCTTGGGCTGGGCTTCTGGACGGTGTTGCCGCTGGCGGCGATTACCGCCGGCCTGGCCGGTTGCATCCTCGGTTTCCCGGTGCTGCGCCTGCACGGCGACTACCTGGCGATCGTGACCCTGGGCTTCGGTGAAATCATCCGCCTGATCCTCAACAACTGGTTGTCGCTGACTGGCGGCCCGAACGGCATGCCGGCACCGCTGCCGACCTTCTTCGGCCTGGAGTTCGGCAAGCGGGCCAAGGATGGCGGCGTGCCGTTCCATGAGTTCTTCGGCATCGCCTACAACCCGGACGTGAAGTACTACTTCATCTACGCAGTGCTGTTCCTGGTGGTGCTGGCCGTGCTGTACATCAAGCATCGCCTGACCCGCATGCCGGTCGGCCGCGCCTGGGAAGCCCTGCGTGAAGACGAAATCGCCTGCCGCTCCATGGGCCTGAACCACGTGCTGGTCAAGCTCTCGGCGTTCACCATCGGCGCCTCGACGGCCGGTCTGGCCGGGGTGTTCTTCGCCACCTACCAAGGCTTCGTCAACCCGACCTCGTTCACCTTCTTCGAATCGGCACTGATCCTCGCCATCGTGGTGCTGGGTGGCATGGGTTCGACCATAGGCGTGGTGATCGCAGCCTTCGTGCTGACCGTCGCCCCGGAACTGCTGCGTGGCTTCGCCGAGTACCGCGTGCTGCTGTTCGGCATCCTGATGGTGTTGATGATGATCTGGCGACCGCGTGGCCTGATTCGGATCAGCCGTACCGGTGTGACCCCGCGTAAAGGAGTAGCGCCATGAGCGAAGTCGTACTCAGTGTAGAAAAGCTGATGATGCACTTCGGCGGCATCAAGGCGTTGAGCGATGTCAGCCTGAAAGTGCACCGCAACTCGATCTTCGCCTTGATCGGCCCCAACGGCGCCGGCAAGACCACGGTGTTCAACTGCCTGACCGGTTTCTACAAAGCCTCCGGCGGCAAGATCGAACTCAACATCCGTGGGCAACAGACCAACGTCATCAAACTGCTGGGCGAGCCGTTCAAGCCAACGGATTTCGTTTCGCCGAAATCCTTCGCCAGTCGACTGTTCTACAAGGCATTCGGCGGCACCCACCTGGTGAACCGTGCCGGCCTGGCGCGGACCTTCCAGAACATTCGCCTGTTCAAGGAAATGTCGGTGCTGGAAAACCTGCTGGTGGCCCAGCACATGTGGGTCAACCGCAGCATGCTCGCCGGCATCCTCAACACCAAGGGCTACCGCAAGGCCGAAAGCGATGCGCTGGACCACGCGTTCTACTGGCTGGAAGTGGTGGACCTGGTGGACTGCGCCAACCGCCTGGCCGGTGAACTGTCCTACGGCCAGCAGCGCCGCCTGGAAATCGCCCGGGCCATGTGCACCCGTCCGCAGATCATCTGCCTCGACGAACCGGCCGCCGGCCTCAACCCTCAGGAAACCGAAGCGCTGAGCGCGATGATCCGGCTGCTGCGCGACGAGCACGATCTGACCGTGGTGCTGATCGAACACGACATGGGCATGGTTATGAGCATCTCCGACCACATCGTGGTGCTGGACCACGGCATCGTCATTGCCGAGGGTGGCCCCGACGACATCCGCAACGACCCGAAAGTGATTGCCGCGTACCTGGGCGCCGAAGAAGAGGAGGTGGTATGACCCAACCCATCCTCCAACTCAAGGATCTGGACGTGTTTTACGGCCCGATCCAGGCCCTTAAAGGTGTCTCGCTGCACATCAACGAAGGGGAAACCGTCAGCCTGATCGGCTCCAACGGTGCTGGCAAGTCGACCCTGCTGATGTCGATCTTCGGCCAGCCACGGGCCGCCGACGGGCAGATCCTTTATCAAGGCGTGGACATTACCCACAAGTCGTCCCACTACATCGCCTCCAACGGCATCGCGCAGTCGCCGGAAGGGCGGCGGGTGTTCCCTGACATGACTGTCGAGGAGAACCTGCTGATGGGCACTATCCCTATCGGTGACAAGTACGCCAAGGAGGACATGCAGCGCATGTTCGAGCTGTTCCCTCGGCTCGAAGAGCGGCGTACCCAACGGGCGATGACCATGTCCGGTGGCGAGCAGCAAATGCTTGCCATCGCCCGTGCCCTGATGAGCCGGCCCAAGTTGTTGCTGCTCGATGAGCCAAGCCTGGGCCTGGCGCCGATCGTGGTGAAGCAGATCTTCGCCACCCTGCGGGAACTGGCCAAGACAGGCATGACCATCTTCCTGGTGGAGCAGAACGCCAACCACGCCCTGCGGTTGTCGGACCGGGCGTACGTGATGGTCAACGGCGAGATCCGCATGACCGGCACCGGCAAGGAGCTGTTGGTCAACGAGGATGTGCGTAACGCCTATCTCGGCGGGCACTGAGTCTGCTTTGTTATGCACAAGCCCCGGCGCGCAATCGCCGGGGCTTTTTTACATCTCCAAAACACCGCAATTCCGCTGTGGGAGCGGGCTTGCTCGCGAAGACGGCGTCAAATTCAACATCATCAGCACAGATCCACCGCTTTCGCGAGCAAGCCCGCTCCCACAGGGGGCTCGGTACGCTTTAGAGAAATTGTGGAAAACAATATTCCCAAGCTCGTAAAGCGCGACATAAAGCCGCTGCAAATAGTTGTTTTGTCACGGTTTTGACTTGTCCCCGTTTGCTGTGGAACCGGCTGTGAATAACGTGGGAGTAGCTGGCTGCAGGCCTTTTAAACCGTGGCTTGCAGAGCTGTGGTTGTTTTTTGATCATGTGTTTTTGCGCAGCTTGCAGGCCGCTTTGTCAACCTTTTTGTTCGGGGCGCAAGTGCGTGAAATCGACGTGGACAAGCCTGTGGATAAGTCTGTGATTAAACTCTGGAAAGACTCGGCTGAAGGCCGTGGTTACTGGCTTGGCGCCATCGTTGGTTTGACCCGTCAGTCATGAAAATGGCCAAGAGCTACACAGCAGGCGGTTGAGGGTCAAGCAAAAAAGTTTCAAAACCCCGCGCAAAGCCTTGTGGATAGCGGCTTGCAGCTTTTCCACTTGCCCCCAAAGACTGTGGACCGGCCTGTGGATAACGTGCGCGCACATGGCTGTAGGCCACGTTGGTCAAGGGGTTGCCTGGATTGAGCGTTTTTTGAACAGGTTGAACGGTGGTTGCCGCTGTGAACAAGGCCGGGCATGCTGCCTGCTGCCGATCAGTTAAGCCACAACGCAATCTGTAGCAGCTGGCGAAGGCTGCGTCCGGCTGCGCAGCAGTCGTAAAATCAGAGTTCGCGGTACGTCAGAGAGATCGTGCAAGCCGGATTTACGACTGCTGCGCAGCCGGACGCAGGCTACGCCAGCTGCTACAAGGGAGGCGTAGCGTCTGGGTTCGCCTGACTGATCGGCATCAGGCATGCTGCCTGCTGATTTTCTATTTCAATGGCTGGCGATCAGTCGAAGCAAGGAGAACACGATGTCCAACACCCTGTTTATTACCGGCGCAACTTCCGGTTTTGGTGAAGCCTGTGCCCGTCGTTTTGCCGAGGCCGGCTGGAAACTGGTGCTGACTGGCCGTCGTGAAGAGCGCCTCAATGCGTTGTGCGCCGAGTTGTCGAAGCAGACCGAAGTCCATGGCCTGGTGCTCGATGTGCGTGATCGCAAGGCCATGGAGGAGGCGATTGCCAATCTGCCGCCATCCTTTGCCAAACTGCGCGGGTTGATCAACAACGCCGGGCTGGCCCTGGGTGTCGATCCTGCGCCCAAGTGCGATCTGGACGATTGGGACACCATGGTCGATACCAACGTCAAAGGCCTGATGTACAGCACCCGCCTGCTGTTACCACGCCTGATTGCCCACGGTCGTGGTGCCGGCATCGTCAACCTGGGTTCCATCGCCGGCAACTACCCGTACCCGGGCAGCCACGTGTATGGCGCGACCAAGGCGTTCGTCAAACAGTTCTCCCTGAACCTGCGCTGCGACCTGCAAGGCACGGGCGTACGGGTCAGCAACATCGAGCCGGGCCTGTGTGAGAGCGAGTTCTCGCTGGTGCGTTTTGCCGGTGACCAGGAGCGCTACAACGCCACTTATGCCGGCGCCGAGGCGATCCAGCCGCAAGATATCGCCGACACCATCTTCTGGGTGCTCAATGCGCCTGCGCATATCAATATCAACAGCCTGGAGCTGATGCCGGTGAGCCAGACCTGGGCCGGGTTTGCTATTGACCGCAGTGGTGGCAAGGCTTAATACCGAGTCATCGTTCTTCGCGAGCAAGCCCGCTCCCACAGGGATCACGTGAAACCTGTGGGAGCGGGCTTGCCCGCGAAGGGGCCGGAACAGAAAAATCAGGACATCAGCTAGACTCCTCACCCAACAACCCCGCCACACCCGGCGGTCTAGAGGTTCCAGAGGAGATCAAGTGAGTAATCGAGGCGAGCAGTCGCTGCTCAAACAATCGACCTTCCTGATGCTCGCCGTGACATTCGCCGGGATCATCACCGGTTTTGTGTCGGGCGCCCAATCCATCCTGTTCGATGGCTTTTTTTCGTTGATCGCGGCCTTCATCAAAGTGCTGATGCTGATCACCGCCCGGCTGATCGCCAAGGAAAGCAATCAGCGCTTCCAGTTCGGTTCCTGGCACCTGGAGCCTATGGTGCTGGTGATCGAAGGCAGTTTCATATTCCTGGTGGCCGTTTATGCCTTTCTCAACGGAGTGTTCGGCATCATCAGTGGAGGCCGCGAGGTCGAGCTCGGGCTGGTGATCCTCTACGCGGCGGTGTTCACCGTCATTGAACTGATTTATTTCTTCTACGTTCGCCAACGCAATCGCACACTCAAGTCATCGCTGATCCAGTTCGACAACATCAGTTGGCTGGTGGACGCGATGCTGTCGGCGGGACTGCTGGTGAGTTTCCTGATTGCGCTGCTGCTCAAGACTCAGGGTTATGACAAGTGGGCGGTGTATGTCGACCCGATGATCCTGATCCTGCTGGCCCTGGGCATGCTCCCCCCGGCGTTCAAAATCCTCGGACCGGCATTGCGCGATGTACTGGGGATCGTCCCGGATCAACTGGACGACAAGGTGCGTCAGGTGATGGAGGTGGCGAAGGTCGAGCATGGTTTCGACGACTACATTTCCTACGTGCAGAAACACGGCAGGGCCTGTTTTATCGAGATTCACATCGTATTGCCGAAGGATTACTGGCTGGATGGAATAGGGCAGCTGGACAGTTTGCGGGAGGAGATTTCCGCGAAGCTCGGTAAGCCGGATGCAGCGCGATGGCTGACCATCAGTTTTACCGGGGATCGCAAGTGGACTGAGTGATCGGATTGCCCCTCGCCACACAGTCAGCCGAGATATTGCGCCAACCCGCGATAACAGGTCGCCAGGTGATAGGGCGTGGTCGACGGCATATCGCAGCGGCTGACCTCACCCTGTTCGTCACGACATTCGTACCAGCCACCGGCATGCAGCGAGCGCTGCTGCAATGCCTGTAACTGGCGCAGCACATCGGCTTCGCTGTGCGGGCGCAGCGTCAATGCGCGCAGGTATTCAGCCTGGGCCCAGATGCGCTGCGTGGCGTCCCGGACGCCGCCATCCGGTCCGAAGTCGAGCATTGCCCGCACAGCGCCAGTCTGTTGATCGACACCCGTGTGCTCGGTAAAGGCGAAGGCCCGCTCCAGATCGGCGTGCAGCGTCGAATTGCGTAACAGCGCCGAGGATTCCAGCAGGAAATACCACTCGAACTGATGCCCCGGTTCAAACCAGTTATCCACAGAGCCCAGCGGCATTTCCATCAACACGCCGAGTTGCGGATCGATGAAGCGCGAGTGCATGGCTGTGCATAACTTGAGGAGCGCTTGTTGCACATCGAGGTCTTCACGCACCGACAGGGTGGCGAGGAAAGCTTCGGCCAGGTGCATCAGCGGGTTTTGCAAAGGGCCACTGTCCAGCGATGCCCAGTCGCGGTCAAGCGTGGCTTCGTACAGACCGTCGCCCGTGGCGAAACGCTGCGCGACCACTTCCAGCGAGGCGTTGAGCACCGACTCCACCAGCGGCTCGCGGACCTTGTCCCAGTAATGAGCGCAGGCGAACAGGATGAAGGCGTGGGTGTAGAGGTCCTTGCGCTGATCCAGCGGCGCCCCTTGGGCATCGACACTGTAGAACCAGCCGCCGTGCTCGGCATCGTGGAAGTGCCGCTGCAACGAGCGGAACAACGCGGCGGCACGCTCTTCGGCGCCTGGCACCTGACCGATCAGGCTGGCAAACAGATACAACTGCCGCGCACAGGCCATGGCCCGGTAGCGTTGCGGTGGCAGCGGTTGGTGTTCGGCATCCAGCGCCTCATAGGGCAACGCCATGTCGGCGTTCCAGCCCGGACCTTGCCAGAGCGGCACGATGACGTTCAGAAAGTGCTGTTGCACCGAGGCGAACAGGGCGGTCAGTTCAGGCTGAGAGGCGGAGCGGGAAACAGGCGGCATTGGCTGGCGTCGTCACGGCAGGGGCGATTGCGCGACATGTTAGCAGAGAGGCTGACCTGAGAGAGGCTGTGTCTGTCAGGCCGCCTTCGCGGGCAAGCCCGCTCCCACAGGGTTTCTGGTGTGAATGAAATCCATGCCACACAGCAAACCACTGTGGGAGCGGGCTTGCCCGCGAAGAGGCCGGCTCAGGCACTAGAGAACTAGCCCGCCAGCAACCACACCCCGGTCGCCGCCGAAGCCGCGCCCGCCAGTCGAACCAGCGGTGCTGCGGCCTGCGGCAACACCCGCACCAGCGCATAACCCGCCGCATGCAACACCGCCGTCGCTGCGACAAAGCCTGCGGCATAGGTCCATGGACTCGACATGTCCGGCAGTTCCAGCCCATGTGCGACACCATGAAACAGTGCAAACAACGCCGTCGCACCCACCGCCATCACCAGTGGCGGGCGCACAGCCAGCGCCACCGCCAGCCCCAAAGCCAAAACGGACGCGGCAATCCCGCTCTCCAGTGCAGGCAGGTTCATTCCTTCAAAGCCCAGCATCCCGCCAATCAGCAGGGTCCCGACAAAGGTGCACGGCAGCGCCCAGCGTGCGGCGCCTTGCTGCTGCGCGGCCCACAGTCCGACCGCGAGCATCGCCAGCAAGTGATCGAGACCGCCCAGCGGATGGCCGATACCGGCGATCAAGCCGTTGTCGCCATGCCCGGGATGGGCGAAGGCGAGGGCTGGGGTCAGCAGCAGGGCCAGGGCGGCGAGAATGCGTTTGAGTGTCATGGATAAGCTTCCTTGTTGATAAGTCGTGATCAGGCCGCGGTCAGCAAACCCTGGCGCTCGATGAAAGCGATGATCTCTTCCAGGCCCTGGCCGGTTTTCTGATTGCTGAACACGAACGGTTTGCCGTTGCGCATGCGCCGGGTGTCGCTGTCCATCATCTCCAGCGAGGCGCCGACCAGCGGCGCGAGGTCGATCTTGTTGATCACCAGCAGGTCGGATTTGCAGATCCCCGGCCCGCCCTTGCGCGGCAGCTTGTCGCCAGCCGAGACGTCGATCACGTAGATCGTCAGGTCCGACAGTTCAGGGCTGAAGGTGGCGGAGAGGTTGTCGCCCCCGGACTCCACCAGAATCAGGTCCAGCCCCGGAAAGCGGCGGTTGAGCTGATCCACGGCTTCGAGGTTGATCGAGGCGTCTTCGCGGATGGCCGTGTGCGGGCAGCCTCCGGTTTCCACGCCGATGATGCGCTCCGGTGCCAGGGCTTCGTTGCGCACCAGAAAGTCGGCGTCTTCGCGGGTGTAGATGTCGTTGGTCACGACGGCCAGGTTGTAACGCTCGCGCAAGGCCAGGCACAGGGCCAGGGTCAGGGCGGTTTTGCCGGAACCGACCGGGCCGCCGATGCCGATGCGCAGGGGTTGTGTGTTCATGTGGTTCTCCAAAATAACCGGCCCTAGGAACGGAACAGTCGGCTGTACTGGCGCTCGTGGGCCATACACGCCAGGGACAGGCCGAAAGCGGCGCTGCCGTAATGATCGGGATCGATTCGGGTGGCGTTCTGTTGAGCTTGTTGAAGCAGTGGCAACAGTTCGCTGGTCAGGCGCTGGGCGGCTTGCTGACCCAGGGGCAGGGTCTTCATCAGCACCGCCAACTGGTTTTCCAGCCAGCTCCAGAGCCAGGCGGCCAGGGCGTCCTGGGGGCAGATCTGCCAGGCGCGCGCGGCCAAGGCCCAACCCAGGGCCAGATGTGGCTCGCTGCGTTGTTCAAGAAAGGCGCGGGCGGTTGCATCGAGTTCCGGCAAGCCGTTGAGCAATTGCTGCAACGAATAGCCCATCTGCCGGCTCTCCTGATGCAGCTCGCGGGTTTCGCGACTGGCGCGATGCGCTTCACAGTTCTGCAGCAACTCGTCCCAGTTTTCCTCGCTGGCGGCCACGCAATGAGCGAGCAACAACGGCGCTTCGAAGCGTGCCAGGTTCAGCAGCAACTGATCGCTGATCCAGCGTCGCGCACTGTCGGGGTCGTTTACCCGGCCGTTATCCACAGCCATTTCCAGCCCTTGGGAGTAGCTGTAGCCGCCAATCGGCAATTGCGGGCTGGCCAGGCGCAGCAGCGCCCAGGCCGGGTTCATGGGCGTACGCCGAACTGGTGCAGTTTCGGCGCGTAGTTGAAGTCTTCATCGCCGTGGCGCGAATGATGATGACCACCGCCGTAGGCGCCATGTTCCGGCTGGAACGGCGCCTCGATGTTCATGGCAACGGCACCGAGTTGTTCGAGCATGGCCTTGAGCACGTAATCGTCGAGCAGGCGCAACCAGCCGTCGCCGACTTGCAGGGCGACATGGCGGTTGCCCAGGTGATAGGCCGCTCGGGTCAGTTCGAAGGCATTGGCGCAGGTGACATGCAGCAATTGCTCGGGGCGGGCGCAGACACGCACGATTCGCCCGTCTTCGGCTTGCAGGCATTCGCCGTCAAGCAACGGCGGCTGGCCGCGCTCCAGAAACAACCCGACGTCTTCACCCTCGGCACTGAAACAGCGCAAACGGCTTTTGCTGCGGGCTTCGAACGTCAGGTGCAGTTCGGCGGCCCAAACGGGTTGAGGGTCGATTCTGCGATGAATCACCAGCATCGGAAGGCTTCCAGCAATGGACAATGCTCAGGCTAGAGCAAGGGGCTTGCCAATCGACATGATGCGTAGGAAATGGCTGAAGGAGACGTAGGAATGGTATCGATTGAGTGAGTTTTTTGGTTGAAGTTGGTGCGTTGTTTTTGATTCGCGCACCAAGTTGAAGCGGCGCGGTTCAATGTGGGAGCGGGCTTGCTCGCGAAAGCGGAGTGTCTGTCACATGAATGTTGAATGTGCCGGCGCTTTCGCGAGCAAGCCCGCTCCCACAGGTTTACTCAGTACTGCCAAGCCCTTGCCAGTGCTTGAGGCCAATAAAGATGAAGCGCAGCTGCTGGGTGATTTTTGCCTGGGGCGTCAGGTGCTCAGGCAAAGCCTCGACTGGCGGATCGATGATGTCCGGCAGGGTGGCGAACACGCTCTTGACGATCAGATCCGCCATGACGCTCAGGTCGGCGATGTCCAGGTGCTGCAGTTTCGGCATCAGTGACAAATCCGCCGCCAGGTCCGAGCTGATGTTTTCACGCAAACGGCCGATGGCCTGGCGCACCGGCAGCGAACCGCCGTATTGCTCACGGGCGAGAAACAGGAACTGCGAACGGTTGGCGCTGACCACGTCGAGAAAGATCCGTACCGAGGCATCGATGATGCCGCCCATCACGAATTCGTTGTGTCGTACCAGGCGAATGGTTTCGCGGAATGTCTGGCCGACTTCGCTGACCAGCACCAGGCCCAATTCATCCATATCGGCAAAATGCCGATAGAAACCGGTCGGTACGATACCGGCGGTTTTTGCGACTTCGCGCAGGCTAAGGCTGCCGAATCCTCGGCCGCCATCCATCAGACGCCGGGCTGCGTCCATCAGGGCATTACGGGTTTGTTGTTTCTGTTCGGCGCGGGGCAGCATCGCAAGGGTGTTTTCTGGACAGGGACGCGACGCACTCTAGCAAATCGGCTTTGCCGGCGTCGAACGACTGTAGTGGGCTCAAGCGGGGAAGTGTGGCGTCTATCAAGCAAGCGGACCGCTGAAAAGTCAAAAGCCCAATCCGGGGATTGGGCTTTTTTTCTGGGCGGCCATGGGGCTTAGCTCACGGCGCTGTTGCGTTCGATCACACGGTCACCACCGCCTTCAGCGAGGGTTTGACCTTGTGGAGTGCGATCCGAACCGTCGGCGGCAAGGGTCTGGCCTTGTGGAGTACGGTCGGAACCATCAGCAGCCAGGGTTTGACCTTGTGGAGTACGGTCGGAACCATCAGCAGCCAGGGTTTGACCTTGTGGGGTGCGGTCGGAACCATCAGCGGCCAGGGTCTGGCCTTGTGGGGTACGATCGGAACCATCGGCAGCCAGGGTTTGGCCCTGAGGAGTACGGTCCGAGCCATCCTGAGTGATCAGGCCTTTTTCTTTCAGGCGATCATTACCGCCTTCGGCAAGGGTTTGACCCTGAGGAGTACGGTCGGAGCCATCGGCGGCGACGGTCTGGCTGAACACCGAGTGGTCTTGTTTCACTTGTGGGGTAGCCTGGTCAGCTGCTGGCAGGGCAAAAGCAGTGCTGGCCAGCATCGAGAGTGAAAGGCTAAGCAGTAGTTGGCGTTTCATGATTGTTGTGCTCCTCGGGGGTGCGAAAAAGTGGGTACGAGGGCAATGCTACTCTCGATAAGTCGATATAAAAGTTCATAAACGCAATGGTAATAATCAACGGAATTGATTGTTTGCTGGGGAGGCTCTAGGTCGGGCGTTTCCGGCGAGTTGTCTTGCACTGGTTTGGGTATTTTCGACCCATGTTTGACGTGTAAAAGTGCGGGGCCGGTAACGCTGTTCGACTGATTGGTCAGTATTGGACTGGCTGAATTCGGCGAAATCGGTCTATCGATTAAACCTGCCGGGTTTTTATCAGTCGTAGCTTTCATGGCGAGCCGTTTGCGGCTCACCGTTTCACATGTGCGTCGCAGTCGGGGCGCTCAGTCGTATCAGGAGCCTTGTGCAATGACGCGCACTCAAAAGATGTTTGTCTGGACCCTTTCCACTTTCCTTACCTTGTTGATGGTGCTGGTGCTGATCATCGTGTTCTTCGACTGGAACCGGATCAAAGCACCGCTCAACGCCAAAGTTTCCGAAGAACTGCACCGCGCGTTCGCCATCAACGGCAATCTGTCGGTGGTCTGGCAGCCCGAGCCCGATGAAGGCGGCTGGCGCGCCTGGGTACCGTGGCCTCACGTGGTGGCCGAAGACTTGAGCCTGGGCAATCCTGACTGGTCGAAACAATCGCAGATGGTCACCCTCAAGCGGGTGGAGCTGCGTATTTCACCCCTGGCATTGCTGGCGCAGCGGGTGGTGATCCCGCGTATCGATCTCACCGAGCCCAATGCCCAACTGCAACGCCTGGCTGACGGGCGCGCCAACTGGACCTTCAAATTCGACCCGAAGGACCCGAACGCCGAGCCTTCGAACTGGGTGGTGGATATCGGTGCGATCGGCTTCGACAAGGGCCACGTCACCCTCGACGACCAGAACCTGAAGACTCAACTCGACGTGCTGATCGATCCTTTGGGCAAGCCGATCCCGTTCAGCGATATCGTCGGCGACAAAGCGGCGAAAACCGCGCAGGAAAAGGGCTCGTCACCCCAGGATTATGCATTCGCCCTCAAGGTCAACGGCCAGTACCACGGCCAGAAACTCGCGGGCCAGGGCAAGATTGGCGGGCTGTTGGCGTTGCAGGATGCGGCACGGCCGTTTCCGCTTCAGGCACAGGTGAAGATCGCCGATTCCAGCGTCGAACTGGCTGGCACCCTGACCGATCCGCTCAATCTCGGCGCCCTGGACTTGCGCCTGAAACTGGCGGGCACCAGCCTGGGCAACCTCTACCCGCTGACCGGCGTGATCCTGCCTGACACGCCACCCTATGCCACCGATGGCCACCTGATCGCCAAGCTGCACGAGGCCGGTGGCGCGGTGTTCCGTTATGAAGAATTCAACGGCAAGATCGGCGAAAGCGACATCCATGGCAATCTGACCTACGTGGCCAGCCAGCCACGGCCAAAACTCAGCGGTTCGTTGTTGTCCAATCAATTGCTGTTCGCTGACCTGGCGCCGCTGATTGGTGCCGACTCCAACGCCGAACAGAAGGCCCGAGGCGGTGACAGCAAGCAACCGGCGGACAAAGTGCTGCCAGTCGAAGAGTTCAAGACCGATCGCTGGCGCGATATGGACGCCGATGTGGAGTTCACCGGCAAGCGCATCGTGCACAGCGAAAAACTGCCATTCAACGACCTCTATACCCATCTGGTGCTCACCGATGGCGTGCTCAGCCTCGAACCGCTGCGCTTCGGCGTGGCCGGCGGCAAGCTGGACGCGCAGATTCGCCTGAACGGCCGCACCGATCCACTGGAGGGCCAAGCCAGGCTCACGGCCCGTGGCTTCAAGCTCAAGCAGTTGTTCCCCGGCTTTGAACCGATGAAAACCAGTTTCGGTGAACTCAACGGCGACGCTGATATCAGCGGGCGCGGCAATTCGGTGGCCAAACTGCTGGGCAGCGCTGATGGCAACCTGAAAATGCTGATCAACGATGGCGCCATCAGTCGCGAACTGATGGAGCTGGCGGGCCTGAACGTCGGCAACTACGTGGTTGGCAAGATCTTTGGCGACAAGGAAGTGAAGATCAATTGCGCGGCCGCCGACTTCGGTATCCAGTCCGGCCTGGCGACTACCCGGCTGTTTGTATTCGACACCGAGAACGCCATCGTCTACATCGACGGCACCGCTAACATGGCGACGGAACAACTGGACCTGACCATCACCCCGGAGTCCAAGGGCTGGCGCCTGATTTCATTGCGCTCGCCTTTGTATGTACGGGGCAAGTTCATCAAGCCCGATGCCGGGGTCAAGGCCGTGCCGTTGATGTTGCGCGGCGCCGGAATGGTGGCGCTGGGGGTGATTGCCGCGCCGGCGGCGGGGCTGTTGGCGTTGGTCGCGCCGAGTGGCGGCGAACCGAACCAGTGCGCACCGTTGCTGGAGCAGATGAAAGCGGGCAAGGCGCCGAAGACGGTAAAGGACTGATGTGAAAGAAACGTTGTGCAGCGCTCCAGCAGTTGGGCTTGCGGAGCGCGAATGTTGATATCAGGAGATTGCAGGCGGCGCCTGGATGTGTAGCAGCTCGGATTCAATTTTTCTCCCGAGTTTCTGTATGACGGTTTCTCTGATTGGGTTGTATTGCAGCTCAGCCAAATGGCAAATGAGTATTCGGATGTTGGTTTTGCCATCCTTGATCGGGCAAAGCGTGGCCTGGTCCAGGATGCCAATATCAATGGCATCAGCAGTTTCGAACGAAAGTTGCACCGTAATCATGGTTTTATCCTGGCGAACAATCGTAAACAGGGCACTGGTAGCCAGCGGCGTTTTTGCGGTGACGGGGACGGATGTCAATGCGTTGGCGTTAAGCCTGTTCAGGATGGCTTCAACGGCGGATGAAGAGTCTGGAAGTTGCTTCAACTTTATTAATGCATCGGCGAGCGCTTGGTGTTCATCAATGAGTAATGCGCTTGCAAGGCTTTGCTGGATGATTTTCCCAAAGGTGGTTGTTCCAAATTCCACTCGTGAAAATGATCGGCTATTAATGGCCCAAGCCAGCTTTTTCAACGTGTTTGTGTAGCTCGTCCATTGCTGCTCCCGGTCACTACCATGTTTTTTTGCGAGCAGTTTGCTGTATAGGTCAGAGTGCAAGATGTCATTTTTTAGCTCGCTGGAATGCGGCCCGCAAAATACGGTAATGTGTCCGTTAAGTGTATAGATATCGTTTTCAGATTTATTCATTGAAATTTCCATATTGGCCTCAATGCAAGTTGGGTTGAAATCGGCCAAAAAGCGCCGATTTCATTGTTGTTATAGTGTTCGGCGATCGTTAAAAATCGACATCGAGGTCCGGAAGATCTACAATGAGTTTTTTCGAGGAGGCGCCGAATTTTGTGTAAAGATCGTTACTAACGGCCGAGAAAGCTTTCAAGTTCAAATAAGCGCGCACAGCCCCGGTTTTTATATCGGTGGACTGTTTGGTGGATCTCCAGAACAGAATGCCTTGTTTGCTTTCCCGTGCATCCAGGGAAATACAGTTGAGGATCATGTTCGGCTGTCCACTGCTATCCAGCCATACGGGCGCAATATCGAACTTGGCTTGTGTGCCGAGGTGTTTATCCTTATCAAAAACTTGGATACCCCTAGGGTTGTCTTTCACCGCATCAAGGGCTTTTTTCGCAACTTGCGCCAGCAGCGCCGCGTCTTTGCCGATGAGTCCTCGTGCAATTTCCAGGGCGACCGAATCCATCGTCAGGCCGATTTTGGTGATTTTAGTCTCTTGCATGTGCTTGTTCTGGATAACCCAGCCAAGGGCGGACAGGCCATTGACGTAGTATTTGTACCATTCGAATAGTTGTTCGTCTTTTGGAAACTTTTTGGTGGCGGCGTTTTGCATCACCAGTTTGCAGATGTCGACATCATCAATGACATCTTTCGGGACACCGGGTAAGTAAGCATTAATAGTACCAGGTGCAGCACTGCCGGTCGGTTTGTCGGGGTCATGAGGAGGTTGTATTTCTTCAATGGATCTTGTCTGTAATAGCGTTGATAGTTTCGGCTGGATATCGAGTGTTGGTAATGAGTCAATGAATTCTAGGCGTTGTTCCAAGTGCATGAAAGTAATCCTTTACTTGTTGGTTGAACAACCGGCTGGTTGTGGTTGTTAGAATAAGTGCGCGCAGGGAAAAGTCTATTTGTGCTTTGTAACTTCAGGTTTGCCCTTGAGTTATTTTATTAAGCCGTGTCATGCATATATGCGCGGCAAGGCAGTTGTGCTTAGTGATAAAGCCTCAGTTTCCTACTTGAGAATACGTTGCCCTGTAGGAGCTTGCGATCTTGGCAATAACCCGGATAACGAGGCTTCTTCAGTCAGCCACGAAAAAAACGCCCTAACCGGCGGATGCCGCTCGCGACCCGGCACACACAGTGCGCTGTAACCGGCTCCCTCGACCTGAATATCTCCTCGATACGCCACCAGCAACCCGCTGGTCACGCTTTCGGACACCAGTATGTTGCTCGCCAGCACCAGGCCTTGCCCGGCAATGGCTGCTTGCAGGGCGTAATGCTCTTCGTCGTATTCGCGCACGGCGGGCGGGCCGCTCAGCCAGGTTTCGCCGGAGCGAGCGCACCAGGCCTCCCAGCCGTGGGCATAGAGTCTGGAGTTGTGCCAACGCACGCTGATCAGCGTCGGGGCGCGACTCGACGCCAGGGCCACTTGTTCCGGCGAACCGTAGACACCAAAGGACTCATCGAACAGGCACTGGCCGTACAGGTTGGGGTAATCATCGAGGCTGTAGCGCAGCACCAGATCGACACTGGCGTCCTGATGCAGATCGATGACTTCGCAGTGGGTATCGAGGCGCACATTGATGTTCGGGTGACGGGCGTAGAAACGTCCCAACCGTGGCACCAGCCACAGGGCAGCGAAGGCGGCGGTGGTGGAGACCGTCAGGCTGGCGCCGCTGCGTTGCGGGCGCAGGGTATCGACACTTTGCGCCACATCCAGAAAAGCCCCGTGCAGACTCTGGAACAGCCGTTCACCGCAATCGGTCAGGCGTACCTGACGCGGCAGACGCTCGAACAGCGGCACGCCGAGCCAGGTTTCCAGGGAGCGGATCTGATGGGACACCGCCGTCGGGGTGACGGACAGTTCTTCGGCGGCAGCCTTGAAGCTCAGCAGGCGTGAGGCGGATTCGAAGGCCCGCAGGGCGGTCAACGGCAACGAGGCAAACATTGAACACTCCATGGATGAAATTAATTCATCCAGACTGATTTCTGCTCATTTGAACGAGGACGGTGGTGAGCTTCAAGCTGCAAGCCACAAGCCGTTTGAGTTTAGCCCTGAGGAGAGACAGATGAGTAGAATTCTTGCTGTTCACGCCAGCCCCCGTGGTGACCGTTCGCACTCCCGGCGTTTGGCCGAAGTGTTTCTGTCGGCCTGGCAGGCCCGTCATCCACACTCACAGTTGACCCGGCGCGAAGTCGGTCGGGTGCTGATTCCACCGGTCAATGAGGCATTCGTGGCCGCCGCGTTTTACCCCGAGCCCGACGCTCGACCACTGTCAATGCAGGCCGACCTGGCACTCAGCGATGAACTGGTGGGCGAATTGCTCGGCCACGATGTGTTGCTGATTTCCACGCCGATGCACAACTTCAGTGTACCCAGCGGATTGAAGGCCTGGATCGATCAGATCGTGCGGGTGGGGGTAACCTTCGATCACACCCTGGACAATGGCGTGGCCCAGTACGAGCCGTTGGTGCAGGGTAAAAAGGCCCTGATCATCACCAGCCGTGGCGGCTTCGGTTTTGGCCCGGGCGGCGAGCTGGAGGCCATGAACCATGCCGACACGCTACTGCGCACGGTACTCGGATTCATCGGGATCACGGACGTCACCGTGGTGGCTGTCGAGGGCGAAGAGTCCGCCGAGCGCACCTTCGAAATCTCTGCCGCCGAGGCTGAGCGGCGCCTGTTGGCGCTGGCCGGGGAGTTCTAGATGGCCTGGCTGTTTCTGCTGGTCGCCGCCGGGTTCGAAGTCACCTTCGCCATGGGCATGAAATACGCCGAGGGCTTCACCCGGTTCTGGCCTTCGCTGATCACTGTGGTGGCCGCTGTGGGCGGGATCTATTTCCTGACCCTGGCCATGCGCGAGTTGCCGGTGAGCATCGCATACCCGATCTGGACCGCCATCGGATCACTGGGCACGGTGTTTCTCGGTTTTGCACTGTTGGGTGAAAGCCTGAGCGTGATCAAGCTGGTCTCGGTCGGGCTGATCGTGGCGGGCGTGGTGGGGTTGAAGTAGGGCGGATGACATAGACTTGTAGTCGAGTTGTCATCTTCGCTGGTGATGCTTGGCGGATGTCTTGCATCCCGCCTTGCGTCACCGCCCGACCACAAGGATGTCCGCCCATGTCGCAAGGTTCTGCCCCGCGCTACCCGCTGGTGCTGGTCCCCGGAATGCTCGGGTTCATCCGGTTGGTGCTTTATCCGTACTGGTACGGGATCGTCGAGGCGCTGCGCCATGGCGGTGCGGTGGTGTTCGCCGTGCAGGTCTCGCCGCTCAATTCGAACGAAGTGCGCGGTGAACAACTGCTGGCACGCATCGACGAAATCCTGCGGGAAACCGGGGCTGACAAGGTCAACCTGATCGGCCACAGCCAAGGCTCATTGACCGCCCGCTACGCCGCCGCCAAGCGTCCGGATCTCGTGGCATCGGTGACCTCGGTGGCGGGGCCGAATCATGGTTCGGAGCTTGCCGATTACCTGCACAAGCATTATCCCCATGACAGCGTCCGTGGTCGCCTGCTCTGCTTTTTACTGCGGATGGTCGGCACGCTGATGGGGTGGCTGGATACCGGTTACCGCGGACCGAAGCTGCCGGTGGATATCCATGCGTCCCATCACTCCCTCACCAGCGCGGGCGTGGCGCTGTTCAACCGGCGTTATCCACAGGGCTTGCCTGAAACCTGGGGTGGTCACGGACCGGAAGAGGTCAACGGCGTACGCTATTACTCCTGGTCCGGCACCTTGCAGCCGGGCATTACCGATCGCGGGCGCAATCTGCTGGACGGCACCAACCGCAGTTGCCGACTGTTTGCCAAGACCTTCGTCCGCGAAGCCGGGCATTGCGACGGCATGGTCGGGCGCTACAGCTCGCACCTGGGGACGGTGATTGGCGATGAGTATCCGCTGGATCACTTCGATATCGTCAATCAGTCGCTGGGGCTGGTCGGCAAGGGGGCGGAACCGATCCGGTTGTTTGTCGAGCATGCGGCGCGGTTGGCGGCGGTAGGCGTCTAGACCGCGTTATCGTTCATCGCGGGCAAGCCACGCTCCCACAGGTTTCCGGTTGTTCACAAAAATCAGATTCGACACAAAACCTGTGGGAGCGGGCTTGCCCGCGAAGGCGCCGGATCAGGCAACGCTGACCTTACGCCCCAACACCGTCGTCCAGCGCTCGGAAACAATCACCCCGCCCAGCGTCAACACACCACCTACCAAGTGATACATCGCCAACTGTTCATGCAACACCACCGCCGCAATCAATGCGGTGATCAACGGCAGCAAATTGAAAAACTGCGTGGTCCGGCTCGGCCCCAAACGCACCACCGCCTGCATCCACGCCAGCGGCGCGACCATCGAAGCCAGCAGGCAGGCGTACAGCACCAGCGGAATGTTCTGCAGGGTCGGGCCGACCTTCGGTGAGGCGAGGAACAGCGGGAACAGCACCACCACGGCCACCAGCACCTGCAGATACAGGAGCACCAGCGGTGGCAGTTTCAGTTGCCATTTTTTCAACAGGGTGCTGTAGACCGCGTAGGCCAGGGTGGCGATCAGCATCATCGCGTCGCCCAGGTTGACCCCGTGTTCGAGCAATGCGCCCAGGCTGCCGGACGACACCACCACCAGGACTCCGGCGAACGACAGCACTGCACCGGCAAGGGCACCCATGGTCAGGCGCTGGCCGAGGCTGATGATCGCCATGGCCAGCGACATCAATGGCATCAGCGACAGGATGATGCCCATGTTGGTGGCCGAGGTCAGGCTCGCGGCGAAGTACGCCAGGCTTTGATAGACCGCCATGCCGAGAACACCGAGGACAAAGATCTTGCCCAGTTTCGGGCGGATCAGCGGCCAATGGGCGAGCACCGGTTTGAGCATGAAAGGCGTGAACAGCAACCCGGCCAGCAGCCAGCGGTAGAAACCGATCTCGGCGGGGAAGATCGCCCCGGCCGACATTTTGGTGATCACGGTGTTGCCGGCCCAGATAAAAATGGCCAGCAGGGGATAAGCGTATTGCATCGGGAAAAACCAGAACGTTAATGAAGGGCAATTATCCGCTTGTCTGGATGAAAGCCTATACTTCGATCCAGACAACCGGCCCCCGATGACGGACAGCATGAGCAGTAAACATATCGACCTGCTGGATTTCAGCGAACTGCCGTCGGCGGTGTACTTCCGCTACGCCGATTTCGACGCCCACGAATACGCCGCGCCCCATCGACATCCCTGGGGGACGCTGGAATACGCCGCCCACGGCGTGCTGCACATGGACGTCGAGGGCAGCCGTTTCATGTCGCCACCGCAATACGCGGTGTGGGTGCCGCCGCAGATCGAGCACAGTTTCTATAGCCACCAACCGGTCAACTACCGCGCTGTGTGCCTGGCACCCAAGGTCTGCGCCGACCTGCCATCGCGAGCCTGCACCCTGGCCATCAGCGATATCCTCAAGGCGATCCTCAAGGACTTCGCCGCCCGGGACGTGAAAATCCCCGAGCAGGCCGCGGATCGGCGTCTGGCCCAGGTATTGGTGGACCAGTTGCAACAGGCCCCGGTGCACGAGTGCTACCTGCCCTATGCCAGCAGCCCAGGGTTGCTCGGAATTCTTGAAGCGTTGCAGGCCGAGCCTGGGGATAACCGGCCCTTGTCGGAATGGGCCGTACGCATTCATGTCAGCGAGCGCACTCTGGCGCGGCAGTTCGTGCGGGAACTGGGCATGAGTTTCGGTGAGTGGCGCCAGCGCCTGCGTTTTCTGGCGGCGATCGAAGCGCTGGATAGCCCGCGCAGCATTCAGGAAATCGCCTTCGACATGGGCTACAGCACCGGCTCGGCGTTTATCGCGATGTTCCAGCGCCAGGCCGGATGTACGCCGGAGCAGTATCGCCGCAGCCATCTGGAGAACAGGAATGTGTAACAGGGGTTGTCTACACTCCAGTACAAGGCCGCACCCCTCGGTGTGGCGACCGGGAGAAAACTCCATGAAGATGATGCGTGTCCCTTTGTTGATGATCGGTTTGCTGCTGTGCTCCCAGGGCTTTGCCGCCAACACGGCCCAGCAAGAGAAGATGACCACCTGCAATGCCGACGCTACGGCTAAAAGCCTCAAAGGCGACGAGCGCAAGGCCTTCATGAGCACCTGCCTGAAGGCGACTCCGCCGGCAAACGATGCAGCCAAGACCTTGACCCCACAGCAAGAGAAGATGAAGACCTGCAACGCCGATGCCGCCACCAAAGCCCTCAAGGGGGACGAGCGCAAGGCGTTCATGAGTGATTGCCTGAAGAAAAAATAAACCTGGACGCTTGTGGTGAATGTGCCGCCTCTTCGCGGGCAAGCCCGCTCCCACATGGTTTATGTGCTGAACAAAAATTGCGCAGGCATCCAGGATCCCTGTGGGAGCGGGCTTGCCCGCGAAGAGGCCGACAAGGGCGCCGAGTCGCTTGAGTTGCCCCCGACCAAGGTCGCCCCACACAATCCCTAGTGCTCGCACCGGATCGCTGGCAGACTGCCAATCCTTTTTACGCCGTTCGTTTTTGAGGCTGTATGCCAACGTTTTCTCAGCGTCAAGTTTTGCTGATCATCAGCTGGGTCATCATTTTTGGCGGACTGCTGCTGGTGATTCCGCTGCGGTTGCTGCCCAGCCTGCTCGCCGGGTTGCTAGTGTTCGAACTGGTCAACATGCTTACCCCGCAACTGCAACGGCTGATCGAAGGCCGGCGCGCGCGCTGGCTGGCGGTGGCGTTGCTGGGGACTCTGATTGTCAGCGTGCTGTCGCTGATCTTTGCCGGTGCCTTCAGCTTCCTGCTGCACGAGGCGGAAAACCCCGGCGCTTCCCTCGACAAGTTCATGGGGGTGGTCGACCGCGCACGCGGGCAACTACCGCCGTTCATCGACGCCTATCTGCCGGCCAGTGCCGCCGAGTTCCGTGTGGCCATTGGCGAGTGGGTCAGCAAGCACCTCAGCGAGTTGCAACTGGTGGGCAAGGATGCGGCACACATGTTCGTGACCTTGCTGATCGGCATGGTGCTGGGTGCGATCATTGCCTTGCAGCGGGTGCCGGACCTGACCAAGCGCAAACCGCTGGCTGCGGCGCTGTTCGAACGTCTGCACCTGCTGGTCCAGGCGTTTCGCAACATCGTGTTCGCCCAGATCAAGATCTCTCTGCTCAACACCGTCTTCACCGGGATTTTCCTGGCGGTGATCCTGCCGATGTTCGGTATCAAGCTGCCACTGACCAAAACCCTGATCGTGCTGACGTTCCTGCTCGGCCTGCTGCCGGTGATCGGCAACCTGATGTCGAACACCCTGATCACCATCGTCGGTTTGTCGTTGTCGATCTGGGTCGCTGTGGCGGCGCTGGGTTACCTGATTGTTATCCACAAGCTCGAATACTTCCTCAACGCACGCATCGTCGGCGGGCAGATCAGTGCCAAGTCGTGGGAGTTGCTGCTGGCGATGCTGGTGTTCGAGGCCGCGTTCGGCCTGCCGGGGGTGGTGGCGGGGCCGATTTATTACGCGTATCTGAAGAGCGAGTTGAAGCAGGTGGGGATGGTTTGATCTGCTGGATTCTTGTTGTCTGAGCTGGCCCCTTCGCGAGCAAGCCCGCTCCCACATCTGACCGAGTTCCTCCAGATGGAATACGGTCAGATGTGGGAGCGGGCTTGCTCGCGAAGGGCGCGCCAAAGATTCTGGATCAGTCCATCGACCCGTAGCGTTTCGCAGCCTCGATCGCCAGACCGCTGCCGATACTGCCAAAGATGTTCCCTTCCACATGCCGCGCCTTCGGCAGCATCGCCGAGACGCTGTTGCGCAGCGCCGGAATGCCGCTCGAACCGCCGGTGAAGAACACCGTATCGACCTGGTCGACTCGTACATCGGCGTCTGCCAGCAGTTGGGTGACGCTGTTGCGTACGCGCTCCAGCAGGCTGTCGATGGCCGACTCGAACAGCGCACGGCTCAGGTCCACGCTCAGGCCCGCTTCAATGCGGTCCAGTGGCACGTGGCGATTGTCGGCGTGGGTCAGCTGGATCTTGGTTTCTTCCACTTCCATGGCCAGCCAGTGTCCGGCGCGCTGTTCGATCAGCTTGAACAGGCGGTCGATGCCGCCGGTGTCTTCGATGTCGTAGCGCATGCTGCCCAGGGCCAGTTGCGATTTCTGCGAGTACACCGAGTTGATGGTGTGCCAGGTCGCCAGGTTCATGTGGTGGCTGGTCGGCATGTAGGCGCCGCTCTTCATGCGACTGCCGTAGCCGAACAGCGGCATCAGGCCTTGCAGGCTGAGCTGTTTGTCGAAGTCGGTTCCGCCGATGTGCACACCGCCAGTGGCGAGGATATCCTCGTGGCGGTTATCCACACCCCGACGCTCCGGCGACAGGCGCACCAGGGAGAAGTCGGAGGTACCACCGCCGATGTCGACGATCAGCACCAGCTCTTCTTTCTCGATGGTCGACTCGTAGTCGAACGCAGCGGCAATCGGCTCGTACTGGAACGAGACTTCCTTGAAGCCGATCTTGCGCGCCACGTCGACCAGGGTGTCTTCGGCTTCCTTGTCGGCCATCGGGTCATCGTCGACAAAAAACACCGGGCGGCCCAGCACCACTTCTTCGAATTCCCGACCGGCGGACGCTTCGGCGCGGCTCTTGAGCTGGCCGATGAACAGCCCGAGCAGGTCCTTGAACGGCATCGCCGTGCCGAGGACGCTGGTGTCGTGCTTGATCAGCTTGGAACCCAGCAGGCTCTTGAGCGAGCGCATCAGGCGGCCTTCATAACCCTCCAGGTACTCGTGCAACGCCAGCCGGCCGTACACCGGGCGACGTTCTTCGATATTGAAGAAGACCACCGACGGCAGGGTGATCTTGTCGTCCTCCAGCGCGATCAGCGTTTCCACGCCGGGGCGCAGCCAGCCGACAGTGGAGTTGGACGTGCCAAAGTCGATACCCAAGGCACGGGCTGGAGATGCGTTGTTCATGTCTTTCAGGTTCCGGTTAAAAAACGGCCGCGCAGTGTATGTCAGAGCGCGCCAGATTCGAAGGCCGGTTATCTGCTAATTCTTCGCAAACAATGCCTTGAAAGATGGGGCATTCCCCCCAAACTACCCTGCATCAACCGGACAGCCGCGGGAGTGCTCACAAGAAGCCCCGCCGGCTGCCGATAAACTTCTGCCGCGCCGCCCGGTCACAAATTTGAGATCGGTCAAACCAATGGCTGCAAACAAGCGCATGCTGTGGCCCGTGGCGCGATTTGATAACGGATGGTGATTCCCGCGATGGACTTCAAAGACTATTACAAGATTCTCGGTGTGGAGCCGACCGCAGACGATAAGGCGATCAAGGCCGCCTATCGCAAGCTGGCGCGCAAATACCACCCCGACGTCAGCAAGGAAAAGGATGCCGAGGCGAAGTTCAAGGACGCTTCGGAAGCCTATGAAGCGCTGAAAAGCGCCGATAAACGCGCCGAATATGATGACTTGCGCCGCTATGGCCAGCACGGCCAACCGTTCCAGGGACCACCAGGCTGGCAGAGCCGTGGCGGTTTCGGTGGTGGCGGCCAGGACACGGGCGATTTCTCGGACTTTTTCAGTTCGATCTTCGGCAACCGTGGGCCAGGCTTTAATGGTGGACAGTCGCGTCGCAGTACCGGACGTCGAGGGCAGGACGTGGAAATGGAACTTGGGGTTTTTCTCGAAGAAACACTTTCGACCGAGTCGAAGAAGGTCACCTTCCAGGTGCCGCAGTACAACGCGGCCGGCCAGCATGTGAGCAATACCAGCAAGAGCCTGAACGTGAAGATCCCCGCCGGTGTGAGCGACGGCGAGCGCATTCGCCTCAAGGGGCAGGGTGCTCCGGGCGTGGGTGGCGGCGCCAATGGCGACCTGTACCTGACGATCCGTTTTGCACCGCACCCGAAATTCGATGTTGAAGGCGAGAACCTGATCATCACCTTGCCACTGGCACCGTGGGAGCTGGCGCTGGGCGCCGAAGTCGCCGTGCCGACCCTGACCGGCAAGATCAACCTCAAGGTGCCGGCCGGCAGTCAGAACGGCCAGCGCATGCGCGCCAAGGGCCATGGCCTGATGAACAAGGCAGGTGAGCGCGGCTACCTGTTCGTGCAACTGAAGGCCGTGATGCCGAAGAAATCCGACGATGACATCAAGGCCTTGTGGCAGGAGCTGGCGAAAAAAGCAGCGTTCGATCCGCGTGAGCATTTTTGATCCCATAGAACCAAGGAGTCACTGACAATGAGCAGTCCCCTGATCGTTCAACTGGACATGGCAGAATTCTGTGAGGCGACCGAGCTGTCGGACGCCTACGTGATCGAAATCGTCGAGCACGGCATCCTCGAACCTCAGGGCGCTCAGCCCAAGGACTGGGTTTTCAACGACTATGAGCTGACCCTGGCCAAGCGCGCCGCCAAGCTGCGGCGCGACCTTGACCTGGAGTGGGAAGGCGTCGCCCTGGCGCTGGACCTGCTCGAAGAAGTGCAGCAGCTACGGGCCGAGAACCGCATGCTCAAGCAGCGGTTGGCGCGGCTGGTGGTGTTGTAGCCGCCAGTTGACTGGCGAGCTACGCGGGTCTTGCAAATACTTGTGCCCGGGTTTGAGTCATTCGTTAATGGATGTAATTGTTTTAAAAGTCGGCATCCGGAAAGTTCGGGTGGGTGGTATATATATATTTTTACTATTTGAATATTCGCGGGGTTTGGCAGGCGTTCTGCTGATTTTTTACCTGTTTTTTTGTTTTTTATTTTGGTGGGAGTTAAGTAGGTTTATTGCTCTTGTGAAAACTCAATGAGCAATCAAAATATGTCTGTATCTGAAATGTCTCGTTTTAATAAAAGCTCGATTACGCCAACTGAAAATAAAGGGCGTCATCATGAATTCATCAGGGATAAACTTCCAGGCTGGGTTTTGCAGGCAACACCACAAAGACGCAAGGCGTTGCGCGATGTCGGGTTCACACTTCCTGCAGGGTATGAAACTGCCTCGAAAGTTCATCTGGAAGCATTAAAGGTCAGTAGCCAGCAAGGCTTCTCTTCGCAAAACGATGTCGATCAACTGCTGGCTGACCTGAAGGACGTCAAGGCATTTGCGCGTCCGCTGGTGACGTCGGCCATTCTGGAGAAGTTCAAAGTTTCGGTTGATGTGGATAAGACGGTATTGCGTTATTCAGTGCCCGGCTCCGAGCCTTTCGCAGATGCCATTCAAATATCGATCAGTCTGTTAGACGCGGCTTTGCATAATTTTACCGAGGCTGACGAAATTGATACCTATGCAGCTCATCGGGTCAGTGGGGGGCGGGTATTCCTGCTTTCGTCACAGGGCAAGTTACCCTTTACCGTTGAGGATTTTGCCAAGCTGTGTCGGCAGTTGGATGTGGGGGGGCAGTATCAGGCGCATGTCAATTCGGTACTGGGTATTGGTGAGGCCGAAGATTTATTGAACGGCAAAGTTCTACTCAGTCAACATCACGCATTTGCTGCTGCGATCGATCTTGCGCGAATGCAGGGTGATATTGACCAGGTCAATAAGGACTCAAGTGTTTACAACATGTTGTTGGGGGTTAACGATAAATCGGATAACCAGAGGCTGGATGGCAAGCCTGTTCGATGCAAGGGTTTGAAACTGCTTGGCGATGCCGAGTTGGTCGGCATTGTACTGATCGGCCCCGATCGCAACGACAGCGATACCGTGCAGCGTCTGGTTGCCTACATTCCCCATGATCCTGTCAGCCCGATCAAAGAGTACGCAAGCGCGCAGCAATTTCATTTCGAATTGCGTGAGCGGCTGCGCGATCCCGCGTATCAGGATTTTTTCAGTCGATTCATCAGGCAGGAGGACAAGGCGCGCTTCTTCAGTCGGCTGAATGATCGGTTGACGCCGTTACGACAGCCACTAAACGGCGAATTCAATGCAAGGGAAAGAGTCCCTGATCCCGATGCCAGGATCCATATGGAGGAAACATCGGTCCGCGGGGATCTTTGGCAATTCCTCGTCGACCAGCAACGGAACAAATTTCTCAACGATGCAAAGTTTGTCGCGGTGTCCACGGCGGATGTCGATGCCCAGGCCCGTCATGAAAAACTGCTGGGCTACCTGGGTGTTGCGCTGTCGGTCCTCAACGTGGTCGCGTTGTTCGTTCCCCCCTTGGGCGTGGCGATGATGACGGTCATGGCGGTTCAATTGACCGATGAGTTGGTAGAGGGCATCGAGTCCTTGGCGCAGGGCGAAAAGGATGAGGGGTTTGCGTATCTGATGGATGTGGCGCAAAACCTCGCTCAGCTTGCCATCGTTGCGGCGATGGGCGCCGAGAGCGCCGGGCCCGTGACACCATTAAGGCAGTCGCCTTTTTTCGATAGCTTGAAGCAGGTCACCTTGCCGAACGGGCAGACGCGCGTGTGGAAGCCTGATCTGAAACGCTATGAGTTCAGCGGGGCATTGCCAGAGGGCCTGAAACCGGACGAGCTGGGCCTGTTGCGGCACGATGGCCAGGCGTATCTGCCCTTGGGCGACAAGCTTTTCAAAGTGATCAAGGACCCGCAAAGCGGCAACTTCAGGATCGCGCACCCTGCCCGGGTCGATGCCTACGCACCCGAACTGATTCATAACGGCCATGGCGCCTGGCGTCATGAAGTGGAGCAACCGCGGACCTGGGCGGGGCTCGAGCTGATGAGGCGCCTCGGGCATCGCGTCAGCGACTTCAGCGACGCAGAGCTCGAGCAGATTCGCAGCATCAGCGGCACCGACGAAAATGTATTGCGCAAGATGCATGTCGAGAACGAGCGACCTGGTCCGCTACTGGCCGATACGCTCAGTCGATTCGAAAAGTACCGGCAGGTCGAGCGCTTCATCGCCGAAATGAAGAGCCAACCGGCCATCGGAGCTGCAGGGGACTCGATCGATCAACTGCATGTCCTGACGCGTTATGGCCAGTGGCCGGACTCGCTGTCGCTACGCATTCTCGACGGGCAGGCAAAGACCCTCTGGGAATACCGCAATCCGGCGACCAAACCGGACAACACACGGGTCGTGCAGATACATGATGCGCAGGTGCGTGATGGGCGTCTGTTGCGGGTGCTGCTGGAAAGTCTCGATGATAACGAAACCAATGTCGTGCTGGGGCTGCGGCCAGAAGCGCCTCGTGAATCGCTGGAGCAGCGGGTCGAGAAGCTGCGCGGGAATATCGCCCGGCTTGCCGAACAACATAAAGTCGAGTTTTTCAATGATGTCTACGGCGCCAGCAGCCAGAGCAGCGATCCGCGGCTCGAACTGATCGAATCGCGCTTTTCCAGCGTGCCCGTGAAAGTGATCGAACAGTTGCTGGCTGAAGCCAGCAGCACTGAACGACAGCAAATGGCCAAATGGGATTTCAACGACAGGTTTCAAACCAAACCCATACCCCTGCGCTTGGCGGAGGAACTGCGCTGGATCCAGCGTGAAGTGCGTCTGTCGCGAGCGTACGAGGGGCTGTTTCTGGAGGCGCTGATCAACCAGGACACCGAGATGCTTGTGCTCAACTCACTCGAGAAGCTGCCAGGCTGGGCGAACGATCTACGCCTCGAAGTTAGAGACGGCTCGTTCAGTGGCGATCTGAGGGCCAGTGTCGGTGCGGAAACGGCCGCCAGCCGAAAGGTTCTGGTGCGTAGCGCAGAGGGGCTGTACGAGGCCCGTGACCAGAACGATGGTCATTTGCACGGCGCGGATAATATCTACGCCGCGCTTCAGCATGCCTTGCCGGATGGATCGCGCAATGCAATAGGTTTGCCCCATGTGGGGCAAGGACCGGAGTTGCAGGCATTGATCAGGCAACATGTATTGACTCGCGGTGAATTGCGCTCACGGTTGGGCATGCAACCGATCAAACCCGGTTTCAGAGCGCCTCAGCGCTGGGTCGATGGTCTCGTGGGCTATCCGCTGTCCGGGCGTGGGGCCGGTATGAACCCGCTGCAGGTGTCGTTCAAGGAGCGAGTACTCAGGCTTTTTCCGTATTTCACTGATGGGCAAGCTGAGCGCTATCTGGAGTTTATTGACGCTGAGAATCCCGAACGGATTCTGATAAATCTGGAGGCCGAGTTTCAAGGTTTGCTGGATTGGTCGGAGCAATGGCTGGAGGCCCCTACTACGCGTGTTTTGCCAGACGGCAGTGTCGTGGCGGTCGAGCAGTATGAAAAACAAGTGGTCGTTGAGCTCCTCAAGCGCTGCTGGCAAAGAATGACAAACAGGCTTTCTCTCCATGGTTATCCTCGTGGGGGCGAATTGAGCCTTCGAGGTCGGATCGTCGGGGCGCTTCCTGCTCTGGACGCGACCTTTCCCCATGTGGAATTTGTGAATCTGAGTGAGATGGAGCTCGTGGCGACTCCCAACGAGTTTCTCGAATCCTTTTACAACGTTCGATCGTTGAATCTCCGGGCTAACCGACTGGTAGACATACCCGCGCAGCTGGATAAGCTGGAGAGTCTGGTCAGACTGGACCTTTGCGCAAACAACATCAGGCTTACCCCTGAAACCGCGGCTTTACTGGCTGGCAGGCGTAATCTTCAAAAACTTTGGCTCAGCCATAATCCGCTGGGGCGTACCCCTGATTTCAGTCAGATGACCGAGCTGACCGAAGTTCGCTTGCAGGCCACCGGGATCAGTCAATGGCCGGAAGGGCTCGTTGGGCCACGCCATCTGCAAATGGTCGATCTGCGTGATAACCAGCTCACTTCGTTTCCCGATTGGGCGGTGAACCCACCAGCGGACAAGGCGAGGGCAATCAATCGGGTATTGAGGGTCACCGAGTTGAACGGCAATCCTCTTTCCGAGCGTGGCATACAGCAGTACGCGGACATTCTGACGCGTATTTACCTGGATGACGATGGCGCGGGTTTGATGCCGGTTCCCGTCGAGGCACCGGCTAATCGGGGGGCCGAAGGGGGCACGTTGGCGCCATCGGAGCAGAGGGTCAATCGATGGCTGAGCAATATTCCTGTTGCTGAACGCACAGCAAAAAAACAGCTGTGGACGCGCCTCGACACAGAGTCCCTCGATCGGGAAGCGGCCGGAGATGAAGTGGGTGGCGCGGTCAGTGAAAGCGAGGAGTTTTTCCGATTATTGGAAAAACTGAGTAAAACGGCGGAATACAAGAAGGCTTATCCCGATCTCGAAGCTCGGGTCTGGGCGGTCCTGGAAGCGGCTGGAGAGAATGCGCAGTTGCGTGACGAGCTGTTCCAGGCGGCGGGAGAGCCAGAAACCTGCAGCGATCGTGCTGCCCTGATGTTCAGCGACCTGGAAATCAAGGTGCAGGTTCACAAAGCCTTGGCACGTGTTGGCGACAAAGGCGCGGGCGCTGAACTGCTCAAGCTGGCCAAAGGATTGTTCCGCCTGGATCAGGTTGAAACATTTGCGCTCAAAGATATAACAGAGCGTATTGAAGCGATTGTCCGTTCCAATACCACGGTAAGGGAGAAGGGCCGGCAACTGTCACTCATGGATCAAATTGAAGTACGGCTTTCCTACCGGGTGAGTCTTCGGGAAAAGCTCGATTTGCCGGGGCAGCCTACGCAGGCCGATTACACCGGTTCGCAGTACGTGCCTGCCGCCAAACTGAATGAAGCAGAGCAGCATGTAAACAGCCTGAAAGATTCGAAGGCAGAGATTGATTCGATTGCGCGCCGTGATTTCTGGGGCGAGTACCTGAAAGAAAAGTACCGCTCCAGGTTCGATCTGGCTTATGAACCCATTGAGCAGCGCTTGGAAAAACTGGACATTGATAGAGAATCGCTGACCAGCGATGCCTATAACACTCAGTCCAAGGCTTTGGCTGATGAGGCAGGGGAGGCCGTGCGCAAGCTGACCGATCTGTTGACTCCGCAGGAAATTCTCGACCTGGAAGATGGCGATAACCACGCGTAACGATGCGCGCTGGTTCAACCGAGCCCCGAATGTCGCAAGGAGCGGCATTCGGGGTTTTTTATCGAGTCAGAACATAAAGTCCCTTTGCGCCATTGGCAACGTGTCTGCCGGTTCGCACCACAGCAACACACCGTCGGCCTGGGCCTGACAGGTCTGCGGGTCAACGTCGATGCCCGGCAGATGTTGTTGTGAATCAGATCGGTTTTCTGCATGTCACGGCAGCCTCGCTCCGCTCTCCAACTCACGGGACACTTCAGATTTTGCGTGGCAACACCACGGTAAACGTCGTGCCATCAATCTCACGGGAACTGACTTCAATCGTCCCCTGATGGGCGTCGACCACTTCCTTGACGATAAACAACCCCAACCCAAGGCTGGTAGTCGGCTCGCCGAGTTCTTCGCTGGCACTGCGCACCAGCGGGTCGAAAATGGTCGGGATCGCATCGCTGGGGATGGGGGTTCCGTCGTTGTGCACCGTCAGCCGAACGCTGTCGGCCTCGCCCTTGAGTGTCAAGGTCACCTCACGTTTGCTCGAGCCATGCTGCAAGGCATTGCCGATCAGGTTTTGCAGCATCTGATCGAGCCTGCGCGGGTCCCAGGTACCGCGGGTGTCACCCTGTACAGTCAGGGTCGGATTGCACTCCGGTTGACCGGCACAGGCCCGCGCAATCGCTTCGTACACTGCTTCGGCCAGGTCCATGGGCGCCGGCTCGATCGGCAGGCTCTTGCCCAGGCGATTGCGCACCAGTTCCAGCAAATCCCCGACCATCACCGCGAGGTGCCCGGTACTGCGCTGGATATTGATCGCACACTTGAGCGCATCACCTTCGAGCGCGGCTTTGCGCAGCAGGATTTCGGTGGACATGCTCACCGCCTGCAGGGGCGCGCGCAGGTCATGACCGAGGATCGCGAGGAAAATGTCCCGGGAGCGGTTGACCATTTCGGCATAGGCGGCGGTGGATTCGGCCAGGGCTTCGTCGATGGCTTCGTTGAAGCGGATCATGTCCTGGAAGTAGGCCAGGTCAGGCGATTGCAGGCTGTTGACCCACAGGCGGATGACACAGGCGCGCAAATGACGGAACTCACTGGTCATCTGCACCAGATCAAAACCCACGGTATGGCGCAACTCGCCATGGCTGGCACCGGCCTCGTCGAGGCTCGGGGTTTTCTCCGGGCCTTCGCCGCGTGCCTTGGCCGCTTGTTCGGAGGGTGACTGGGGCTTGCACATGTCCCGGGCCGCGGCCAGCAGGATCGACCGGGCATGGTCGCGCAAGGCGACGCTGTCCATGGACTCGGCGGCCGGGGTGATGGACTTGGCGAACTGCTCCCACTCATCGACGATGCGATCAACGTGTAGCACGATGAATTCGGAAAGACGCATGGCGGTTACCTGAGCATGAATCGGGGGACAGCGAATCGAATAGTAGTCCCTTTGGCGGAAAAAACACGACCGCTCATGCGGTGGCACAGGCGGCCACACCGATGGTGGTAGATATATGTTTTTGGCTCCCTGATTTTCGATCCCTCGGAGCCTTTTCAGGAGGCGGTCAAGCAGCTATTTGGACTTTTGTTTCAGGTGCAGGTGAATAAGCTGGTAGTTCTTTTCCTGTCATCAAGGTGATTCAAACGTGTCTGATTTGCATGGAAGCAACTCACAGAAAATACCGGGCGCTGTGTCCATCGATAGTCACGGGATACATTACCGTCGTGCAAACGACGTGATCCCCGGCGCCATCAAAAGTGCGCCGGTGGAGAGGTTGAAGTCCCTGCTGGCGCTCACGCCGAAAATGCCCGAGTGGTATAGCGGCGCGCGGGAAATCGACCGTCAATACCTCAAGCAGTTGATGGCTGAGCGCTGGCGTTTGCAAGACGTACTGGACCAGACCCAGGGCGACTTTAAACACGACATCAATGCCTTCGCCGAGCCGTTGCTCAAAACGGCTTTGCAGTCGAAATTCAGTACGGTCGAGAACTTCAACGAACTCACCGTACAGCTCGAGGTGCCGAGCAAGTTCATTTTCGGCATCGATACCGGGGCCAGTCGTGTCCGCCAATCCACGTTGCTGGAAGCAGCGCTGCACAACTTCGAGGAAGACGAAACGGCACCTGGCGCGTTGCGCAACAGCTCCGGTGTATACCGCAGAGACAGTCGGGGCAGTCTCAGCCTTGAACCGGCCATCACCCTTCCAGCGTTTGCAGCCTTGTGCCGAAGCCTGGACATCGGCGGGCAATACCAGAGACACATCAAGTCCGTCCTGTTGCCCGATACCCCACAGGCACAGCGAACCTTGCAACGGGATTCGGTGGCCAGTGAAAAGGCGGCTTTTCATGTGGCCGCGCTGATTGCCCAGCTAAAGGGCGATATCAGCGATCATGCCTACCGCAAGCTGGTGCAGATACGTGAGGGGAAAGCCGACGTCACCCTGTATGACGAGCCTTTGCATAGTCATCGTTTGTCGCTGATGGGCTTTCGGTTGACGGGCATTGTGCTGTTCAGTGCGGTTAGCGAACCCTCGAAAATCAAGCAATTGGTCGATGAACTGACCCCCGAATCATTAAAGTTCTGGAGTGAATGGTCTGAGCGTATACCGGTGCTGCCTGAAAACGCCTACGAACAGTTCAAGCTGTTGCAGGCATTTCTGGCCAATGGCTCTCAGGGCGTGAGAGAAGACCTGCTGCGTCGGGACGACATACATCAACAAACCCGTATATCCGGCCCATTGATCGCCTACGTTCCAGACGATCCTGACCACCCCGTGAAGGAGTACCCGTCGCTGACCGCGTTCATGAAGGAGCTGCTGGGTCAGTTGAGAAATACGGATTACCAGGCCTTTTTCAGCCGTTTTGTGGCGCAGAAGGACAAAGGGCTGTTTTTCGCCAGGGTCAACGAACGTCTCACGACCTTCACCTGGCGCGAGCGCGAACCGCTCGACATGGGGCCGTGGTGGCGTGAAACCGCGGTTGAAAACCCCAATGCCGAGCCCATCACCAACCGGATTACAGGTGATCTGTGGATTGCTCTTTTTGTGGCGCGTCGTGACAAGGCCATTGCCGATGCTCGGCTCATTGCCGTACCGACCGACGATGAGGATGCCAACGCACGCTTCAAACGCCTGACCAGTTACCTGTCGATCGCCTGGAACGTGTTCAATTTCACCGCAATGCTGGTGCCCGGACTGGGCGAAGCCATGCTCGGCATCATGGTCGCGCAGATGCTCGCCGAGGTGGCCGAAGGCATCGAGGACTGGAGCAAGGGTGACAAGGAGCAGGCCTCTGCCTATTTCAATGGGGTCTTGATCAACTTCGCGCAATTGGCGCTCATGAGCGCCGGACATGTATTGCCCGGCACCGGTGTCGCGCCGATTAAGGTGTCGCCGTTTGTCGAGGGGCTCAAACCCGTGGAGGTCGGCGGCAAGGAGCGTTTGTGGAACCCTGACCTCGCTCCCTATGAACAACCGGTCGTATTGCCCGATGGGGCGAAGGCCAGTGACACAGGCTTGTACCGTCATCAGGAGCAGGACCTGCTGCGCCGTGATGACAAATGCTACGCAGTCAGGCAAGACCCGGTCACTGGCCGGCATCGGATTCAACACCCGACTCGCGCCGATGCCTATCAGCCGCTGTTGGAGCACAACGGTGCCGGCAGTTGGAAGACGGAGCTCGACCAACCGCTCGAATGGGACAAGGGGCAAATACTCAGGCGTCTGGGCGCTTCGGTGGATGGACTTTCCGATGAAACCCTGGAGCAGATTCTGACCGCCAGCGGCATGCACGAAAATATGCTGCGCCGGCTTCACGTCGAACAGGAGACCCCTCCCGCTCTGTTGGCCGATACCCTCAAGCGCTTCAAGGCCCATACCGATGCGCAAGCCTGCGCAGAGCAGATTCTGGCCAACCGGATTGGCGAGGAGTGGGCCGATTACGCCGTGCGATCCATGACCGAAATGGATGGCTGGCCCGACGACAAGGCCATTGAAGTCTTCCAGGGACCTGGATTGACAGGGGCGGCGATCAAGGACGGCTATGCCCAGGCGTCATCGGCCAATACGTTGCAGATGACCTGGTCTGACCTGCTGGCGGGGGCGCTGCCCGGGCGAGTGGTGGGGTTCCTTGACGAACAGGCGCTTCGCGAACTGCTCGATAAATGGTTATCCGGTGACGCGCAGAAGCGTACCGAAGCATTGCGCGATCAATGGGCGGCACAGTTGGGCCAGCGCAAGCGGCAGTTGTTCGACCTTCTGTACAGTCGCCGGACCCGTTCGGACGATCCTCTGGTGAATTTGCTCAAGGGGGATTTTGCAGAGATTTCGATCAGCCAGGCGCAAGAACTGCTGGGTGAGGCGCACCCTTCGGACGTGCGACACCTGAGCGAAAAAAAACGCGTACCCTTGCGGCTGGCGGAACATGCCCGCAAGGCCGCCGAGCAACTGCGGATGACACGGGCCTATGAGGGCCTTTACCTCGACGCCATGCACAACGCTGACACCGCGCGCCTGGAGTTGCACTCCCTGGCGGCCTTGCCGGGCTGGCCGGCGGATGTGCGCCTGGAGGTTCGTGAGTATTCATTCGGGGGCGCGTTGACCGACAGTCTCGGCCCCGTCGACGCATCGATCCGCAAAGTGCTGATCTTGGATGAGGATGGCAAATACGAAGCGAGGGACGACAGCGATCAACACCTGCATGGTGCGGACAATGTGTATGCCGCGGTGCTGCATGCGTTGCCGGATTCGCAACGAGCAGCCCTGGGGTTCGGCATCAACGAGGCAGCACGCCTGGAACAAGCGATAAAGGCACACCCGCTGGATCGTCAGTTGTTTGAGCCGATTCTGCGGGACAACCCGAATTTCAAACCGACTTACGATCCGACCGTCATGCGCCTGCGCGGTGGCATGCAAGGTTATGCGCAGCAGGTCCCGCGCGGCATGGGATTGCGGCGGCGGGCGCGGTCACTGTATCCGGGCTTCTCGCCTGAACAGGTTGAAACCTTGCTGACGGAGTTCACGCACAACGGCGGTTCAGTCGATCAACGGCTGACCGCGCTGGAGGTCGAGTTCAATCGGTTGAACCAGGCATTGCGGCGCTGGGTGGATTCACCGACGACTTCTTTTCGTTTCAGCGCGGCGGGGCGGGCCGAGTGGCAGTCGCGTGAGAAGCTTTACAAGGTTATCCGGCAAAGCTGGCAGCGAACCGGACCCGCAGGGTACGACGCGCCGGGCGTGGTAATGCCGCAGGAGCTGGACCTGAGCCCGGAAAAAATTCCGATGATTCGTCAACACCTGACCAACCTGCCGAAGCTTACGGCCAATTTCGACCATGTCACCCGCCTGACCCTGCTTGAGGGCGGACTGCGTGATGAACATCTGGCTTTTCTGGGTTCGTTTCGCCGAACCAGATACCTCAATCTGCAGGGCAATCTGCTGACTGTCGTGCCGCCGGTGATCAGTGAGATGCCTCACCTCACTGACCTGTACCTCAATGACAACCGCATTGAACTGGATCCCGTGTCAGTGGATCGCCTGAAAAAACTGACGGGTCTACGTTCGTTGGGGCTGCGCGGCAACCCGCTGAAACTCATCCCGGACATTAGCCGGATGCCACGCCTGCATGTGTTGCAGCTCAATGAAACGGGGCTGGATAGTTGGCCCGTCGGGCTGTTTGCACAATTGCGTCCGCGGAATATTTTTCTCGATCTGCGCAATAACCCGATCAGCCAAATCCCCGTCGTTGCGCCCGGTTCGTTCCGTGCCGAGTTACTGGCAAGGACTCTGATCAGCCGCGAACCGCAATGGATCTCGGCGGAAAACCTCGACATTCTCAAAATGTACATCGAATCGGTCGGCATGGACCCCGAACGTCCTTACCCGCCTCGAGGCACGGTGGATAGCGCGCAATGGTCCGCAGGTATGACCGAGCGGCAATGGCAACTCAAGCAGCAAGCCTGGGACGAAGTCGAGGATGAATTCGACTCGCTGCCGTTTTTCAATGAGATCCGTCAGCTCACGATGTCTGCCGACTTCAGGGCCGGGGGCGAGTATCAGGTGGATCTGACGGCCAAAGTCTGGCGGATGATCGAGGCAATGGCGGTTGATAGCGAACTGCGGGTGAAGCTGTTCACCGAAGCTGCCACACCCACCGCATGCGTGGACGGCGGGACGCAGTTGTTCAATGCCATGGGCATGCAGGTGTTGATCCAGGAGGCCTATGCGCTGCAGAGCGTGGATCTGATCGAAGCACAGTTGCTGGAGTTGGCATGTGGCAAGTCCCGGCTCGATGAACTCGGTGCAATCGCCCGCCAGCGGGTCGCGGCGCGCTTGGCGGCCGGCGAGCACTTTCGCAGGGCAGACAGCCTGGGGAATGTGACCGGCACCATCGACGAGGTCGAGGTGCACCTGGCCTACATGACCGATCTGGCAGAACGTCTGGATCTACCGTGGCAGGCCCGTGGCATGCAGTTCCGCAGGATGGCCGAGGTCAGCAGGGACATGATCGACGCGGCGTTCGAGCGGATCGTCGCGCTGGAGGAGGGGGATTTGCTGGTGGAGCGGATTCTTGATCAACCGCTGTGGCGAACCTGGCTGGAGTCGACAAACAGCGAAGAACTCAACGGTTTGAAAAGACGAATCGACGCCACCACCGAGTTGCAGGATGCCTTGCAGAGACGGGGTGAGGTGGTGGCGCCGGCTGACAAGACCGCCGTGGAGCAGGAGATCAAAGCGCTTTGTCGCGAATTGGGCAAAAAGGAAGACGAGTACGCCGCAGGTCTGCAGATGAGTGACGAGGCTTATACCCAAGCGTTGAGTGATATCGATCAGCAGACCAAGCAGCGTCTTCTGACACTTACTCGACAAGCGATGGATCGGGCCGGGTTGGAGCGAATGAGAGTTTCTTCCGGTCAATAAGAACCGAAAATGCCAAGGCCTCGACATAAGAGTGTGGGAAGCGTCTTCAGTTTTCGAGGGTTTTTCCTCGTGCACAAAGCGCTTTCCTGCATCTTTAAACGCTTATCGACAAGCTTTGTTCAACCGCTCTCGAAGTTACTTCACGAAAGCTACAAGACCTTGTGCCATTGCCTACGGTTGCGCCAGAATCCGCCGGCTTGTGCACCTTGGGGCTGGCCTCTATCGTTTCCCTGCCACTGCTCATCAGTGGTCGGGTTTAGTCGCCCGCGTTAACTCGGTTGTGCGTGCATCTGTCATGCAGGTCTTTACCTGTACTTGATGGTGGTTGTACGCAGGGCGCCTTCGGGCGCGCCGGATTGCTGAGTTTCCCGGTCGACTAACCTGCGTACAGCTGCCTCCCCTTTCGTTTAGTCGCAAAAGGGGTGGCACACCATTAGGAAACTCATCCTATGTTCAAGGTAACGCCAAACCCTCCGGAAACCGATCCGGCATCGCCCTACGAATCCCTCGACTCCAACAAACTCCACGAAGCCGCCGAACGCACCCTCGACCATCACTTCCCACCTACCGGAAAAAAACCACCGAAACGCAAAGGCCAGCTCTTCAGCGTTTGCCCGGACATCAACACCGAATCACTCCTGGCCAACGCCTCGCAAGACCTGCTGTCCATCAGTGCAATCGCCGCCGACCTCGCCGACCATGTGCAAGGCTCAAGCCGCTCCGTGGCCCTGGCACTCAGCCGCATGGCCGATGGCGTACATTTGCTGGTGGATAAAGCGCTGGATCACCTGGATGAACCGGAAATGGCGGCAATAATCGCCAAACAAACCAACTGACGAAACCTGCGTTCGATTCTGTAGCAGCTGTCGAGCTTGCGAGGCGGCGTTCGGCTGCGAAGCAGTCGTAAACCCTGGATGCGAGGTTTATCTGAAATACCGCTTCGTCTGACTTTACGACTGCTGCGCAGCCGAACGCAGCCTCGCAAGCTCGACAGCTGCTACGGAGCCGAACGCCGCCTCGTAGGCTCGACAGCTGCTACGGAGCTGAACGCAGGCAAATTCAGAACAGGAAATACCGCTGTGCCATCGGCAATACATCCGCCGGTTCACACCACAACAACACACCGTCGGCCTTGACCTGATAGGTCTGCGGATCGACATCGATATTCGGCAGGTAGTCGTTGTGGATCAGGTCGGTTTTCTGCACCTCGCGGCAGCCTTTGACCACGGCGATTTTCTTCTTCAAACCCAGGGCCTCGGGAAGGCCGGCTTCCTGCGCGGCCTGGCTGATGAAGGTCAGGCTGGTGGCATGCAACGAGCCGCCGAAGCTTGCGAACATCGGACGATAATGCACCGGTTGCGGGGTCGGGATCGAGGCGTTGGCGTCGCCCATCAGGCTGGCCGCGATGGCGCCGCCCTTGAGAATCAGCGTCGGTTTCACGCCAAAAAACGCCGGACGCCACAGCACCAGATCGGCCCATTTGCCGACTTCCACCGAACCCACTTCGTGACTGATGCCATGGGTGATCGCCGGGTTGATGGTGTACTTGGCGATGTAGCGTTTGGCGCGAAAGTTGTCGTTGCCTTCGCCATCACCGGGCAAGGGGCCGCGCTGTTTTTTCATCTTGTCGGCGGTCTGCCAGGTGCGCGTGATGACTTCGCCGACCCGGCCCATGGCCTGGCTGTCGGAGCTGATCATCGAGAACGCGCCGAGGTCGTGGAGGATGTCTTCGGCGGCAATGGTCTCGCGGCGGATGCGGCTTTCGGCGAAGGCCACGTCTTCGGCAATGCTTGGGTCCAGGTGGTGGCAGACCATCAGCATGTCGAGGTGTTCGTCGATGGTGTTGCGGGTGAACGGCCGGGTCGGATTGGTGGAACTCGGCAGTACGTTGGCAAAACCGCAGGCCTTGATGATGTCCGGTGCGTGTCCGCCACCGGCACCTTCGGTGTGATAGGTGTGAATGGTGCGGCCCTTGAAGGCGGCGAGGGTGGCCTCGACGAAACCGGACTCGTTGAGGGTGTCGGTGTGGATCGCCACCTGAACATCGTACTGATCGGCCACGCTCAGGCAGTTGTCGATGCTCGCCGGCGTGGTGCCCCAGTCCTCATGCAACTTGAGGCCGATGGCACCGGCCTTGACCTGTTCGATCAACGGCTCCGGCAGGCTGGCGTTACCCTTGCCGGTCAGGCCAATGTTCATCGGGAAGGCATCGGCAGCCTGGAGCATGCGCGCCAGGTGCCATGGTCCGGAGGTGCATGTGGTCGCATTGGTGCCGGTGGCCGGCCCGGTGCCGCCGCCGATCATGGTGGTGACGCCGCTCATCAGCGCCTCTTCGATCTGCTGCGGGCAGATGAAGTGGATGTGGGTGTCGATGCCGCCAGCGGTGAGGATCATGCCTTCGCCGGCGATGACTTCGGTGCTGGCGCCAATGGCGATGCTGACGTTGGGCTGGATGTCCGGGTTGCCGGCCTTGCCGATCGCGGCGATGCGCCCGTCCTTGAGGCCGACGTCGGCCTTGACGATGCCCCAGTGATCGATGATCAGCGCGTTGGTGATCAGGGTGTCGACCACTTCGGCGGCGAGCAACTGGCTCTGACCCTGTCCGTCACGGATCACTTTGCCGCCACCGAATTTCACTTCTTCGCCGTAGATGGTGAAGTCCTGTTCCACTTCGATCCACAACTCGGTATCGGCCAGGCGCACCTTGTCACCGACGGTGGGACCGAACATGTCGGCGTAGGCTTGTCTTGAGATTTTCATGCGCTTGCCTTGGGATTCAATTGTATTTGAGACCGCTCGCGTCGCTCGCTATCGCAGCCTCGCTTCGCTCGACAGCTCCTACAGGGGGATCGTGTTTCCCCGTAAATCGCGTTTTTCTGTAGGAGCTGTCGAGCGAAGCGAGGCTGCGATCTTTTGATCTTTAATCAAGATCGCCCATGATCCTGCCGGCAAACCCGAACACCCGACGATGCCCCGCCAGATCCACCAACTCCACCTCGCGACTCTGCCCCGGTTCGAAACGCACCGCCGTGCCGGCCGGGATGTTCAGGCGCATGCCGCGACTGGCGGCACGGTCGAACGCCAGGGCGTCGTTGGTTTCGAAAAAGTGGTAATGCGAGCCGACCTGGATCGGCCGGTCGCCACTGTTGGCCACCATCAGGCTGAGGGTACGCCGGCCGACGTTGAGTTCGATCTCGCCGGGCTGGATCTGGTATTCACCGGGAATCATCAATGGGCTCCTTGGAGAATCTTGTAGTAGAGGGCGGTCGGTTTGTAGCGGCCGCTCGGGTCGCAGGCGTAGTCGGGAATTTCGCCGGCGCGGGTATAACCCAGCGCCTTGTAGAAGTCTTCGGCAGGAGAGCCCGCCTCGGTGTCGAGATAAAGCATGCCGCGCTTGTGCTGCAGGGCGGCCACCTCCAGAGCGCTCATCAGTTGCTGGCCCAGACCGCGGCGCCGCGCATGTTCACGCACCAGCAGCTTCTGCACTTCGGCGCGGTTCAGGCCGTTGGCTTTCTGGCACAAACCCAACTGCACGCTGGCCTGCACCTGTTCGTCCTTGACCACCACCCACAGCAACAGATTGCCCTTGTTCAGGTTGTCCTGGACCTCATCGAAATAGGCGTGGGCCTGGGTCGCATCGAGGTCCGCCATGAATCCGACACTGGCGCCATAGCCGACGGCATCGAGCAGCAGGTCGATCAGTCCCTGGCGATAATGCGCAAAGCTTTCAACGTTGACGCGTCGCAGTTGGGCGGCGTTCATCGGGCATTACTCCTGGTCGACGCTCGGCGGTTGCGCGCCGGGATCAAGGGTCAGTTGCATGAAGGTCAGGTCCAGCCAGCGACCGAACTTGGTGCCGACCTGGGGCATTTGCCCGGTGGTGATAAACCCGATGCGCTCATGCAAGCGAATGGATGCGGCGTTACCGCTTTCGATGGCGGCGACCATCACGTGCTTGCCGCAGCCTTTGGCGCGTTCGATCAGTGCTTCCAACAGTTGCGGGCCGAGGCCATTGCCACGCTGGTCGCTGCGCACGTAGACCGAGTGCTCGACGGTGTGGCGGAAACCGTCGAAGGGCCGCCAGTCGCCGAACGAGGCGTACCCGAGCACCGAGTTGTCGGCATCGACAATCACCAGAATCGGATAACTCTGGGATTGCCGGGCGCTGAACCAGGTCTGGCGGTTTTCGAGGTCGACCGCTTGCTCGTTCCAGATCGCCGTGGTGTTGAGCACCGCGTCGTTGTAGATGTCACGAATGGCCGGCAGATCGGCATGCACGGCATCGCGAATGTGGTAAGTCATGGCGCGACCTCAGGCGATGGGTTGGTGGACGGTGACCAGTTTGGTGCCGTCGGGGAAGGTGGCCTCGACCTGGATTTCCGGGATCATTTCCGGGATGCCCTCCATCACCTGTTCGCGGGTCAGCAGAGTGGTGCCCAGGTGCATCAGATCGGCCACGGTCTGGCCGTCGCGGGCGCCTTCAAGCAGCGCGGCGGATATGTAGGCCATGGCCTCCGGGTAATTGAGCTTCACACCGCGAGCCAAACGCCGCTCGGCCACCAGGCCGGCAGTGAAGATCAGCAGCTTGTCTTTTTCGCGTGGGGTCAGGTCCATCGTAGACATCCATCCGGGCAGATTAAAAAGTTCGGATCTGTGAATACAAACCCTGTGGGAGCGGGCTTGCTCGCGAATGCGGAGTGTCATTCAACATCAATGCTGACTGGCCCACCGCATTCGCGAGCAAGCCCGCTCCCACATTCGATCGCATTTCAGGTGCTCCATATTCTGGGTGACACGGCCTCGCGACCCAGAAGGGCGGGGCGTAACAACTTCCAAAGTTCAATCAACCATCCCCGTGCCAACAACGCTTCACTGGCCAGACACCGTGCAACCAGCAACCCAGGCAGTTGGGTCAGATCCCCGCGCACGTCGTTGGGCAGCGAGCGGCAGGTTTCCAGCAAGTCGCTATCGATTTCCCCAGTCACCAACAACGTCGCAAACACCGGTTGCCCATCCAGCCCGATGGGCGAATCAAGCAAACCGTCCGCCCCGACAATGCGCTGGCGCTCATGCCAGAGCAACTGACCGTTGCGGCGGATATCCAGATGCGCCTGGAAGTGTCCAAGGTCGAAGCGCTCGCCACTGGCCGGACGGCCCAGGGCCACGACGTCCCAGTAGAACAGCCGCGCATCGCCTTCAAGGTCAATTGTGGTGCTGAGTTCAGCCTGGGCAGCGCTGAATATGATTGTCTCCTGGGGCAGCCATTCCAGTGTCGCGCCGGCCGCCACCTTCAACTTCAGTTGCTGATAAGCGGGGCCGGCGGCGCGATACCACTTGGCTGCACCGGGGCTGGTGATCTGTGCCCAGGCATCGCGTTCGACGCTGGCCGCGATGTCCAGCCGATCACCACCGGCAATCCCGCCGGGTGGGTGGACGATGATGTGCTGGCAGACTTCCGGTCCTTCGGCATACAGGTGTTTTTGTACCCGCAGCGGACCTTTATGCCGGCGCAGAACCGGGCGCGAGGTCTCGCCGAACCGGGCGTAACCGAGTTCGAGCTCGGCATGCCAGCTGGGCGTGAACAAAAGGGAGGCAGGTAGATTCATGGTTTCTAATTATCGTCAGGATGCTACAGATTAGATCGAACCTTAGATGGTAACCAAGCCGCGCACACCTTCGGCTTCCATGTTCTCGCCGCGACCCTGTTGCACGATTTCGCCCCGGGACATCACCAGGTATTGATCGGCCAGTTCGGCGGCGAAGTCGTAGAACTGCTCGACCAGTAGAATTGCCATGTCGCCCCGGGCGGCGAGTTTTTTGATCACTGCTCCGATTTCCTTGATCACCGACGGCTGGATGCCTTCAGTGGGCTCATCGAGGATCAGCAGGCGAGGGCGACTGGCCAACGCACGGCCGATGGCCAGTTGTTGTTGCTGGCCGCCGGACAGGTCGCCCCCCCGGCGTTGCTTCATTTGCAGCAGCACCGGGAACAGCTCGTAGATGAACGCCGGCACTTCCCTGGCTTCGCTACCGGGGAAACGCGACAGCCCCATCAGCAGGTTTTCTTCCACGGTGAGGCGGCCAAAGATCTCCCGGCCTTGCGGCACGTAGGCAATGCCGGCATGCACGCGCTGGTGCGGCTTGAACGTGGTGATCGGTTTGCCTTCCCACTTCACCGCACCCTCCTTGGCGGGCAGCAGGCCCATCAGGCATTTGAGCAGGGTGGTCTTGCCCACGCCGTTGCGCCCGAGCAGGCAGGTGACCTCGCCGACCTTCACGTCGAATGTCAGGCCGCGCAGGATGTGGCTTCCGCCGTAGTACTGGTGCAGTTTTTCGACTTGCAGCATTTCCATAATCTCCCCAATCTCCTGTGGGGGCGGGCTTGCTCGCGAAGGCGGAGTGTCAGGCAACTTTTATGTTGAATGTGCCGACGCATTCGCGAGCAAGCCCGCTCCCACAGGGGATATGTATTTGCAGGTTTAGCGACCGAGATACACCTCGATCACCCGCTCGTTGTCCTGCACCTGCCCCAGTGACCCCTCGGCCAGCACACTGCCCTGATGCAACACGGTGACGTGGTCGGCGATGGAGCCGACGAAACCCATGTCGTGTTCCACCACCATCAGCGAATGCTTGCCCGCCAGGCTCTTGAACAGCTCGGCGGTGAATTCGGTTTCGGCGTCGGTCATGCCCGCTACCGGTTCGTCGAGCAGCAGCAATTGCGGGTCCTGCATCAGCAGCATGCCGATCTCCAGGAACTGTTTCTGGCCGTGGGACAGCAGGCCGGCCGGGCGATTGACCGAGCTGGTCAGGCGAATGGTCTCCAGCACTTCGGCGATGCGATCTTTTTGTTCACCGTTCAAGCGCGCCCGCAGGCTGGCCCATACCGACTTGTCGGTTTTCTGTGCCAGTTCCAGGTTCTCGAACACGCTCAAGGCTTCGAACACCGTCGGCTTCTGGAACTTGCGGCCGATACCGGCCTGGGCGATCTGCACTTCGCTCATCTGCGTCAGGTCCAGGGTTTCGCCGAACCAGGCCTTGCCGTGACTGGGGCGGGTCTTGCCGGTGATCACGTCCATCAGCGTGGTCTTGCCCGCGCCGTTGGGGCCGATGATGCAGCGCAACTCACCGACGCCGATGTACAGGTTCAGAGTGTTCAGCGCACGGAAGCCGTCGAAGCTGACGCTGATGTCTTCCAGGGTCAGGATGGTGCCGTGGCGCGTGTTCAAGCCTTTACCGGCGCGCTGGCCGAGACCGATGGCGTCACGGCTGCTGCCGGCGTCCTTGTTGGGTTCTACGGGGAAAAACGCCGGTTCGAGCATGAATTCAGCGGTTGCCGTGATTCTCATGATTCACCTCTTTTCTTCAGCAGACCGATCACGCCTTTGGGCAGGTACAGGGTCACAACGATGAACAGCGCGCCGAGGAAGAACAGCCAGTACTCGGGGAACGCCACGGTGAACCAGCTCTTCATGCCGTTGACCACACCGGCACCGAGCAATGGGCCGATCAGCGTTCCGCGACCGCCAAGGGCCACCCACACCGCCGCTTCAATCGAGTTGGTCGGCGACATCTCGCTCGGGTTGATGATGCCGACTTGCGGCACGTACAGCGCTCCGGCCAGGCCACACAACACCGCGCTCAACACCCAGACAAACAACTTGAACCCGCGCGGATCGTAGCCGCAGAACATCAGGCGGTTCTCCGCGTCACGCAGGGCGGTCAGCACCCGGCCGAACTTGCTCTGCGCCAGGCGCCAGCCGATGTACAGGCTCGCCACCAGCAACAGCACCGTGGCGAAAAACAGCACCGCGCGGGTGCCTGGTTCTGTGATGCCGAAGCCAAGAATGGTGCGGAAGTTGGTGAAGCCGTTGTTGCCGCCAAACCCGGTTTCATTGCGGAAAAACAGCAGCATGCCGGCGAAGGTCAGGGCCTGGGTCATGATCGAGAAGTACACCCCCTTGATCCGCGAACGGAAGGCGAAGAAACCGAATACCAACGCCAGCAACCCCGGCGCCAGGACCACCAGGCACAAGGTCCAGAGGAAGCTGCTGGTGCCGGTCCAGAACCACGGCATTTCGGTCCACGACAGGAAGGTCATGAACGCCGGCAAACCATCGCCCGAGGCCTGGCGCATCAGGTACATGCCCATCGCGTAACCGCCAAGGGCGAAGAACAGGCCATGGCCGAGGGACAGCAGCCCGGCGTAGCCCCAGACCAGATCGAGGGCCAACGCGACAATGGCGTAACAGAGGATTTTGCCCACCAGGGTCAGCGTGTAGGCGGAGACGTGCAGCGTGTTGTCCGCCGGCAACAGCGACAGCAGCGGCAATGCCAACAACAGAGCGAGGATCAACGCACCGACGGCAATCGTGACTTTCGGGCCGGCCTTTTGCGTGGCCGTGATCAATAGAGGTTGGTTCATCAGTCGATCACCCGTCCTTTGAGTGCGAAGAGACCTTGCGGACGTTTCTGGATGAACAGAATGATCAGCGCGAGGATGAGGATCTTGCCGAGCACGGCACCGATCTGCGGTTCGAGAATCTTGTTGGCGATCCCCAGGCCGAACGCCGCCAGCACGCTACCGGCCAACTGACCGACACCGCCGAGCACCACTACCAGGAACGAGTCGATGATGTAGCTCTGGCCGAGGTCCGGGCCGACGTTGCCGATCTGGCTCAGGGCCACGCCACCGAGGCCGGCGATGCCCGAGCCGAGGCCGAAGGCGAGCATGTCCACGCGCCCGGTGGGTACGCCGCAGCAGGCGGCCATGTTGCGGTTCTGGGTGACGGCGCGCACGTTCAGGCCCAGGCGTGTCTTGTTCAGCAGCAGCCAGGTCAGCACCACCACAAACAGCGCAAAGGCAATGATTACGATGCGGTTGTACGGCAGCACCAGGTTCGGCAACACTTGAATCCCGCCCGACAGCCACGCCGGGTTGGCCACTTCGACGTTCTGCGCGCCGAACACCAGGCGAACCAGTTGAATCAGCATCAGGCTGATACCCCAGGTGGCGAGCAGGGTTTCCAGCGGACGGCCGTAGAGGTGGCGAATCACCGTACGCTCCAGCGCCATGCCGATGGCCGCGGTGACGAAAAACGCCACGGGTAACGCGACCAGTGGATAGAACTCGATGGCCTGCGGCGCGAAGCGCTGGAACATCAGTTGCACCACATAGGTCGAGTAGGCGCCGAGCATCAGCATCTCGCCGTGGGCCATGTTGATCACGCCGAGCAGGCCGAAGGTGATCGCAAGCCCCAGGGCGGCGAGCAGCAGGATCGAGCCCAGCGACATGCCGCTGAAGGCCTGGCCGAGCATCTCGCCGACCAGCAGTTTGCGTTTGACTTGAGAGAGGCTGGTTTCAGCGGCGGTACGTACATTCGCCTCGGTTTCAACGCCCGGCTCCAGCAGGCTTTCGAGGCGGGTGCGGGCCAGCGGGTCGCCGGTCTCGCCGAGCAAACGCACCGCGGCGAGGCGCACAGCCGGGTCAGCGTCCACCAATTGCAGATTGGCCAGGGCAAGGCTGAGGGCGGCGTGAACGCTCTCGTTCTTCTCGCCCGCCAGTTGCTGGTCGAGGAATTTCAACTGTGCCGGTTTGGCGCTCTTCTGCAATTGCTGCGCGGCGGCCAGACGGATTTTGGCGTCGGCAGCGAGCAACTGATGACTGGCCAGTGCGGTGTCGATCAGTCCCCGAAGGCGGTTGTTCAGGCGCAAGGTTTTCGGCTGGCCGTCGACGGTCAACTCGCCTTGTTGCAGGGCGTTGATCAGTTCGATGCGGGCCGGATCGGGCTGCGCCGCCCAGGTTTCCAGCAGTCTGGCTTGCTGCACGGGATTGGCGGCGACGAAGTCTTCGGCGTCGCCGGCGTGGGCGGCCATCGGCAACAAGAGGGCGATGGCGAGGAAGAAGCGGTAGAGGGCGGTGGGCATAAATAGTCGCCTTGACGCGGACATTGTGGGAGCGGGCTTGCTCGCGAAGGCGGAGTGTCATTCAGCAATGATGTCGACTGACACGACGCTTTCGCGAGCAAGCCCGCTCCCACAGGGAATTGTGTCGGACCGGACAATTTCGTCAGGGCCGACATCCAGTGGCTTAGTTGCTCTTCACCGCATACTCCGGCTTCTTGTCGTTGCCCTGGATGAACGGGCTCCAAGGCTGGGCGCGGATCGGCCCTTCGGTCTGCCACACCACGTTGAACTGACCGTCGGCCTGGATCTCGCCGATCATCACCGGCTTGTGCAGGTGGTGATTGGTCTTGTCCATGGTCAGGGTGTAGCCGGACGGCGCGGCAAAGGTCTGGCCGGCCAGGGCTTCGCGGACTTTGTCGACGTCGGTGGACTTGGCTTTTTCCGCCGCTTGCGCCCACATGTGGATGCCGACATAAGTGGCCTCCATCGGGTCGTTGGTCACTGCTTTGTCGGCGCCTGGCAGGTTGTGTTTTTTCGCGTAGGCCTTCCAGTCATCGACGAACTTCTTGTTCACCGGGTTCTCGACCGATTCGAAGTAGTTCCACGCCGCCAGGTTGCCCACCAGTGGCTTGGTGTCGATGCCGCGCAGTTCTTCTTCGCCGACCGAGAACGCCACAACCGGAACGTCGGTGGCTTTCAGGCCCTGGTTCGCCAGTTCTTTGTAGAAAGGCACGTTGGAGTCGCCGTTGACGGTGGAGATAACGGCAGTCTTGCCGCCCGCCGAGAACTTCTTGATGTTGGCGACGATGGTCTGGTAGTCGCTGTGACCGAACGGGGTATAGACCTCTTCGATGTCCTTGTCGGCCACGCCTTTGGAGTGCAGGAACGAACGCAGGATCTTGTTTGTGGTGCGCGGGTAGACGTAGTCGGTGCCGAGCAGGAAGTAGCGTTTGGCGCTGCCGCCTTCTTCGCTCATCAGGTATTCAACGGCAGGGATCGCCTGCTGGTTGGGCGCGGCGCCGGTGTAGAACACGTTCGGCGACATTTCTTCGCCTTCGTACTGCACCGGGTAGAACAGCAAGCCATTGAGCTCTTCGAACACCGGCAGTACCGATTTGCGCGATACGGAAGTCCAGCAACCGAACACCACGGCGACCTTGTCCTGGGTCAGCAACTGGCGGCCCTTCTCGGCGAACAGTGGCCAGTTCGACGCCGGGTCGACCACCACCGGTTCCAGCATCTTGCCGTTCACGCCGCCCTTGGCGTTGATCTCGTCGATGGTCATCAGCGCCATGTCTTTCAACGACGTTTCGGAGATCGCCATGGTCCCGGACAACGAGTGCAGAATACCGACCTTGATGGTCTCGGCGGCCTGGACGGTCCAGGTCATGCCCATTGCGGCAATGGATGCCGAGAGAGTGAAAGCCTTGATCAAACTGCGACGCTTCATTGTGCGATCTCCATGAACTTATGAGTTTTCTTGGTTGGCAGATGCGGACTACTGAAGGTGTGTTTTGCAAGGGCTGTGCCCAGTCGGCAAAAGGCAGGGAAATGTCGTTTTAGAGCGGTTGCATGGTTTGATGGCGCACCATGAGAGGACATGGTCAGAGGTCTGGTGCGCCGAGGTGCGTCACATTGGGGCGCGAATGTTATGAGCAGCACAAATCAAACGTGGGAGCGGGCTTGCTCGCGAAGAGGGCGTGTCAGTCACCATTTAAGGTGTCTGACCTACCGCTTTCGCGAGCAAGCCCGCTCCCACAAAGTCAGTGGCGCATCAACTCAGCTTTTGATGCAGGTTTCAAAACCATGTCCGCCACCTTCGTACTCCGGGCCGTAATAGTACTTGGTGAATGAAGTTTTCCCGTCAGGAGTTGAAGCAATTTTCGCAATCCCGACGCCGTAATCCTTGAGCGACGGATCCGTATGAGCAAAGTAAATCGCCAGCGAATTCAAGTCGGTGGCAGCAAACCCGTCATACCGGGAATTGTCGAGCAATGTCAGAGTAAATCCGTAGGCGCCATGTTCGCCGGTACTTTGTTCGGCATTGAGCTTCATGTCGACAACACCTTCAAACTCACCGATATGGCTGTCCATTCCGGTACATTGATATCGACCGCTGTAGTCAACGCCAGTAAAGGGTGGCTTGGATGCCCATGCAGGCGTTGAAACAAATGCGATGGATATGATGAGTTTTTTGAACATCTTTACCTCTTTCCGCTCTTGTAGGAGTAGTGACGATTAAGGTGTAGGAATAATCGTCATTGAAGTGCGCGAGTGTTTTTATTATTCAACTCGCGGGAGCGGAGTATGAGTGTGGTAATGAATTTGTTAAGCGTTAACTCAATACGAAGTTTTTCCGGGCATACATGCAGTTTTGAAATTTGCTTTAATTAAACATGGCGTTAACGACGTCGCATCAAGCCGATGAAGAACAACCCGCCAATCGCCGCCGTGGCCACCCCGATGGGCAAGTCTTCGGGCGCAATCATCGTCCGGGCGGCGACGTCGACCCAGACCAGAAACACGCTGCCGAGCAACACGCACACCGGCAGCACTCTTCGGTGCTCAGCCCCGACCAGACGACGCGCGATGTGCGGCACCATCAGCCCGACAAAACCGATCGAGCCGCTGATCGACACCAGCACCCCGGTCATCAGCGATGCAATCAGAAATACCCGCAGGCGCACGGTGCGCGCATTCAGGCCCAGGGTCACTGCCGTCTGCTCACCGGCCATCAGCGCATTCAACGGTCGCGCCATGCCCAGCAGCAAAACCAGCCCGAACAACACACTTGCCGTCGGTACCGCCAGCAATTCCCAACGTGCCAGCCCGAGTCCGCCGAGCATCCAGAACATCACCGCTGAACTGGCCCGATGGTCGCCCATGAACAGCAGCAAATTGGCAATCGCCATCATCACGAACGACACCGCCACACCACACAGCAGCAAGCGGTCACTGTCGAGGCGACCGTGGCGGCTGGCGATCATCAGCACCACCAGCATGCTCAGCAATGCCCCGATAAAAGCCGCGATCGGCAAGGTCAGCAGGCCAACGATTTCACCGACATGCAGCACCACGATCACCGCTCCAAGTGTGGCGCCGGAAGTCACACCGAGCAGGTGTGGGTCAGCCAACGGGTTGCGCGTGACCGCTTGCAGCACCGCGCCGATCAGTGCCAACCCGGCGCCCACCAGCGCGCCAAGCAGCATGCGCGGGACACGGATCAGCCAGACGATATGCTCCTGCCCAGGGCTCCAGTCCGGCACACCGAAGCCGAACAGTTTGTGCAACAGGATGCGCCACACCACGTCCAGCGGTACCCGCGCCGGGCCGAAACCCAGGGACACCACACACGACACCAGCAACAGGGCACCGAGGACGATCAGCAACAGGGCGTAGCGACGGTTGATCATTCGCCGTGGAAACCCTTGGCCAGGGTGGCGACCGCCAGCACGTTATCGATGCCCGGCGTGGCCTGCACGTACGGGATGACGATGAAGCGCCGGTGCTTGATCGCGTCCACCGATTGCAGGGCCTTGTTGGCCAGCAGGAACTGAATCTTCTGTTCGGCGGTGATTTCGCTGTAGTCGACGATCACGATCACCTGCGGATTGTGTTCGACCACGCTTTCCCAGTTGACCCGGGTCCAGCTTGCGTCGACATCCTCCAGGATGTTGCGCCCGCCAGCGGCGTCGATCAGCGCTTGCGGCACGCCCAGACGGCCTGAGGTCATGGCCCGGTCTTCGCCGCTGTCGTACAGGAAGACCCGCGGTCTTTGCGCGGGCAGGGTTTTGCGAATGTCCGCCACTTGCGCCTGCATGTGGGCGACCAGGGCATTGGCGCGGTCCTGCACGTCGAAGATCCTGCCGAGGTTGCGCAGATCGTTGTAGGTGTCTTCGAGGCTGGCCGGTGGGCGCTTCATCACGAAGGCGCAGGATTCGCTCAGCTCATACACATTGATGCCCAGCGGCTGCAGGGTCTGCGGAGTGAGATCGCCGCCGACGCGCATGCCGTAGTCCCAGCCGGCGAAGAGGAAATCGACGTTGGCATTGAGCAGGGTTTCCACCGACGGGTACTTGGCCGCCAGCTCCGGCAGACCGTCGAGCAGCGACTGCATGTCGGGTGTCACGGCCTTCCAGCCACTGACGCCGCTGTAGCCGGCCATCCGCGGCTTGAGGCCGAGGGCGAGCATCATCTGGGTCATGTTGATGTCGTGGCTGAGGGCGTGTTGCGGTGCTTGCGTGAAGGTCACTTCGCGGTTGCAGCTTTTGACTGTCAGCGGGTAATGGGTGGCTTCGGCCAAGGCCTGGGCGCAGCCCGACAGCATCATGAGGCAGAGGCCGGAGCGCAGCAGGGAACGCAAATTCATGGTTGGGTTATCCAGGTGATCCGTGGGTAGCCGTGCAAGGGATGTTCATCGATCAGGGCTTCGACGCCGAACACATTGCGCAGCAGCGCAACTGTCAGGACTTCTTTCGGCGTGCCGCTGGCGACGATGCGGCCGTGGTTGATCACGTACAGCCGATCACAAAAAGCTGCCGCCAGATTGAGGTCGTGGATGCTTGCCAGGGTGCCGATGTCCAGGCGCTTGACCAACTTCAAAAGCTCAAGCTGATAGCGCGGGTCGAGGTGGTTGGTCGGTTCGTCGAGGATCAGCAGTTGCGGTTGCTGGGCCAGGGCGCGGGCGAGGATGACCCGCTGTTTTTCACCACCGGAGAGGGTAGCGAACCCGTGGTCTTCGAACCCCTCGAGACCGACCGACGCCAGGGCTTGATTGATGAGATTCGAGTCTTCAAGCGTGTCGCCATCGAACAAGCCTTTGTGCGGCGTGCGGCCCATGGCGACCACTTCCTCGACGGTCAGGCCGAAGGCGTCCGGGAACTCCTGCAACACCACAGCAATGCGTTGCGCACACCAGCGTGAGGACTGCTTCCAGACATTGTGGTGATCAAGCCTGACCTCGCCGCTTTCCGGTTTGTTGAAGCGCCAGGCACAACGCAACAGGCTGGTCTTGCCGCTGCCGTTGGGGCCGATCAGCCCGACGAACTCACCGGCGGCCACATGCACACAGGCATCACGCAGCTGGAATTGGTGATGGCAATGACCGTGACCCAGGGGCGTCCAGGAAATGTTTGCGAGGTTCAGCGAGGTCATGCAGTGGCTCTTGAGGTGATGCTGATGGCCTCTTCGCGAGCAAGCCCGCTCCCACAGGGATTGCGTAAGACCTGTGGGAGCGGGCTTGCTCGCGAAGAGGCCCGAAAGGACACCCTGAATGCGAGAGGGTGACGCGCGGGGGAGTTTACAGCCCATTGAGCCCCGCGCATCTCAGCTGATTCATGATGAAGATGAGGCGCCCTCAGTCTGCCGGGTAAAACGCGACAGCAGCACACGATCCAGCACCCAGACCGCCACCAGCGAAGCACCCACCAACGGAAAGGCTACGGCCAGGGCAAACATGATCACCATCGCGGTTTTCCATTTCGGCAGATCGTGGCGCAGCGGCGGCACGCCGAGTTTTCCTTGCGGACGACGCTTCCACCAGATCACCACGCCGCTGACCGCGCTGAGCAGAATCATCAGGCAGATCAGCAACACCACGATCTGGTTGAACACGCCGAACATCTTGCCTTCGTGCAGCATCACGCCGATTTCCGTAGCACGGGCGACGCTGCCGTAGTGTTCAAAACGCACGTCGGCCAGAACCTTGCCGGTGTATTGGTCGATGTGCAACGTGGCGTCATTACGCGGGTCGTCGGCGAACACCGAGATGGTGAACACGCCGGTCGCGGATTTCGGCAAAGTGATGCTGTAGCCCGGTTCGACCTTACTCTGCGTGGCGATGTCTTGTACGTCTTGCAGGCTGATAGTCGGCGCGGCCGGGCCGGTCGATGCACCGTCGTGGGCCATGTGTTCGGCATGGTCGCCGGACATCGGCATCGGCGTATTTTCCATGGCCCATGGCACGGTCTGGCGGGTCGCGGTGTTGAGGCTGCGCGCCTCGACATCGGACTTCGGTACGTCATCCCACATTGTCGCCGGAAAGACGTTCCACACGGCCGCGTATTGCTGGCCCCAGAACCCGGTCCAGGTCATGCCGCTGAGCAGCATCACCAGCAACAGGGAGGCGCCCCAGAACCCGGTGACCGCGTGCAGGTCACGCCACAATACGCGCCCGCGACTGTTCAAGCGTGGCCATAGAATGCCCGCCGCCTGACCGCGCGGCCACCACAGGAAAATGCCGGACACCACCAGCACCACACCCCAACCGGCGGCCAGTTCGATCAGCCGATCGCCGACGGTGCCGATCATCAGCTCACCGTGAATCGCCCGCGCGATGGCTTGCAGGTTCTTCTTGGCGTCTTGCTCGCCGAGGATGTCGCCGTGGTAAGGGTCGACAAATACATTCAGCTCGGTGCCGCCATTGAGCACGACAAACTGTGCGCTGCGTTCGGCATTGACCGGTGGCAGGTACTGCTTGATCGTTGCTTGTGGATACGCGTCTTTCACACGCTTGAGCAGGTCGTCGGCCGGTACGGTGTGATGACCGGCCGGGACGTTGAGCAGGCTGCTGTACATCAGCGAATCGAGCTGCGGCTTGAACAGGTAAATGGTGCCGGTCAGGGCCAGCATCACCATGAATGGCGCAACGAACAATCCGGCATAGAAATGCCAGCGCCAGGCCAGGTTGTAGAAATTCACTTTGGGTTGTTTCATCACGTGTGCTCCGCTTGGCTGGATCTTTTAGTTGTTTGTTTTGCGGTTGCTGCGCAACCGATCGCGGGCAAGCCCGCTCCCACAGAGGGAGCGGGGCCCTCAAGGGTTAGAAACTCATGTCCACCTTGGTCCAGAGCGTTCGCCCCGGTTCCTTGATGGCTTGCGGGTCATTGGCGGGGTAGCCGAAGCCGGCGTTGCCGGCCAGGTTCAAGTGCTCGGCGTATGCCTTGCCAAACAGGTTGTCGACGCCGCTGCTGACCTTCCAGTTGCTGTTGATCCGATAGGCACCGTTGAGGGAGAACACGGCGAAGCCCGGCGTCTTGCCGAAGTCCTTGCCGACCACGTTGCCCTTGTTCTGGTCGATGCGGTTTTGCGCGGCAACCACTCTCCACAATGCGCCGGCGCTCCAGTTGTCTTCGCTGTAGGTCAGGCCGAAACGGGCATCCAGCGGCGGCATCTGCGGCAATGCAGAGCCATCGCTGCTGTTCTTGCCCCAGGCGTAGGCCAGGGTCGCGTCGGCTTTCCAGTTTTCGGTGAAGTTGTAAGCGGCGCCCAGCTCGCCGCCCATGATTCGCGCGTCGATGTTTTCGGCTTGCGAGGTCGTGCCCATCATCGTTGGGGTGTAGTTGAACAGGATGTAATCGCGCACCTGCCCGACGTAACCCGAGGCCCAGGCTTCGAGTGCTTCGGTCTTGTATTGCAGGCCGAAATCGAGTTGGGTGGTTTTTTCCGGTTTGATCGAATCGAAGGCATTCACCGAACCGGCGGGGCCGGATTTGGGTGAAAACAGCTCCCAGTAATCCGGGAACCGCTGGGTGTGACCGAGGCCCGCGTACAAGGTGGTCGGGCTGTCGGCCAGGTCATGTTCGTAGCGGATGAAGCCACTGGGCAGGGTGTCGGCGCGGGTGTCGTCGGCGGTCGGATTCGGGCGGGTCATCATTCCCGAGCCGATGGTCTGCCGATAGTCCTTGGCCGAGGCGCGGTCCAGGCGTGCGCCGCTGATCAAACGGTCACGGTCGGCGGCGTACCAGGTCAGTTCGCCGAAGACCCCGTAGTTATGGAAGTCGGCATCCTTGGTGTAGGGCAGGTCCTTGTAGGCGTCGACGCCCATGGCGCCGCGCTGGCGATGTTCGTTGGTCTGCGCGTCGATGCCGCTGATCAGTTGCACATCTGCCCAGCGCCAGGTGGCCTTGACCCGGGCGCCGAGGGTACGGCGGTCGACGTTGGAGGCCATCGGGCCGGCCATCTTGCCGGTGCCGGACGGCGTGCGCAGGGTGTAGTTGTCCATCACGTGGTCGGCGTAGTTGTAGTAGACCTGGGCTTCGACCGTATCCAGCACATCGCCGATGTTGGATTTCTCGAAGCGCAGGCCGAGGCTTTCGCGCAGGAACTGCGAACCGTCCATGCTGCGCCCGGCGTAGCGCGCCTCGCCGTCACCCTTGCCGGCGGTCAGCTCCAGCAGGGTATCGGCATCCGGGGTCCAACCGAGTGCGACGTCGCCGTTCCATTTGTCGTAGCGCGATGGGACGGTGTCGTTGTTGCCATCCTGGTAGTCGTCTGCATGTGCGGTGTTGCCGATTACCCGCACGTAGCCCAGTGGCCCGCCGGCAGCGGCATCCACCAGCTTGTCGAAACGCCCGTTGGAGCCGGCCAACACGCTGGCATTCACTCTCGAACCTAGTTCGCCGAAGCTTTCCGGTTCGCGGTCGAACAGGATGGTGCCGGCCGAAGCGCCCGGTCCCCAGAGAACGGTTTGCGGGCCTTTGATCACGGTCAGCTTGTCGTAGGTTTCCGGCGAAATGTAGGAAGTGGGGGCGTCCATCCGGCCCGGGCAGGCGCCGAGCATCATGCCGCCGTTGGTGAGAATGTTCAGCCGCGAACCGAACATGCCGCGCAGCACCGGGTCGCCGTTGGTGCCGCCGTTGCGCACCTGGGCGAAACCGGGAATGGTTTTCAGATAATCCGAGCCGTCGCTGGCCGGCACCGGTTGGCGCGGGTCCTTGGGGTTGGTGACGATGGTCAATGGCGAGCTGGGGGCAACGGCGGTAATCACCGTCGGGCTCAGTTCTTCACTGTGACCGGCGTGTTCATCGGCCAGCGCAGAGGGCGCCAGCAAAGCACCGCAGAGGATCGCGGTGGCGTGCCTGAAACGAATGCAAGACTCGTTCAGGGCAAAAGAGGCTTGGGCAGTGCTCAAGCACGGGACAGCAGAAAACCTGGACATGACAACTTCCATCGAACAGTCGTAAACGACACGGCCGGCAGCCTGAAGCTGTCCCTGTGGGAGCGGGCTTGCTCGCGAAAGCGGTGTGTCAGACGACATCAACGTTGACTGACACTCCCTCTTCGTCGGATCGCCGCCCGGAGCAAGCCCGCTCCCACAGGTTGCTGTGGCTGTCTTGCGGACCGTGTGAGATCGGAGGTGGGTGTTTACGCGACGGAAGGCGGGGCGCGGGTGCGGGCGCCGGGGAAGAAGGTTTGCCGGGCATGGCCCAGGCGCGGAGAGGGTGTGGTGAAGGTGTTGACGGGCGGGATGACGAAGTTGGCGAAAGACACGCCACCGGTCAGCGCCGGGCAATTGAACAACAGGCTGCAATAGCCGCACTTTTCCCACAGCACATGCTGACCCGGGGCAGGCGGGCAATGCTCGGCGGAGGTTTGCGTGCCGTGGTCGGCATGCTCCATCGCCGCCATGCTCATGTCCATGCTCATACCCGCAGGCATGCTCATCGACATGGTGCGCGAATCCATCGGCATAGACTGAGAAATCAGCGGACCGATAAAGATCATCAGCATGGCGAACAGGCTGATCCAGCTGCCGCGTGTCAGGCTCAATGCCTGATTGCGTGGCCTGGATGACCTGGCGCTAAGCGGGCGCATGGGCGTTTTCAGCTCAGGCGATTACGGCTTGTGCACGTGCGCTTGCATGCTGTCCGGCGCCTGCTTCTGCACCGCGACTTCGACCGTCACGTCACCGGACTTCTCGAAGTGCAGTGTCATGGGGAAGCGCTTGCCGTCAACAAGCAGGCTGCGGTCCTTGAGGCCCAGCAACATCACGTGATAGGCCATTGGCGCAAAAGTGACCTGGCCACCAGCGGGCACTTCCACGCTCGATACGTGCTGCATTTTCATCATGTCGCCTTGCATCACGTGCTCATGCAATTGCGCTTCGCCCGCGATGGGGGTGTCGACGCTGAGCAGGCGGTCGGCGGTCTTGCCTTCATTGTCGATCACGAAATACGCCGCAACGGTGGGCGCATTGGGCGGCAACTCCTGGGACCACGGATGAGCGATTTCCAGTGCTCCGACCTTGTATTCGTGGGCATTGGCAAAGCAGGCAGGCAGCAGCAACGCAGCCAGAACGATGAGTTTGTTCAACATGGCAGTTCTCCGGAACGATTTAAAACGCAGTCAATTGCGAGAAAAAATCACACCAGAGGGGACGCACGGGGGTTGAGACTCGGCCATTGCTGGCGCGGTGAAGGGCTTTGGAGCGAGGTGGCGGGCAGGCTTCGGTTGGATTCGAAGTGCGCGAAATACAGCTGTGGCGAATGCCCCGGCAACGCCACCAATGGCGCAGAACCCGAGCAGCACCAGCAATGCTGCATGTTGGAGTGATCGTCGCTTTGCGGGGCTTTCTGTTCAAGATCGCCGATGGAAATCGCCACCATCCTGGTGCCGCTGGAGCTGCAGAAACTGCCCCACAACAACTGTTCGGCAGATGACTTCGACGTTTGCGCCATCGCTCCGGACATCGGCATGGCGAGCAAATTGAACAGCACTGCGAAGCAGGCTATCCAGGCAATTGCGAGCCGTTGTCGGGACATGGGACAAAATCCGTTTGGGTGGGCGATCAGGCGCGGGCTATTTAGCCTGATCAGGGCCGATAAGTAAAAAGGCGGTGTGCGGTTTGGTGTCGCAGCGCGTTGCGTTCATTGATTTCATCATAGCCGCGAATTCCAGAATGCCAGCACCGCTTAAACATTGTTCAGAATCTCAAGAGAGTCAGTCGTTCCTTAAAGATTTGTACGTAAAGTCTGAGTGACTGGTAGGTTCCAACCTTTGCGTCGCCACTAATGGCGCCTTCGCGGGCAAGCCCGCTCCCACAGGGTTTCTTTATCTAGCCCTGGACTTGTGTTCGGTGAGGTCCACTGTGGGAGCGGGCTTGCCCGCGAAGGCGTCCTGACGTGTTCGCAAAAATCAGGTTAAAAACTGCTCTGTCATCGCTCGCAACAGGTCTGCGACCGAATCAAACTCCTGTTCCACTCTTGGCAATTCAGGGCGCTTCAAAACAATCACCGGCACCCCACGCTCGCGCGCCACTTCAAGCTTCGGCTCGGTCGCCGTGCTGCCGCTGTTCTTGCTGATCAGCACATCGATCTGCCGGCGTTCGAACAACGCTCGTTCATCGTCGATCAGGAAGGGCCCGCGTGCGCCGATCACTTCGCAGCGCTCGTTGCCCGGATAGACGTCCAGCGCGCGCAGGGTCCAGAATTGCTCCGCAGGAATTTCATCCAGGTGTTGCAGAGGCTCGCGACCGAGGGTGAACAGCGGGCGGCGGAAGGGCTTCAGGGCTTCGATCAGTTCGGCCCAATCGCTGACTTCCCGCCAGTCATCACCCGCCTGGGCTTGCCAGGCCGGACGCCGTAGCGCCCAGCAGGGGATGCCGCACAAGCGCGCGGCGGTCGCGGCGTTCTGGCTGATTCGGGCGGCGTAGGGGTGAGTGGCGTCGAGCAGCAGATCGATGCCTTCATCGCCAATGAATTGCGCCAGGCCTTCGGCGCCGCCGTAGCCACCGACGCGAACCTGGCATTGCAGATCCGTTGGTATCCGACCGACACCGGCCAGGCTGTAGATATGTTGCGGTCCCAGCGTGCGGGCAATGGCCAGGGCTTCGGTCACGCCGCCGAGCAACAGAATGCGCCTCATTGAAAAGCTCCCGCATGGCCAACAATCCCGCCCTGGCGATCGATGGCGAAGACTTCCACCTGAACCTGCGCCGGTACCACGCTGCGGGCAAAGTCCAGGGCGTGCTGGCAGACTGCATCGCCCAGGGCGACCCCGGCTGCGGCGGCCATGGCCAATGCCTGCTGGCTGGTGTTGGCTTCACGGATACTTTGCTGCAATGCCGCATCGGCACCGACCTGCGCCGCCCATAACGCCAGTTGCGGCAGGTCGATGCTCGAATGACGACTGTGCAAATCCATGTGCCCGGCCGCCAGTTTGCTGATCTTGCCGAAACCACCGCACAGGCTGAGTTTATCCACAGGTACTTTGCGCAGGTGCTTGAGCACGGCGCCAACGAAGTCGCCCATTTCGATCAGGGCGATTTCCGGCAGGTTGTAGACCTGGCGCATGGTGTCTTCGCTGGCGTTGCCGGTGCAGGCGGCGATGTGCAGGTAACCGTTGGTTTTCGCCACGTCGATGCCCTGGTGGATCGAGGCGATGTAGGCTGCACAGGAAAACGGCCGGACGATGCCGCTGGTGCCGAGGATCGACAGACCGCCAAGAATGCCCAGGCGCGGGTTCATGGTTTTGAGTGCCAGCGCCTCGCCGTTCTCGACATTGACCGTGACCTCGAAACCGCCGCTGTAGCCGAGTTCGTCGGCCAGTCGGGCCAGGTGTTCGCTGATCATTTTGCGTGGCACCGGGTTGATCGCGGGCTCACCGACACCCAACACCAGGCCGGGCCGGGTCACTGTGCCGACGCCGCGACCAGCCTTGAAGCGAGTCCCCGGTTCGCTGCTCAGGCGCACCTGGGAGTAGAGCAGGGCACCATGGGTCACGTCCGGATCGTCACCGGCGTCCTTGAGGGTTCCCGCTTCGGCGCCGTCCTCGGTGAGGCGGCAGAACTCCAGGCGCATCTGCACTTGCTTGCCCTTGGGCAACACGATTTCCACCGCATCGGCCGTCGTGCCAGCCAGGAGCAGGCGCGCGGCGGCGAGGCTGGTGGCCGTGGCACAACTGCCGGTGGTCAGGCCGCTGCGCAGGGGGGCGGGTTGTTCGGCGGTTTCGTCACGCATCGAAGGGTTTCGTCACATCCAGCAAGGTAATCGGCAAGGCTTGGCGCCAGGTGTCGAAGTCGCCCAGCGGTTGTGCCTGGGCGATATGAATGCGGGTCAACTCCCCGCCGTGTTGCTCGCGCCAGGCCATCAGGGTCATTTCACTTTGCAGGGTCACTGCGTTGGCGATCAGCCGGCCACCGGGTTTGAGTTCGGCCCAGCAGGTATCGAGCACGCCTTCGCGGGTAACACCGCCACCGATGAAAATCGCATCCGGCCGCTCCAGCCCGGCCAGGGCCTGTGGTGCGCTGCCACGAACCAGTTGCAGGCCGGGAACGCCGAGGGCATCGCGGTTGTGTTCGATCAACGCTTGTCGCCCCGTATCCGCCTCGATGGCCAGTGCTCGGCAACCGGGGTGAGCGCGCATCCATTCGATGCCGATCGAACCGCTGCCGGCGCCGACGTCCCACAGCAGTTCGCCGGGGATCGGGGCCAGGCGCGCGAGGGTGATGGCGCGTACATCGCGTTTGGTCAGTTGGCCGTCGTGCTGGAAGGCCGAGTCCGGCAGGCCGGCCAGTCGCGACAGGCGCAGCGTGTTCGGCTCGGCGATGCACTCGATGGCGATCAGGTTCAGGTCGGCGATCGGCGGATCGTTCCAGTCGCTGGCGATACCGTCGATACGCCGCTCGGTTTCGCCGCCCAGGTGTTCCAGCACGGTGAGACGACTAAGACCGAAGCCTCGCTCGCGCAACAGTGCAGCGATGGCGGCGGGGCTGCGGCCGTCGTTGCTCAATACCAGCAAACGCACGCCGCTGGACAGGTGGGCGTTGAGTGCGGCGACCGGCCGGGCCACCACCGATAGGGTGACCACGTCCTGCAAGGGCCAACCCATTCGCGCAGCGGCCAGCGAGCAGGAGGAGGGGGCGGGTAGTATTCGCATTTCATCGCTGGATAGATGTCGGGAGAGGCTGGCTCCCACCCCGAAAAACATCGGATCACCGCTGGCCAGGACGCAAACGGGTTCTCCCTGTTTCGTCAAAATCGGTTCAAGGGCGAAAGGACTGGGCCACAGTTGCCGAGCACCGCGGATGCAGGCTGGCAACAAGTCCAACTGGCGTTGGCCGCCAATGATCCGCGTAGCGTTCAGCAGAGCGTGTCGGGCATTTTTGCCAAGCCCCTTGAAGCCTTCCTCTCCGATGCCTACCACTGTCAGCCAGGGGGTCATGCCGTTCCTCTTCTATCAATCGAAGCCAAATCATCACGCAGCCGATCCGTGTCGACCCGTGTGGTTGTGCATCATAGCGCGGTGTGGGTTGTATTCGCCTGTCGCCAGTGTCTGTAAATGTGCTCAGGGCTTATCCGGTTAATGGTTCTTTTTCAGGTCAAATCTCTTCATTCTGATTTCGAGCCGCTTGCGTTCCATGAGTGGTCTTTTGCTTTCGAGTATGTTTTTGTCCAGTTTAAGATAGGCGCGTTGCTGGATGATTTTTGCAGCGTGGTCTTCCATGTTGAAAAATAGAAAGTCACTTTTTTTGATTGTAGTAACTAATTCAAGATTAAAGATTGCGATTTCAAGAAACCCCTTTGAATCGTAGCGCGTGGGTATTACTTGAAAGCGCGCTCCCTGGGAACTATGTTGATCCAGTGAAAGAAGCGCCGGCTGGTTGGGTTTCAGTGCGTCGAGCGTGTCAATCATGGCATTTCCTTGCTGGCTATCCGGCATGCTTTGAGCACTTTGGACCAAGAACTCGGCAATGCTTTTCGAGACAGAGTGTTGAGTGCGGGTGAAGATGGCATCCTGATAGACCGACCAACCGAAAAAATTCAATGTCGTTATGTATTCATTCAGCCAGGTTGTCGAGTCCGCGAAGCGGCTGCCGACCATGTCTGCAGACTGGGTGGCTATCTGTGTGCAATGGGCGAAGTCGTCGTAATCTTGCAGTGAAAGTTCTTCGATGCATGAAACAAGATTGTGGGCCGTCAGTATTCCAATCGGTTTTTCAATGTTCATTTTTTTTCCTTTGATGTAGTTGGTTTTTTTGCTGTTGTTTTTCTTCGGGGTGCGGTGAAAAGTACAAGAGTTAGTGTGTTGTTTAAATAATTCGGGTTGGTTGAATTGATTCTTGCTGTTAGCTTTTTTCGCTGAGTGTTCAACTAGAACTTGCGATGGCGGTCAGGCTTGAAGCGAAAACCCTGGGCCCGGGATCACGCGCTTTTCGTCGTCAACCCGCCAGGGTTTTTCATCAGGCCGGACAAAGCAGGCATAATGCTGTCCTTCGTCTTGTACCGGTCGTCCTGTGAAGTCACGTCAGATACCCAACCGCTTGCGCCCTTCCGCCTGTCCCGGGTTGTTGCGTGTCGTCCAGGCATTGGACGGTGGTATTTGCCGGATCAAACTCGACGGTGGCGCCATCCGTGCGCACCAGGCAATCGCTGTGGCCGATGCCGCCGAGCGATATGCCAGCGCAGCGATCGAGGCGACCAACCGGGCCAACCTGCAGATCCGCGGCATCGGCAACGAGCAAGCGGCGTTGATCGACAGCCTGCTGGCCGCCGATCTGGGGCCGCGAACGGCGGCTGGCGATGATGTGCGTAACCTGATGCTCAGCCCCGGCGCCGGGATCGATCGGCGCATGCTGTTCGACACTCGCCCGCTGGCAGGGCAGATCCTCTCCACACTGCAAAGCCACGAAGCGTTCCACGACCTCAGTGCCAAATTCGCCGTGCAACTCGATGGCGGTGAAGACCTGGCGATGCTCGAACATCCCCATGACCTTTGGCTCTCGGCGTTTGAGCAAGATGGCGAGCGACGGTTGGCGTTCGGTCTGGCGGGATGCCCGACGGACAGCCCCGTCGGTTCGGTTGCACTGGCTGACGGGCACGCGCTGGTGGTTGCCGTCCTTGAGTTATTCCTTGAACTGGCGCGCCCCGAGCAGACGCGGATGCGTCATTTGCTGGTCGGGTATTCGGTCGTGGACGTTGTGCTTCGGTTGGCTGAGCGTGTATCGATCCAGGCTGTTGTCGGTTGGCAGCGGGTTTCGGGCTCCAGTGACATGCACATTGGCGCCCATCCCCAGGCCGAGCCCGGAGTTGTCTATGTGGGGGCTGTGCCGCCGCTGGGGCGACTCGATCCGGCGATGCTGCGGGGCGTGGCGCAAGTGGCCTGCGAGCGCGGTGATTCGAGTCTGCGTTTCACACCCTGGCAAAGTCTGCTGGTACCCAATGTCCGCGCGGAAAATGCCGCTGAGGTCGTTCGGCGACTGCAGTGTCTGGGTCTGCAGTGCGAAGCCGATCAGCCATTGTCCCGGCTGGTCGCCTGCACCGGTTCCAGCGGTTGCGCCAAAGGCCTGGCCGAGACCAAGGGCGATGCCCTGCAATTGGCCGCGTTGCTGCACCGCCACGGACCGGCGCTGAACATACACCTGAGCGGTTGCCCGCGTTCCTGCGCCGCCGCGCATACGGCGCCCGTCACCTTGCTGGCCGTCGCCCACGGTCACTACGATCTCTATTTTCGCGATGCAGCGCAGCCGGGTTTCGGCGCACTGCACGCACGCAACCTTACTATTGAAGCGGTCGCGGCCTTGCTCGACGCCCGCTCACGGAGCCCCCTTGATGCTTGATTACATCCGCGACGGTCAGGAGATCTATCGCAACTCCTTCGCGATCATTCGCGCCGAGGCCAACCTCGACCGAATCCCGGCCGATCTGGAGAAACTCGCAGTCCGTGTGATTCACGCCTGCGGCATGGTCGAGGCCATCGACGGTTTGCAGTTTTCCGAAGGGGCGGGCAAGGCCGGGCGTGATGCGCTGGCGGCCGGCGCGCCGATTTTGTGCGATGCGCGAATGGTTTCCGAAGGCGTGACCCGCGCGCGGTTGCCGGCGAACAATCCGGTGATCTGCACCTTGCGCGACGAAAGCGTTCCGGAACTGGCCCGTGAGTTGGGCAACACCCGCTCAGCCGCTGCGCTGGAGCTGTGGCGTCCTCATCTGGAAGGTAGCGTGGTAGTCATCGGCAACGCCCCGACAGCATTGTTTTATTTGCTGGAAATGCTCGACGCCGGTGCGCCGAAACCGGCGCTGATCCTCGGTTTTCCAGTGGGCTTCGTCGGTGCCGCCGAATCCAAGGCCGCGCTGGCTGCCGACAGCCGTGGCGTGCCGTTTGTCATCATGCAGGGTCGCCTGGGCGGTAGCGCCATGGCTGCCGCTGCCGTCAATGCCCTCGCTACGGAGATCGAATGATGCAGCAACCTGGACGTTTGATCGGCCTCGGTGTCGGCCCCGGTGATCCGGAACTGATTACCGTCAAGGCCCTGCGTTTGCTGCGCGAATCCCCGGTGGTGGCGTACTTCGTGGCCAAGGGCAAGAAGGGCAACGCCTTCGGCATCATCGAGGCGCATCTGCAGCAAGCACAGAATCTGCTGCCGCTGGTGTACCCGGTGACCACCGAAGCCTTGCCGGCACCGCTGTCCTACGAGCAAGTGATCAGCGACTTCTACGATGACGCCGCCGACGAACTGGCGACGCATCTCGATGCCGGTCGCGACGTGGCGGTGATCTGCGAAGGCGATCCGTTCTTCTACGGCTCCTATATGTACTTGCACGACCGGCTCGCCGAACGTTATCAAGCCGAAGTCGTGCCCGGTGTGTGCTCGATGCTTGGCGGGGCCTCGGTGCTCGGTGCGCCGCTGGTGTATCGCAATCAGAGCCTGTCGGTGTTGTCCGGTGTGCTGCCGCACGACGAACTCAAGCGTCGCCTGGCCGATGCGGATGCGGCGGTGATCATGAAACTGGGACGCAACTTTCCCAAGGTCCGCCAGGTGCTGGAAGAGCTCGGCCTGGCCGAGCGTGCGCTGTACGTCGAACGCGCAACCATGGCCAATCAGAAAATCGTGCCGCTGGATCAGGTCGAGCCGATGTCTTCGCCGTACTTCTCGTTGATCATCGTTCCCGGTGAAAGGTGGCAAGGCTGATGACCCGTCCAGTTCCGGCGATTGTCATTCTCGGCAATGGCAGCCTCGCGACCGCACAGAAAATTCAGCAGTTTTATCCGGCTGCGTTGATCCACGGCCTGACCGGGCGGGTTGAGGGCGCTGACCGCGTCTACCGTGAATTCGGTGCGACCCTGCGTGAGCTCTATCAACAGGACACGCCGATCATAGCCTTGTGCGCAGCCGGGATCGTGATCCGCACGCTGGCGCCGTTGTTGCTGGAAAAAGGCGCCGAGCCGCCAGTGCTGGCCGTGGCCGAAGACGGCAGCGCGGTGGTGCCTCTGCTTGGTGGTCTTGGCGGCGTGAATGTGATGGCGCGCGAAATTGCCGCCGCACTGGAGGTCTCGGCGGCGATCACCACCAGCGGTGAACTGCGTTTCGGCACCTGCCTGCTCAATCCGCCCAGTGGGTATGCCTTGGGCGATCTGGAATTGGGCAAGCGTTTCGTGTCCGATTTGCTGGCTGGTGAAACGGTGCGCATCGAAGGTTCGGCACCGTGGTTGGCGCAAGCGCAATTGCCTGAGAATGAACACGCGCGACTGACCGTTCACGTCGGTCATGCCGAGCGAGTGCCTGCGGCCCACGAATTGCTGATCTATCCACGCAACGTCCTGGTTGCCGTGGCGGGCGAAGTGGCCAATGCATCGGCCGCCATTCGCCAGGCTTTGCATCAGGCCGGAATCGCAGTGCAATCGGTGGCTTGCCTGTTGGCAGCCGACAGCGAAATGGCCGGCTCCACGTTACGCGAAGCGGCGCTCGAGCTGGGTGTGCCGTTGCGTTTTGTCAGCGCTGCAGGTGCGGCGGGTGAGCTGGTGCATCATGCCATCAGGCCTGTATCCATCGTCGGCGATGACGTGGTTGCCATTGCAGTCGCCGAGCAGCCGTTGGAGCCATCGCAGATCGGTCGACCGCGCGGACGGCTGGCGGTGATTGGCCTTGGGCCAGGCGCTGCCGACTTGATGGTGCCGGCGGTGAAGGCAGAACTGGCTCGCGCCAACGATGTGCTCGGCTACGAAACCTACGTGCGCATGGCCGGGCCATTCCGGGCTGACCAGGTGCTGCACTGCACGGATAACCGCGAAGAAATGCAGCGTGCCCGTCACGCCTTCGAACTGGCGGCTCAAGGGCGATCGGTGGTGGTGGTGTCGTCCGGTGATCCGGGGGTCTTTGCCATGGCCGCGGCTGTGCTGGAGGCGCTTCACGAGTCCAGCGATGCCGCCTGGCACAACGTCGATCTCGAAATCCTGCCTGGTGTCTCAGCCTCGCTGGCGACGGCCGCCCAGGCCGGTGCGCCGTTGGGTCATGACTTCTGTGTGCTGTCGCTGTCAGACAACCTCAAGCCCTGGTCGATCATCGAAAAACGTCTGGACCTGGCCGCGCAGGCCGATCTTGCGCTGGCTTTCTACAATCCGATCTCTCGTTCACGTCCTTGGCAACTGGGTCGGGCGCTGGAGATTGTCAGCCAGCACCGTGAGCCGGGAACTCCCGTCGTATTGGGGCGGGATATTGGCCGTCCGGGTCAGACGTTGCGAGTGACCACGCTGGGTCAACTGGGTGTCGATCAGGTAGACATGCGGACGATGGTACTCATCGGGTCGTCGACAACTCGTGTGTTCCCTCGCCTGGACGGTAATGCCTGGGTGTACACGCCACGCAGTTATGGCGACAAGCTTACCCCCATTCAATAGTTACTATTGCGGGATGCTGGATAAATCCAGGTCATTATTGATTAATAATGGCCTGGTTGGTGGTGCCTGTTTGTTTGTTGTTGAATGCTCGTCTCGTTAGTTTGTAATGATTGATATACATATGTTGTATTTGGTTGCGGTTGATGGTCGGGGTGAGCTGCGTTAGTTTTAAGGCGCTTCTGGATGGAGCGCTTGTGAATAAATAAAGGAGTGTTACTTGTGGATGATTTTGAACGTTCTGTAAGTGTTTCGAAAAGTGCTGATTTTGTAAGGGCATGCATTAAGAAACGTAAAAGTGTCATAGCCAAACGGCCGCGCACAATGTCGTTGATGTCGTCTGTCGCTTCGAGTCCTACCAAGGAGCTGGACGCGCTGGTGCTGGGCAACAGTCTGATTGGTTACGGTGACAAAATCTCCATCGAAAACATGGCGATTATTGAAAACCTGATCACCATGTCGAAAATGGAAGCGAATTACGAAGTGCCCGGAAATAAGGACCCCAAAGCTTGGTACCACGCGTTTACCAAGTGCATGGAGGACTTGGGGTGTTTTGTCCCGGATAAAGGTTACTCAAAATACAGTGCCACTTCGCTAAAGATCACAATGGATAATGTCATGGTTGATATTATTCAGGCTGCCGTTGAGGCCGCAAAGGCTGCAATTCCTGGCGCTACTGTACTCAGTGCAATAACCAACTCTACGTTGGATGCATTGAAGAAAGAGCCTGATGCAATAAATCTGTTCAATCTTGAGGCGAAGAATACTGAAGGCGTGCGTTTGTCCACTATTCCCTGCGAACAAATGGCCAACGGAATTATCCTGATCGCGGTAGGAGCAGTTGATCATCAGGGTGGGGGTAATGATGGCGGTCTCCTGTTCGTTGACTGGAAGACTTCTTCCCTGGATATTTTCCACGGTAAGTCGTTCGTAACGTTCAATCCTGCCCGTTATGCGGAAATCAAGTCGGAAATTGAGGAGTACCTCGGCGTTCACCGGAAGGAAGTCTTGGTCAAGCGTTTCAGCCGGCGCAAGTGAAGGGACAAGGTCAGAGGCTTTGGGTCTCTGGCCTTCCTCAAATAAGGAAAGCGTATGGCGTACTCCGTAGTAATAAACTCAGGCAGCATTCTGCTGTTGTCGACGGCGTTGCCGCCTGCAGTCAGACAGGACACCCTTGACACTATGTTGTTTGCGCAACTTGCTGCTGAGGAAGATTTCCCGGACGGTAAGGACCACGCTCAGTGGTCCGACGTATCTGTAGACACTCTGGCTGCTTGTGGTTGGAAGTTCCATGATCAAGGGGCTACCTCGGGGATGTTCCCTTCTACCGGCGTTACGGCTTTTTCAATACATGACGCTGTTCATGCGGCTTTCCAGTCACGGTTATCCACTCAGCAGGTCATTCTGCTGGCAACTGCTTTGCGTAGGGTCGCGCAACTGCCTGTACAGTCGCTGGGGGCCAGGGTTTTTCGTGAGCGCTCGATAATGGGGCGTGAGAATCAATCAGTCAGCATGGAAGGAAATTTCAACCGTATACATCGTGTGAGAGTGCTGACAGGCATTGTTGAGGCTGATGGTTTTCTGACTTTGGCCACAGTGTTCTTTGAAACGGATCAACCGATTGAAGGCCAGTTTATCGGGCAGGATTTTGCGTTGAGTAGCGTAGTGGGAGGGGTAAAAACTTCATTTCTTCACGCCCGATTTTTCGTCGACGAATACAAGGCATTCAGAGACGACACAGTGCTGTGGTTAGGGCCGCAACGACAGGCACTGTGTATCAAGGTCGGCGAGCATGACGTTCATCTGTCTCGTTGATTGGTGTCGGGTTTCCGGCACCGGCCAAGGGGTAACATTGAGAGACATGGCGGACTAAGGAACCAGATACCCCTTCACCCCGGTAAAGATGATCTGTGCCGCCAGTGCGCACACAAACAACCCCATCAACCGGCTGACGATCTGTAACCCCTGATCACCGAGAATGCGCTCGATACGACCGGACAAAAACAGCACCACGCCCACGGTAAAACTGGCCAGGGCAATGCTGACAATGGCCGTGAGCTTGTCGTCCCAGTGCGGCTGGCTCACGCCCATCACCAGCAACGCACCGATGGTGCCGGGGCCGACGGTCAGCGGAATGGTCAGCGGGACGATGGTCACATCCTGCTGCACGTTGTCGGTCTGTACCGCCGATTTGCCTTGTGCCATCCCCAGCGCCGAGATGAACAGCACACTGCCGGCACCGATACGAAAGGCATCCACGGTAATGCCGAAAACACTGAAAATCACTCGGCCGAACAGATACAGCAGAACACTGGAGACCAGGGTGGCGACTGCTACTTTCCAGGCCAGCCGACGCTGTTCCTTGCGCGAATAACCACGGGTCAGGCTGATGAAGCAGGACAACACGAAGAATGGGCTGTAGAGCACCAGCATCTTCAGATAAACGCTGAACAACACATGGAGCATGGTGCCGGGCTCACTGGCAAGGGAAGTCGGGAGGGAGTCTATCAGGGGTTGCGAAGTCTGTCGGCTCAGGACGTTTGGGTTGTCGTGCGATTGTGCAGGTCACGCTGGGCGACCCAGTGCTCGATCAGTTCGCGCAGCTGCGACAGTTCCACCGGCTTGGCCATGTGTCCGTCCATGCCGGCCTGGCGCGCACGCTCTTTGTGTTCGGCAAGGATATGGGCGGTCAACGCCACCACAGGTGTGCGAACCCGCTGGTTGCCGACCTCCCAGGCGCGCAATTGCTGGGTGGCCGAGAAGCCGTCGAGGATCGGCATTTCGCAGTCCATCAGCACCAGATCGTAACGCTGGGCTTTCATCGCCTGCAGGGCTTCTTCGCCATTGCAGGCGGTATCCGGTTGCAGATTGAGCTTGCTCAGCATGCCGCGGATCACTTTGGTCGAGATGCTGTTGTCTTCAGCCACCAGAATGCGGAAGTCGCAAGGGACCTTGACCGGCAGCGTCGGGCCGATTGGCACGGGTTGGGTCGCGACGAGCCCTTTGTTGCGCTGGGTCAGTTCGTCCGCCAGGGTGGTCTTGAGGGTGTAGCCGGCAACCGGCTTGGCGAGGATGCGCTTGATCCCGGAGTTGCGCGCGATGATCTTGCTCGGTGCATTGCTGATGCCTGTGAGCATGATCAGCAGGATGTCATGGTTCAGGCTCGGGTCTTCCTTGATCTTGGCCGCCAGTTGCATACCGGTCATGCCGGGCATGTTCTGGTCCAGCAGGACCACATCGAAGTAATCGCGCAAATGCGCCTTGGTGCGCAGCAGGGCCAGCGCTTCCTTGCCGGAAGGTGCGGCGCTGACGTTCAGGCCCCAGGCGCTGCATTGCTGCACCAGGACCTTGCGACAGGTCTCATTGTCGTCCACCACCAATACCCGCGCACCTTGCAGCGGGCCGTCGAGGTCGGAGGTCGGGTGTTCGAGGCGATCCGGGTCCAGCGGCAGGGTCAGCCACAAGGTGCTGCCCTGGTTGCTGCCGCTCTTGATCCCGAATTCCCCCTGCATCAAGCGGATCAGCTGGCGGGCAATCACCAGCCCCAGGTTGCCGCCCAGCTGGGTGGCGGAAAGAAAATGCCGGCTGTGCAGTTCGGCGTGCATCAGGGCGTCGCGTTCTTCGGCGTCCATGGGCTCGCCGCTGTCCTGCACGGCGATACGCAGGCGTGGTTTGGTGTTGCGCTCGTCGAGCGCCACGACGATCAGGATTTCGCCTTCGTCGGTTTTTTTCAGGGCGTTTTCAAGCAGGCTCAACAGCGTCTGGCGCAGGCGTGTCGGGTCACCACTGATCACTCGTGGCACTTGCGGCTGGATGAAGCTGATCAACTCGACGTTTTGCTGCTCGGCCTTGGCGCGGAAGATGCTCAGGCAGTCTTCGATCAGCGCGTTGAGGTCGAACTGCACATCGTCCAGTTCGATCTGTCCGGACTCGAGTTTGGAAATGTCGAGAATTTCGTTGATCAGCGTCAGCAGTTCGTTGCCGGCGCTGTGGATGGTCTGCACGTAGTCGCGTTGCTTGACCGAAAGCGGCGTACCCAGCAGCAGCTCGGTCATGCCGAGGACACCGTTCATCGGGGTGCGAATCTCGTGGCTGATCTTCGCCAGGAACTCGGCCTTGGCGTTGATCTCGGCGTTGCTGGCCGCCAGGTCACGACTGATGCTGAAGCGGTCTTCGGTGATGCGACGCTGGCGCTCGCTCAACGCAATGCTCATCAGCAGGCCGCTGATGCAGATGAAGACCAGCAAGGTAGTGATCAGGCCATGGGGTTCGACCAGGGTCAGCCCCAGCAGGGCGGGCAGGATGACCAGGGTCCCGAGGTTGAACACCACCATCGCCGCCACGAAGAGGCGGGCCGGGCGATAACCTTTTTGCCAGTGATAGGCGCTGATGAACAGCATCGTCAGGCCCGCCAGGGCGACCAGGCCGTAGGTAATGAAGTTCAGCGGCAAGGTATTGACGAACAGCAGCATCAGGCCGCAGGCGGTGATGAGCAGGATCTCGCCAAGCAGCAACCGGTTCAGCGGATGTGGCCCGAGTGGGGCGAAGAAGCGATAGGCAAGCATCAGGCCGCAGGGCGCGGTCATTATCAATGCCAGGTAAGCCCCTGGCGTTTGCAGTGCATGCCAGTCCGGCAGCCAGGGGCCGGCGAGGTTCAGCAACAACAGCAGGCTGAGCATCAACAACCCTTCACACGCCGCCAGCCAGAGGGCGCTGCGCGAGCGGGTGTAGGCGTAGCGGATGAGGTTGTGCAGGATCAGCATGGCGATGCAGCCGAACAGCAGGCCATAGATCAGCGTCTGGTTCTGGTTGGCGGCCGAGAGAATCGCCGATTGCAGGGTGATATAGGGCCGTAACTGGTGGTCGGAGGCCAGTCGCAGGTATACGTCGAGAGGGCTGTCGCTTTGCGGCAGGGCCAGCATGAAGTCGCTGCTGGGCAATGGTCGCTCGGATTGGGGGCGTTCGTTGCCCGTGCTGGATTGATCGATCAGCTTGTCGCCGTCCAGTACGTACATGTTGAACTGGCGCAGGTCAGGCGCAAACACGCGCAGCAATTGTTCGTGTTTGCCCGGTGCAAGCCTGAATCGCAACCATAGCGCGCCATCGGGTTCGGCCGCGGTAATGCGGTCGAGTTCGATAGGGCTGAATTGGTTGGTGTAGCGTGCGGAACGGATGTCGCTCAGCTGCAGGTCGCCCTGTTCGTCGAGCAATACCGCCCAGCCACTGCCTTGCGCGGCCTGGGCCGGTAGCATGCAGAGCAAGGTCAGCAAAGTGACGGTCAAGCTTATGGCAATCCTGAGCCAGCGCACGGCGAAATCCCTTCGTTAGGTTGATGCCAGAATATAACGATGCGCGGCGCCGGAATAGCCAGGCAATAAACGGTGTTCATTGCCTGGCGCGGTGTTTACCTTATTCCTGACTCTCGCCGCGCTCGCGGGCAATGGCGCGATAGCCAATGTCCTTGCGATAGAAACAGCCTTCCCAGTCAATCGTAGCCGCCAGCTTGTAGGCCTGCTGCTGCGCAGCATCGACGCTGGCACCCATGGCGGTGGCGCACAACACCCGACCACCGGCCGTCACCACCTGACCATCCTTGAGCGCGGTGCCGGCGTGGAAAACCTTGCCTTCCAGCGCGGCGGCTGCATCCAGCCCCTTGATGGCCACGCCTTTGGCGTAGTCACCAGGATAGCCGCCAGCGGCCAGGACGATTCCGACGCTCGGACGTGGATCCCATTGTGCTTCTACTTTGTCCAGCGCCTGGGCCAGGGCGGCCTCGACCAGCAGCACCAGGCTCGACTGCAGGCGCAGCATCACCGGCTGGGTCTCAGGGTCGCCGAAGCGGCAGTTGAATTCGATGACTTTTGGATTACCAGCCTTGTCGATCATCAGGCCGGCGTACAGGAAACCAGTGTAGACGTTGCCTTCCTCGGCCATGCCGCGCACGGTCGGCCAGATCACCAGGTCCATCACGCGCTTGTGCACTTGGGCGGTGACCACTGGCGCCGGGGAGTAAGCACCCATGCCGCCGGTGTTCGGACCGGTGTCGCCGTCGCCGACGCGTTTGTGGTCCTGGCTGGTGGCCATCGGCAGCACGTTCTTGCCGTCGACCATGACGATGAAGCTGGCTTCTTCGCCGTCCAGGAACTCTTCGATGACCACGCGCGAACCCGCATCGCCAAAGGCATTGCCCGCCAGCATGTCGCGCACGGCGTCTTCGGCTTCGGCCAGGGTCATGGCGACGATCACGCCTTTACCGGCGGCCAGGCCGTCGGCCTTGATCACGATCGGAGCGCCTTTTTCACGCAGGTAGGCCAGGGCCGGCTCGATTTCGGTGAAGTTCTGGTAGTCGGCAGTCGGGATCTTGTGGCGCGCCAGGAAGTCCTTGGTGAAGGCTTTCGAACCTTCCAGCTGGGCGGCGCCAGCGGTCGGGCCGAAGCAGTCCAGGCCACGGGAGCGGAACAGGTCAACGACACCGGCAACCAGTGGCACTTCCGGGCCAACGATGGTCAGGGAAACGTTTTTCTCGGCAAAGTCTGCCAGTTGCTCAAGCGCCAGTACGTCGATGGCGACGTTCTCGCACTTGGCTTCGATGGCCGTACCGGCGTTGCCCGGAGCCACGAAAACCTTCTGTACGCGCGGATCCTGGGCCACTTTCCAGGCCAGGGCGTGTTCACGGCCACCGCTGCCAATGATCAAAACATTCATTTCAAAAACCTCGGATGACGCAAATTCTTGATAGCACCGCTGGGATGCTCTTATGTGGGAGCGGCGGTGCGACGATTCGACTTGCTCGCGAAAGCGGTGTTTCAGTCACATCAATATTGAATGTGCCGCCGTCTTCGCGAGCAAGCCCGCTCCCACAGTTGATCGGTGTATCAGTGACGGAAGTGGCGCATGCCGGTGAACACCATGGCGATACCGGCTTCGTCGGCAGCCGCAATCACTTCGTTGTCACGCATCGAACCGCCCGGCTGGATCACCGCCGTGATACCGGCCTTGGCCGCGTTGTCGATGCCGTCGCGGAACGGAAAGAATGCGTCGGAGGCCATGACCGCACCCTGAACCTGCAAGCCGGCATGTTCTGCCTTGATTGCAGCAATTCGCGCCGAGTTCACGCGGCTCATCTGGCCGGCGCCGACACCGATGGTCTGGCGATTCTTGGCGTAGACGATGGCGTTGGACTTCACGTACTTGGCAACTTTCCAGGCGAAGATCAGGTCATGGATTTCCTGCTCGCTCGGTGCGCGCCTGGTGACCACTTTCAGGTCGTCGGCGCCGATCATGCCGATGTCGCGGCTCTGTACCAGCAGGCCACCGTTGACGCGCTTGTAGTCCCAGGCAGCAGCGCGGTCAGCCGACCACTCGCCGCAGGCCAGCAGGCGCACGTTGGCTTTGGCAGCGACGATGGCGCGGGCCTCTTCGCTGACGCTTGGGGCAATGATCACTTCGACGAACTGACGCTCGACGATGGCCTTTGCAGTCTCGGCGTCCAGCTCGCGGTTGAAGGCGATGATGCCGCCGAATGCCGATTCGGTGTCGGTGGCGTAGGCCAGGTCGTAGGCCTTGCGGATGCCGCCTTCGGCATCAGGGCTGACAGCCACGCCGCACGGGTTGGCGTGCTTGACGATCACGCAAGCCGGCTTGACGAAGCTCTTCACGCATTCCAGCGCGGCATCGGTGTCGGCCACGTTGTTGTACGACAGTTCCTTGCCTTGCAGCTGGGTCGCGGTGGCGATGCCGACTTCGGCAGGCTTGGCTTCCACGTAGAACGCCGCGCTCTGGTGCGGGTTCTCGCCGTAGCGCATTTCCTGGGCCTTGATGAACTGGCTGTTGAAGGTGCGCGGGAACTCGCTGCGACCTTCTGTGCTGAGGGTATCGGCAGCCTGGTTCACGGTGCCCATATAGTTGGCGATCATGCCGTCGTAGGCGGCGGTGTGCTCGAAGGCCTTGAGCATCAGGTCGAAACGCTGGGCGTAGGTCAGGCCGCCGGCCTTGAGGTTTTCCAGAACGCTGGCGTAATCGCTGGCGTTCACCACGATCGCTACGTCTTTATGGTTTTTCGCTGCCGAACGAACCATGGTCGGGCCGCCGATGTCGATGTTCTCGATGGCGGTCGGCAGGTCGCAGCCTGGCTTGTTGATGGTGGCTTCGAACGGGTACAGGTTGACTGCTACCAGGTCGATCGGCTTGATGCCGTGCTCGTTCATGATGGCGTCGTCGATACCGCGACGACCGAGGATCCCGCCGTGGATTTTCGGGTGCAGGGTCTTCACCCGGCCGTCCATCATTTCGGCAAAACCTGTGTAATCCGCGACTTCCACTGCGGCAACGCCGTTGTCCTGCAGCAGCTTGAACGTCCCGCCGGTGGAGAGGATCTCGACGCCCAGGGCTTCAAGCTCCCTGGCGAATTCGAGGATCCCGGTCTTGTCGGAAACGCTGATCAAGGCGCGGCGGATCGGCAGGCGGGTAGTCTGGTCGGTCATCTCAATTTCCATCAAAAGCAAAGGAAGTCAGCAAAAAAGGCGACCGGTTTTACGCGGGCGCCTTTCTGGTTTGATTGAATGCTTACAACAAATCGTACTGCTTGAGTTTCTTGCGCAGCGTGCCCCGGTTAAGCCCGAGCATCTCGCTGGCCTTGGTCTGGTTGCCCTTGACGTAGTTCATCACGCACTCGAGCAGGGGAGCCTCGACTTCGGAGAGCACCAGGTTGTACACATCCGTGACGGCGGCGCCCTCAAGGTGGGCGAAATAATTGTGCAGCGCCTTCTCGACACTCCCGCGAAGGGTCTGGCCTTCTTCGCTTGGCGTATTGAGGTGCTGTTTCAAATTCACGTTGTCGCTCACGGGTGTTGTTCCACTCACTAAAGTCTCGGTCATCATCGTCATGCGGCCACCCACTCTCCGTCCCCTGTCAGGCTCTTGTAACGCTCGGCGAAAAACGCCCGAACGTTGGCGCATTGTGTATCCGTACCATCCAAACGATTGAAGTGGGCGCGAAACTCCCTGGCGCCCGGCAGGGTTGCGAGATACCAGCCCACATGCTTTCGAGCAATGCGCACACCCATGACATCACCATAGAAGGCGTGCAGGGCAGCCAGATGCTCTAGCAGAATGCGTTCCACCTCGATCAGTTCCAGCGCCGGGAGTTTCTCGCCGGTACGCAGGAAATGGTCGATCTCGCGAAAAATCCATGGCCGCCCCTGGGCAGCCCGGCCAATCAACAGGCCATCGGCACCGGTCGCGTCGAGCACGTACCGGGCTTTTTCCGGCGAATCGATATCGCCATTGGCGAAGACCGGGATCGACACCGCCTGCTTGATCGCGGCAATGGTGTCGTACTCGGCTTCACCTGTGTACAGGTCGGCACGGGTGCGGCCATGCACCGCCAGCGCCGTAATGCCTGCCTGCTCGGCGATCTTCGCCACCGTCAGACCGTTCTTGTTGTCCCGGTCCCAACCGGTCCGGATCTTCAGGGTAACCGGCACATCGACCGCAGCCACGACGGCCTGCAGGATCTCGGTTACCAGGGGTTCGTCCTTCAAGAGTGCGGAACCGGCAGCCTTGTTGCAGACTTTCTTTGCCGGACAGCCCATGTTGATATCAATGATCTGCGCACCCATTTCAACGTTGGCACGGGCGGCGTCCGCCAGCATCTGCGCGTCCCCACCGGCGATCTGTACCGAGCGTGGCTCGGGATCACCTTCGTGGATCATGCGCATGCGCGACTTGCGGGTGTTCCACAAACTCATGTCGCTGGTGACCATTTCCGAGACGACCAGTCCCGCGCCCAAGCGCTTGCACAGCTGACGAAAGGGCTGGTCGGTGACACCCGCCATGGGGGCGAGAATCAAGCTGTTATGTAATGTGTATGGGCCGATGCGTACCGCCGACATAGGACTTCCCTGTTGTGGGGCCGGATCATGAGAGTTCGAAAAAGGGTTGGCATGATACCCGCTCTCGATGACTGGATAAAGGCTGAATTGAACAAATTCTGAACAGTTATTCTGTTATTACCCGTGGTTTGGTTTGCCTGGAGCACTCGGAAAGCCGGGGTTGATCCGGGAGCAATGAAGCGTTTCACTCCGGAGAGTGGAAGCTCAGACTGTAGTTCACGGCCTTGGCACCTGGGTCGAGAATGTCCAGGGCGATGTGGATCGGCGTTTGCGGAGGCATCTCCGCCATGCCTTCGAGATCGCCATTGAGGTACTCGCCCGGCTTGAAGCGACGACTGGCGATCAGATGGCCATTGAGGTCGGCGAAGCGCAGTTCCAGCAACGGGAAGGGCTGGGAGAAGGGCGCACGGTTATAGATGATCGCATCGACCACCAGGGCGCCATTGAACTCGGGATGGCTGCGCACCACCAGGTTGCTGCTTTTGATTTTCGCGATGTCGACTTTGGAGGGCACGGTGCAGCCGATTTGCGGGCACAGTTGCTGGAACCACGGGCGATACTGATCCTGGCGCGCCAGTTCGTCGAAATGGTAGGCGATGTACTGGCCGGCGAGGGCGCCAGCGGCAATCAGCACCAGCAACAGCCAGAGCAGTCGTCGGCCCCAGGGCGAGCGGCGTTTTTGCCAGTCCAGTTGCAACGGGTCGTCGGTCAGGTCTTGCAGCATTTCGGCGCGCACGCCCGGTTCGCTGCGTTCGCGTCGTTTGCGCAGGGGTTCTATCGAGGGCAGGTTGTCGTCGATTTCGCTCTCGTCGGCGGCCGACAGGCGTTCGTGGTTCAGTGGCGCATCGAGAGGGTCGTGCAATCGCAAATGGGGTGGTTGCGGTTCGTCGTCGAGATCGACCGGTTCCAGGGACAGCGAAGGTTCGGTGCGCGAGGCCTTGCTCGGTTCGACCGTCGGTTCTGGCGTTTCAAGGCTGTCGAGCGGTTCGTCGAGTAGCGCACGGTCGGCCGCCGACTCACTGAACAGGCTGTCGGACCACGGTTCCACGTCATCCTGCCCGGTGCTGTCGCGACGGGCGCTCAGCGAGTCCTCGCGATGGCGGCCAAACTCGGTGGTCGGCTGGATTTCCCGTTGTTCGAGCCGGGCGAGCTCTTCGTCGAGGTCGAGGCTGTCCAGGTCCAGTTCGGTCGCGCTCCATTGCTTTTGGCTGATGGCGCGCGGCGGTGTTGGCTCAAGGGGTTCCTCAGGCTGCACAGGCGGGATCGGCGTCACGACCGGTGCTTCCTTGCCGGCCTGCTCAAGCAACTGCCTGGCGGCATTGAACACCTGCAGGCAGGAGCCGCAACGAACCACCCCGCGAGCCACGCTCAACTGGGCATGGCTGACGCGGAAACTGGTTTGGCAATGCGGGCACTGGGTGACGAAGCTATCGGTCATGCGGCGATCCGGATTATGCAGACTTTCATTCTAGCGCCGACGGCCAGTGATGCGCACCCAGCCATCGCGATTGGCGATCGGGTCCAGATCGAAGTCCCTGGCGTAGGCGGCAGCGACTTCGTCACCCTGTTCGGCGAGAATGCCCGACAGCGCCAGGCGCCCGCCCGACTTGACCAGGCCCGACAGCTGCGGCGCCAGGGAAACCAGCGGGCCGGCGAGAATGTTGGCCACCAGCACATCGGCCTGGACCTGCGGCAAATCTTCCGGCAGATACAGCGGGAACAATTCATCAGCGATGTTATTGCGCCCGGCGTTGTCGCGGGACGCTTCCAGCGCCTGCACGTCGATGTCGGTACCCACGGCCTCCTTGGCGCCCAGCAGCAGGGCGGCAATCGCCAGAATCCCCGAGCCGCAGCCGAAGTCCAGCACGTTGCAGCCTTTCAGGTCCTGGCCGTCGAGCCATTCCAGGCACAGTGCGGTGGTCGGGTGGGTGCCGGTGCCGAACGCCAGACCCGGGTCCAGCAGCAAATTCACGGCATCCGGTTCCGGCGCGGCGTGCCAGCTCGGCACGATCCACAGGCGCTGGCCGAAACGCATTGGCTGGAATCCGTCCATCCAGCTGCGTTCCCAGTCCTGGTCTTCGATCACTTCGCTGTGGTGCTCGGGCAGCGGGCTACCGGTCAACAGCTCCAGATGGGCCAATACCGGGCCTGGCTCGGTGCCGCCTTCGAACAGGGCCAGCAGGTGCGTGTGGGACCACAGCGGCGTGGTGTTGAGTTCCGGCTCGAAGATCGGCTGATCTTCGGCGTCCATGAAGGTCACCGACACGGCGCCCACTTCAAGGAAAGCGTCTTCATAGGTTTCGGCTTGTTCTGGGCTGATGGCGAGACGGACTTGCAGCCAAGGCATGGCGGGCACCTTTGAAAAATATTGATTGCAGCCTGGCGGACTGCGAGAAGGGCGCAAGTTTACGCGAGCGCGGGGCTTTTGTGGGAGTGGCTCGCTGTGATGCCGCTTGTAGCAGCTGGCGAAGCCTGCGTTCGGCTGCGCAGCAGTCGTAAAACCTGAGCGCACGCCCCTCCTGACACACCGCATCGACTGGATTCACGACTGCTGCGCAGCCGAACGCAGGCTTCGCCAGCTGCTACATGGGTTGTTGCAATGTCCAGAAACAACAAAGCCGCCCGAAGGCGGCTTTGTTTTGTGCCAGCTAAAGCTTAGTGCTTCTCGCCAGCCAGCTTGTGCTCGAGGTAGTGAATGTTCACGCCCCCTTTGCAGAAGCCTTCATCGCGGGTCAGGTCGCGGTGCAGCGGGATGTTGGTCTTGATCCCGTCGACCACGATTTCGTCCAGCGCATTGCGCATGCGCGCCATGGCTTCGTCGCGGGTTGCGCCGTAGGTGATCAGCTTGCCGATCAACGAGTCGTAGTTCGGCGGAACGGCATAGCCACTGTACAGGTGCGAGTCGACGCGAACGCCGTTGCCGCCTGGAGCGTGGAAATGCTTGACCGTGCCCGGGCTCGGCATGAAGGTTTTCGGGTCTTCGGCGTTGATCCGGCATTCCAGCGCGTGACCGCGGATGACCACGTCATCCTGGGTGAACGACAGCTTGTTGCCGGCGGCGATGCTGAGCATCTCCTTGACGATGTCGATGCCGGTGACCATTTCCGAAACCGGGTGCTCTACCTGGACACGAGTGTTCATCTCGATGAAGTAGAAGCGACCGTTTTCATACAGGAACTCGAAAGTGCCCGCGCCACGGTAACCGATGTCGATGCACGCCTTGACGCAGCGTGCGAGTACTTCCTCGCGTGCGTTTTCGTCAATGCCCGGTGCCGGCGCTTCTTCAAGAACCTTCTGGTGACGACGTTGCAGCGAGCAGTCGCGGTCGCCCAGGTGGATGGCCTGGCCCTGGCCATCGGAAAGTACCTGGACTTCCACGTGACGTGGGTTGGTCAGGAACTTTTCCAGATAGACCATCGGGTTGCCGAACGCCGCGCCTGCTTCGGAGCGGGTCAGTTTCGCCGAGGAAATCAGGTCTTCTTCCTTGTGCACGACGCGCATGCCGCGACCACCACCGCCGCCAGCGGCCTTGATGATCACCGGGTAACCCACTTCGCGACCAATGCGCAGAGCGGTTTCTTCGTCTTCCGGCAGCGGGCCGTCAGAGCCAGGAACGGTCGGTACGCCGGCAGCGATCATGGCGTGCTTGGCCGATACCTTGTCGCCCATCAGGCGAATGGTTTCGGCTTTCGGGCCAATGAACGCAAAGCCAGAGTTCTCGACCTGCTCGGCGAAGTCGGCGTTTTCCGCAAGGAAGCCGTAGCCCGGGTGAATGGCGGTGGCGCCAGTCACTTCGGCCGCGGCAATGATTGCCGGAATGTGCAGGTAGGAGTGGGCGGCAGATGCCGGACCGATGCAGACGGATTCGTCTGCCAGGCCCAGGTGCATCAGTTCCTTGTCAGCCTTGGAGTAAACGGCGACGGTCTTGATGCCCATCTCTTTGCAGGCGCGCAGGATCCGCAGGGCGATCTCACCGCGGTTGGCGATCAGAACTTTTTCCAACTTCGCAGTCATCAAAGGCTCTCCGCGGTTCAAACGATGGTGAACAGCGGTTGGTCGTACTCAACCGGCTGGCCGTCTTCGACGAGGATGGATTCGATCACACCGCTGGTTTCAGCTTCGATGTGGTTCATCATCTTCATGGCTTCAACGATGCACAGGGTGTCGCCTTTCTTCACGGTCTGGCCGACTTCTACGAAGGACGGCGAGGTTGGCGAAGACTTGCGATAGAACGTACCGACCATCGGCGAACGGGCAACGGTGCCGTTCAGTGCTGGCGCGGCGGCGGCAGCAGGTGCGGCAGCGGCAACCGGAGCGGCGGCAGCGACAGGCGCGGCAGCCGGAGCATGCATTGGAGCCGGCGCGTAGTACTGCTGAGCCGGGGTCTTGCTATGACGGCTGATGCGTACGGACTCTTCGCCTTCCTTGATCTCGAGCTCGTCGATGCCGGACTCTTCCAGCAATTCGATCAGTTTCTTAACTTTACGGATATCCATGAATCATCAACTCCCAAGGGTCGGTCAGGGGCGTTTAACGCTTGTTGTTCAAGCTTTTGCCTGTGTTTCAAGCTGCTCTAGGGCGGCCTCCAGGGCCAGTCGATAACCGCTGGCGCCAAGGCCGCAGATCACTCCCACCGCTACATCGGAGAAGTAAGAATGATGGCGGAAAGGTTCGCGTTTGTGCACGTTGGACAAATGCACTTCGATGAATGGGATGCTCACCGCCAGCAGCGCGTCACGTAATGCGACACTTGTATGTGTAAAAGCTGCTGGGTTGATCAGAATGAAGTCCACGCCTTCACTGCGGGCAGCGTGGATGCGGTCGATCAATTCGTACTCGGCGTTGCTTTGCAGGTGCAGCAAATGGTGACCGGCTTCGCGGGCGCGGCGTTCCAGGTCCTGGTTGATCTGCGCCAGCGTCGTGGCGCCGTAGGTGCCCGGTTCGCGAGTGCCGAGCAGGTTCAGGTTGGGGCCGTGCAGAACGAGTAGCGTCGCCATCGGCGGTTCCTATGTTATCTGTGAGCAATTGTCAGAACCCGGCGACTATGCCGCAAAGCCTTTGTGACTGTCCAGTTCTCTGCAATAGCCAGCACGATGACCGATGTTTGCGCGAAATATATGACTGCTTGATTAAATGTGGTCATTCGCCCTGGCAACACGTTCGGCGAAGTCCCTGGCGTTGATCTCGCCGATCACCCTTACATCGGCGCGTTCCGCACCATCCTTGCCGAAAAACATCAAGGCCGGTGGACCGAACAACTGGTAGCGATCGAGCAGGGCGCGTTGCTCGGCGTTGCTGGCGGTGATGTCGAAGCGGATCAGCCGGTAACCCTTGAGGCGCTCGATGACGACAGGGTCGTCCAGCACTTCGCGTTCAATGACTTTGCAGCTGATGCACCAGTCGGCGTACCAGTCGAGCAGCAGCGGTGTGCCGGATGAGCGTGCGTCGGCGAGTGCGCGGTCCAGATCGGCCGGTGTGCTCACGGTTTGCCAGGTGCTGGTGTTTTGCCCGGGGCCGCTGTTGGCAACGATGCGGGGCTGGCCAATCGGGTTGAACGGATCGGTTTGGCCGCTGAAGGCGCCGTACCAGCAGGCCAGTGCATAAAACAGCAGGAACATGCCGAGCAATTGGCCCAGGCGTTTGCGCGGTGGTTTATAGACGAACTCCAGCGCCCCCATGAACAAGCCGACGCCGCCGGCCAGCAAACCGATCAGCAGCAAGGTGACCTGACCTGGCAGGACGCGGCTGAGCAGCGCGACGGCCAACCCGAGCAATAACACACCAATCGCATTTTTCACGTAGACCAGCCACGGACCGCTTTTCGGCAGCCAGGCTGCGCCACCGGTGGCCACCAGCAACAGCGGTGCGCCCATGCCGAGGCCGAGCATGAACAGCTTCAAGCCGCCGCCCAGCGCATCGCCACTGGCGCTGATGTACAGCAGCGCCCCGGCCAATGGCGCCGAAACGCAGGGTGAAACCAGCAAGCTGGAAACCACGCCCAACACCGCGGCTCCCAACAGTGACCCGCCTTTGGTGCGGCCGGCGATACGGTCCAGGCGACTGCTGATGGCGTGCGGCAACTTGAGTTCGAAGACGCCGAACATCGCCAGGGCAAACACGGCGAAAAACATCGCGAACGGCACCAACACCCAGGCCGACTGCAGTCGCGCCTGTAGATTGAGCTGGGCACCGAACAGGCCCATCAGTGCACCAAGCAGGGCAAAGCAGGCGGCCATCGGCAGCACATAGGCCAGTGACAGATTGAAACCGCGCCAGCCACCGACCTGACCGCGCAGCACCACGCCGGAAAGGATCGGCAGCATGGGCAGCACGCAGGGCGTGAACGTCAGGCCCAGGCCGGCGAGGAAAAACAACGCCAGTTCGCGCCAGCTCCATGGATAAACCGTCGCCGGAGCGCCGCTGCCGTCGATGCTCAGGCGCTCGGTTTCCGGCGGATAGCACAGGCCCTTGTCGGCGCATCCCTGATAGGTCACGGCCAGGGTGAAGGCGCGTTGGTCGGTGCGCGGCAACTCGACGTCGAGAATGCCGTAGTAGACCTCGACATCGCCGAAGTATTCATCGTGTTTTTTCTGACCGTCGGGCAGTTTCGCCGCGCCGAGGACGACATCGGCCGGATCGGCGCGAAATTGAAAGCGGTGACGGTAGAGGTAATAACCTTCGGTGGCGACGAAGCGCAGCTTGATCGATTGCGGTGTACTTTCTACCAGGCTCAGCTGGAACGCTTCGCGCACCGGCAGGAAGTCGGCGCTGTTGTTGATCGAGCCCAGGGTCGAATTGGGACGATTTTCCAACAGGCCGGTGGCGCTGGCCGGCAGGGCGAACACTAAAAACAGTAGGCAGAGCAGGCGGCGCATGACGATCTCGCGTATCGGAATTGGGGGGATGATAGCGGACAGCGGAGGGGTGTGCAGGCCGGGAATCTGTGGTGATTGATCTGGCGCCTTCGCGAGCAAGCCCGCCCCCACAGGGGATGTGGGAGCGGGCTTGCTCGCGAAGGCGGTCTGTCAGACGCGGAAGGCTTGAACGGCTGTATGCAGTCGCCCGCCCAACACCAGCAAATTTTCCCCCTGCTCACGACCTTCGCCAATGCGCAGCAAGTTATCCCCGCCCAACTGGTGAATTCGCTCACTGTGGTCGCGGATCTCGCTGACAGCGCCGCTTTGCTGGGCAGTGACATCGGCGATGCGGACCGCCGTGTCGGAAATGGTCTGGATCGCGCCGACGATTTTATCCAGTGCGCCATCAGCGGCCTGGGCCTGGTTGGCCGTGGCTTCGGCGTGTTCGACCTGGGCGCGCATGCCTTCCACCGATTGCCGCGCGGCGGTTTGCAGTCCTGCGATCAGCGTCTGGATTTCTGCCGTGGCCCCGGCTGTACGTTGCGCCAGTGAGCGCACCTCTTCGGCCACCACCGCAAAGCCTCGGCCCATTTCCCCGGCCCGGGCGGCCTCGATGGCGGCGTTCAAGGCCAGCAGGTTGGTCTGGTCGGCAATCGAGCGGATCACCGTCAACACGCCACCGATGGTGGCCGACTCTTCGGCCAGGTGCTCGATCATTTGCGCATTGCCTTGCACTTCACCCACCAGCGCATGCAGGCCGGTGAGGCTCAAGCCGATGACTTTTTGTCCGTGCTCCACGGCCAGACCGGCGTGGCGGCTGGCGTCGGCGGCCTGGCTGGCGTCGCCGGCGACTTGTTGAATGGTCGCTTCCAGTTCGCTGAGGGAGTCGCGTATCAGTGCCGTGTCACCGGCCTGATGCTCGGCGCCGTCATGCAGGTCGTTGCTCAGGTCCGCCAGGGTGCGGCTGCTGCCGGCCACCTGTTCGGCATTGCGGCGAATGGTCCCGACCAGGTCCACCAGATAGGCGCGCAAGCGGTTGAGCGAAGCTTCAATGTCATGCAATTCGCGGTTGGTGTTGCCCAGTTGAATGTCGTGGCTGAAGTCGCCTTCGGCCCAGGTAGAGAGGGCCGGGGCGAGGTTGGTCAGGGTCCGGGCGAGTTTGCGCTGCAGGGTGTCGATCAGCAGTGCGATCAACAGAATCAAGCCGATCATCACGCCTTGTATCAGCCTCACTTCACTCTGGATCTGCCCGTGCTGGGCGCGCACCACCGGTTCGAGACCGGCAATGGCCTGTTGCACGTCGGCGATTTTCATGTGGGTCGCCGCGCTGAGCTCGGCGCGTTTGCGGATTTGATCGCGGGTGCGCGAGAGCTCGGCCGGGTAGCGGGTGAGCAGGCTGTTGAGCTCGCGCTTGAGGCCGACGCCGGCATCTTCGGCGACGGTTTTTTCCGTGTTCTCAAGGCCCATCATCGAGGCGAAATCATCGGTGTTCGACTCGCTGCTGGTGGTCACGCCGAGTAATGGCAGGGCGTCGAGTTTCTCTGCCTGGGCACGGATGTTGGTCACTTCGCGTTCGACATCGGCGGCCAGTTCACTGCGGCCGCTGCTGACCAGTTTGTCCCGGGCCAGGGACAGTTTGCCCAGGTGCTGCGATGCGGTGAGCAGCGGCGACAGGTAAGCCGCATTGCCACTGGCGTACTGGCTGAGCTGATCGAGACTGGCGCCCAGTTCGCGCTCGGCCTGCAGCAGCAGGGCTTGCGGATCGCCCGCCAGTTTGCCGGCGGCCAGCAGGTCGGTCTTGCTGAATTCTTCAAGGGTCGACAGGCTGGGGCGCAACGTCTCGGCCAGGGCCGGCGGCAATTCGCCGAGTTCTTTTTTCAGGCTGTCGATGCCTTGGGCGGCGCTGCTCAGGCGCAGTGCATCGCCGCTGCCCAGGTAATCCTCGACGCTGCGGGCGACGTCATTCTGAAACTGCTGCGACAGGCCCAGGTAGCGCTCCATTAATAGATACGGGCGCTCGAGGGCTTTCTGCGACCACCACAGCGTAGCGCCGAGGGCCACGCACACGGCCACCAGAAGGAGGGTATTAAGATTGGTCAGCAGCTTCAGGCGCATCACGGACTACCAACGGCAGAAATGGTAAGTGCCTGAAGTTATTGCGTTTCTGTTACAGGGTTATGACCGTATCGGTCGATTCCGATAAAAAAGTGGCACTTTGCTTTGACGTCCGCGCAGCCTGGACGCGATTGCGTCCGCCGTGTTTGGCGCGATACAGCGCTTCGTCCGCCTGGCTGGCCATCATCAGGCTGTCGGAGCTTTCGCAAAGCTCAACCACTCCGGCGCTGAAGGTGCACCACAGATCCTCGGGTTGTGCGGGGTAGTGAATTTCGGCAAAGCGCTGACGGATTTCATCGAGCACGTTGTAGGCCGCTTCGATATCGGTGTCCGGCATGACGATCGCGAATTCTTCGCCACCGTAGCGGCCGATGAAGTCGGTTTTGCGCAGGCGTTGCTTGAGAAACAGCGCCAGGCTCTTGATCACCCGGTCGCCCATGGGGTGGCCGTGGCTGTCGTTGACCCGTTTGAAGTGGTCGATGTCGAGCATGGCAAAACTCAGCGGCTTGTTTTCGCGGCGGGCGCGGAACGAGCAATCTTCGAGCAATTGCAGGATGTGCGTGTGGTTGTACAGGCCGGTGAGGCTGTCGCGGACCATCCGTGCCTTGAGGTTGCGGGCCCTTGCTGCACGGTTGCGCACGGTGGTGATCAGGTGCCGGGGCTTGATCGGTTTGGTCAGGAAGTCATCGCCACCTTCGCTCATGGCGTCGAGTTGCTTGTCCAGGTCGTCTTCGGCCGACAGGTAAATGATCGGCACGCTGACATAGCGGTCGTTATGGCGAATGACCTTGGCCAGTTCCGTACCGGTGCAGGCTGGCATGTACATGTCAAGGATGATCAGGTCCGGCTGGAAATCCGCCAGTTCGGCCATGGCCTGGATCGGCTCGATCAAGGTCCGGGTGACGATCCCGGCGCTGTTGAGCAGGCGCTCGGTGTGCAAGGCCTGGGCGCGGGAGTCGTCGATGATCAGCACTTTATAAGGCTCGTACTGGGCGACGCAGGTCAGGACTTCGATCTTCTCCAGCAGGCTCGACGCTTCGAGGGTGCCGGTGAGGAACTCCTGGCCACCGGCACGCACGGCGGCCAGGCGGGTAGGGGTGTCGGTTTCGTGCAGGCTGAAGAACAGCAGCGGCAGCTGATGATCGAGGCCTTCCTGGGCTTCGGCGGCCAGTTTCAGGCCGACGCCGGCGCCACTGAAATCCACGTCCATGACAATCGCCGCCGGCAGGCGCTCGACCATCGATGAGCGAAACGCATCTACGCTGTCCAGGGACTGGGCGCTGAGGCCGAAGAACTCCAGTTGTTTGGCCAGGCGATCGGCTCGGTCGTGATCCTGCAGCATCACGTAGATGGGCTTGCGCAGCGGCGGCAGGAAGGTTTGATCGAGTTGGTCGCCATGACGCAGGCCGGTGCGTGACAGGCGCTGCATCAAGCGATTGAGGTCGGTGATCAGGCCGCTGCTCAGGCGTCCGCGATTGGCATCGACCGCCTCCAGGGACTGACCGATGTGGCGTGCCAGTTGCGTGTGTTCCGGTTGTTCGAAACGCTCGGCGAAACGCAGCAGGCGCAGATTGGCCTCGCTCAGTTCCGAAAGGTCGGCGGTGGACCACTCACTGCGTTGCAGGCGCTGCCATATCTCAAGAATCTGACGAGCCTGATGAATTACCCGCTGGGCAAAGTGGTGCTTGAGGCGCTCGCGGCTGGGGTCTTCTGGCTCGGTCATATCCTGACTACTAGTTAGGGTGAACACTGAGGTCGAGTGGTGGCTCTATGCTAGCACTGCTTTTCCATTACATGAGTGCTGTACGTCAATAATCTGCAATGTGACTTCATTCAGTTTGTGACTGATCGGTCTCATTCGAGCCTTTATGGTCGCGCCTTGCAAGGGGCGAAGTGCTTGAATCAGGGCACTTGGCGGGCGTGGGGTGGGAATGAGCGAATGACTGACAGCCGGCCATTCACGATTTTTTGTCAGTACTGACCGGCTCGGTTTTTTGGGTTTTCGAGGGTCAGGGATTCCCTTGGCGTGGCAATCCAAACCATTAGGGGGGATTTCGATGGCTGCGGCATCGTCGGGTGCACAGGCGTTCTTTTGATCCGCAAGCCCGGTAATTTTGCGCATCGGTGCGATGGCGGGTGCCGGGCCAAGGCACGTTGTTGTATGGTTGCGGTCGAACCGTTGAACTCAAGAGCTTGAAAGGATATCGCCATGCTGGACTGGAAGAACCGCACAGACAGTGCGCCTGAACGTGCCGCTGAACCGAAGTCGGAGACCCGCAGTTACCTGGGCGGTCTGTTGTTCAGCCGGGCGCTGGCCACTCTGCTGGGCATCTACCTGTTGGTGGCGAGTGTCCTGGGCTGGTACTGGAGCCAGGAGCCGGCACTGTTCCCGGTCCAGCAAACCGCGCAACTGGCGGCCGAGAAAGAAGGCAAGCAGATGGTCGTCGGCTACACCACGGTGGAAACCCTCAAGACCGTCGCCGGCACCTTGCTGACCAAGCCGGGCGGCTATATTTCCAACGACCGGTTCCCGCCAGGCCTGTGGATGGACAACATGCCGAGCTGGGAATATGGCGTGCTGGTGCAGGTCCGCGACCTGAGCCGGGCAATGCGTAAAGACTTCGCCCGTTCGCAGTCGCAGTCCGCCGAAGACGCCGACCTGGCCAAGGCCGAGCCGCGTTTCAACTTCGACAACAAGAGCTGGGTGCTGCCATCCAGTGAGTCCGAGTACCAGGAAGGCATCAATTCCCTGAGCCGCTATCAGGCGCGCCTGTCCGATCCGAACCAGAAAAGTGCGTTGTTCTATGCTCGCGCCGACAACCTGAACAACTGGCTGGGTGACGTCGGCACCCGCCTGGGCTCGCTGTCGCAACGGCTGTCGGCCAGTGTGGGCCGGGTCAAGCTCAATACAGCATTGAAAACCGAAGTCGTGGCACCGGGTGTGGCGCCGCAGGTTGATGAAGAAATCGTCGAAACCCCATGGCTGCAGATCGACAATGTGTTCTACGAAGCTCGCGGCCAGGCCTGGGCTCTGTCGCACCTGCTGCGTGCCATTGAAGTCGACTTCGCCGATGTGCTGGCCAAGAAGAACGCCACGGTCAGCGTGCGTCAGATCATTCGTGAGCTGGAAGCGTCGCAGGAGCCGGTGTGGAGCCCGATGATCCTCAACGGCAGTGGCTTCGGCGTATTGGCCAACCACTCGCTGGTCATGGCCAACTACATTTCCCGGGCCAACGCGGCAGTGATCGATTTGCGTCAATTGCTCAATCAGGGCTGAGTCATGGTTGATAACACCAGGGAGGCTGCGCACCGTGCGGCTTCCGATGCCGAACAGATCGCCTGGGTCGACGAGCAGGACAACCTGCTCGGCGCCCTGGTCCGTTCCGATTTGCGCGAGCGCGGGCTGATCGGGCGCGGCACCTACATTATGTTGTTCAACTCCGCTGGCGAGCTGTGCGTGCACCGGCGCACCCTGAGCAAGGCAATCTATCCCGGTTACTGGGACGTGGCGGCGGGGGGCATGGTGCTCGCCAGTGAAACCTACGCCGAATCGGCGGCCAGGGAACTGGAAGAGGAGCTCGGAGTGAGTGGCGTGGAGCTGACCGCCCACGACCATTTTTTCTTCGAGGACACCGACAATCGGCTGTGGTGTTCGGCGTTCTCGGCGGTGTGGGACGGCCCGTTGACCCTGCAACCGGAAGAGGTGCTCGAAGCGCGCTTTATCCCCATCGATCAGGTCATGCAGGAAATCGAGCAAAAGCCTTATTGCCCGGACTCTCTAGCCGCGTTGAAGCGCTATTTGCGCTCACGCGGGATCGACGTCGCAAAACAGCTATAAATTGGCGCCGATTGGCTCTTAGCAATCGGCGTTTTTGCCGTTACACTGCGCGACCTTTTCAAACTGAACCGGTATTGCTGGTTGTTTTTGTAGGAGCGAGCTTGCTCGCGAAAAACGCAAAGGCGACGCATGCTGCCTGATGCCGCGCATTATCGTTGACGTCCATCGCGAGCGAGCTCGCTCCTACAGAAGACGTCATCGTTCGTGAGCCATTGCGTTTCAGCAATGTTGTACCGTTTCAGTAGCGCTGCCCCTGCCTGAGTGGGGCTTCGCGGTCGATAGCCTTCCCAAGTGCTGCGACCAGTCTTTGTCCTCCGAAGAGGATTGCCGGTGGCCAAAAAAGCCGCATCCTTCGCCGCCTTGGGCGGCCTGGTATTTTCCACCGACGCAGGTCGTCATTGCCCGGAATGCAGTAAACCGGTGGACGCCTGCATCTGCAAACAGACCGTTATCCCGGCCGGCGACGGCATCGCTCGCGTGCGTCGCGAAAGCAAGGGCCGTGGCGGCAAGACGGTGACCACCATCACCGGCATGCCGTTGGCTGAAGACGCGCTCAAGGACCTGGCCACGACGTTGAAGAAACGTTGCGGTACCGGTGGGGCGCTGAAAGACGGAGTCATCGAAATCCAGGGCGATCATGTCGAGCTACTCTTGGCAGAACTGATCAAGCTCGGTTTCAAAGCGAAGAAGTCCGGCGGCTAGCAGCCTCTGTGAAAACCACCCTCGGCTTGATCCGGTCCTGATGACATTCAGGTCCGGCATCGTCTACATGGTTTTCACAGAGCCTGTTCATGACCGGTATCTAAACTCACTGCGGTCGGCGGGGTCTATTGCCTCGTTGACGAACCGTCATTTTCATTCTTTAGACTGCGCCGGCCTGAACCCAGGCGACGCACTATGACTTCTTTATAGGGGACTTCGATGTCCGTACGACGCACACGCAAAGACGATGGCAGCCAATGGACAGTTGCGGACAGCCGCAGTGTTTACGGGATTCGCCATTGGGGGGCCGGGTATTTCGCGATCAATGACGCCGGTCGCGTCGAAGTTCGTCCGAACGGTCCGAGCAGTTCGCCTATCGACCTGTTCGAGCAAGTCGACCAGCTGCGCAAAAGCGGCCTGTCCTTGCCATTGCTGGTCCGTTTCCCGGACATCCTGCAAGACCGCGTGCGTCAGCTGACCGGTGCGTTCGACGCCAACATCGAGCGTCTGGAATACCAGAGCAAGTACACAGCGCTGTACCCGATCAAGGTCAACCAGCAGGAAGCGGTGATCGAGAACATCATCGCCACCCAGAACGTTTCCATTGGCCTGGAAGCCGGCTCCAAGCCTGAGTTGCTGGCGGTGCTGGCACTGGCGCCGAAGGGCGGCACCATCGTCTGCAACGGCTACAAGGACCGCGAATTCATTCGCCTGGCGCTGATGGGCCAGAAGCTCGGCCACAACGTGTTCATCGTGATCGAGAAAGAATCCGAAGTCGGCCTGGTGATCGAAGAAGCCAACTCGCTCAAGGTCAAGCCTCAGGTCGGCCTGCGAGTGCGCCTGTCGTCCCTGGCGTCGAGCAAGTGGGCCGACACCGGCGGCGAGAAATCCAAGTTCGGCCTGTCGGCGGCGCAACTGCTGTCGGTGGTCGAGCGTTTCCGCGCGGCCGGCCTGGACCAGGGCATTCGCCTGCTGCACTTCCACATGGGTTCGCAGATCGCCAACCTGGCGGACTACCAGCACGGTTTCAAGGAAGCGATCCGTTATTACGGAGAGTTGCGCAACCTCGGACTGCCGGTGGACCACATCGACGTCGGCGGTGGTCTGGGCGTGGACTACGACGGCACGCACTCGCGTAACGCCAGTTCGATCAACTACGACATGGACGACTACGCCGGTGTCGTGGTCGGGATGCTCAAGGAATTCTGCGATGCGCAGAGCCTGCCGCACCCGAACATCTTCTCCGAAAGCGGCCGTTCCCTGACCGCGCACCACGCCATGCTGGTGATCCAGGTGACCGACGTCGAGAAACACAACGACGACGTGCCGCAGATCGAGAACAAGGAAGCGCTGCCGGAAACCGTGCAGTGGCTGGTGGACCTGCTGGGTCCGACCGACATCGAGATGGTTACCGAAACATACTGGCGCGCCACGCACTACATGAGCGATGTTGCCTCCCAGTACGCCGACGGCAAGCTGACCCTGGCCGAGAAAGCCCTGGCCGAACAATGCTACTTCGCCGTGTGCCGTCGCCTGCACAACTCGTTGAAGGCACGCCAGCGTTCCCACCGTCAGGTGCTGGACGAACTCAACGACAAGCTGGCCGACAAGTACATCTGCAACTTTTCGGTTTTCCAGAGCCTGCCGGACACCTGGGCCATCGACCAGGTCCTGCCGATCATCCCGCTGCACCGTCTCGACGAAGAGCCGCTGCGTCGCGCGGTACTGCAAGACCTGACCTGTGACTCCGACGGCAAGATCAACCAGTACGTCGACGAGCAGAGCATCGAGACCAGTTTGCCGGTACACGCGCTGAAAGAAGGTGAGGACTACTTGCTGGGTGTGTTCCTGGTCGGTGCCTACCAGGAAATTCTCGGCGACATGCACAACCTGTTCGGTGACACCGACTCGGTGAACATCTACCAGAACGCCGACGGCAGCGTGTACCACGCCGGTATCGAAACCCACGACACCATCGAAGACATGCTGCGCTATGTACACTTGTCGCCGGAAGAACTGATGACCCACTACCGCGACAAGTGCGCCAGTGCCCGCATCAGTGCCAGCGAGCGCACGCAGTTCCTCGATGCCTTGCGTCTGGGGCTGACCCGTTCGTCTTACCTGTCTTCCTGAGGTAAGCGTCACGCTCATCAGGTTGTCTGAAATTTTTCCTTTCGCTGAGGAAATTTCAGATGACCTGGTGCGGCAATTCTCCTGTTCCAGGCGAAATTTCCTGCATCTTCGACAAACCAACGCATTTGGTCTTCTTTTCGCGTAGGTTATTTCCTAATTTGTTGTTCGGCACTCTACTCGGCCATGTCTCTCAGCGAGAATCCCCGGCCGCCCCTCCTGTAGAGAAACGCCGATGTTCAATCCAGTCAGCGAACCTTCATTTCGTCTGGATGTAGCAGGTCTGCCCGACTCCTTAGAGGTCCTGGCCTTTACCGGCAGAGAAGCCATCAGCGAGCCGTTCGTGTTCGACCTGGAACTGCTGATCGAAGACCCGGTGCTTGACCTGGCCAGTTTGCTGTACCGCCCGGCATCGTTGCATTTCGGACCAGCCGGAAACCACGTGCACGGACAATTGCATGAACTCGTCCAGCGCGACCATGTCCCGGGACCCCGACTCTGCCACGTGCGCCTGGGGCCGAAAATAGCTTGCCTGGCCCAGCGCTTCAGCCAACGAATCTTCAGCGCCCGTTCAGTGCCGCAAATCCTCGACCAGGTGCTCAGGGAGCACGGCATTACCGGCAGGGATCGACGTCTGGAGCTAAGCGGCGAATACCCGCCCCGGGATTTTTGCACGCAATATCGAGAGTCAGACCTGCAGTTTCTCCGGCGACTGTGCGCCCGGGAAGGGCTTCACTACCACTTCGAACACCGGGCCCGCGGGCACTGTGTGGTGTTTGGGGATGATCAGCAGCATTTTCCATCCGGCGAACCTGCGGAATTGCGCAGCGAGGGCGATCGGCCGGCGGTGCGGCATTTCGAACGTCAGCGCAGCGGTGGGACAGCGGTGCAGTGCGCCGAATGCCGGACGGACCTGGCGACTATGCGCAGCGGTCGGCTGATGCCGCTGTCAGGTCATCCGGTTGCCGATTGCAATCGGCTCTGGCTGCTGACCCGCGTTGAGCATTGGGGCCGCCAGGATGCGACGACGCCTTACCACAATCAGGCCCGTGCCCTGCGCTGGCCGGCATCCATCGAGCCGCCCGGTGCGACGGTCAAACCAAGGATGCATGGCCCGCAACGGGCGTGGGTGGTCGAGGTCGATGAGCCAGGCCCCGACCCGACAAGGCCGGTACCGGTGCAATTCGACTGGCTTTATCAGGGCGAAGGGGCGGCGCCCAGTCATTGCTGGCTGCCCCTGGCCAGGCAGTTGCAGGCCTCGGCCTTCTCGTCATTACGGGAAGGGACTGAACTGGTCGTGAGTTTTGTCGAGGGCGATCCCGATCAACCGCAGATAACCGGGGTGCTGCACGCACCGGCAACGATCGAGGAGACGCCCCAGCCCACCTGCGCCCATGAAGAGGGCCTGGAACAATGGTTGCACTCGGGGGAGCCATTGCTGATGTTGTGCCTGCTGCCCGGTGGCGGCAGCTTCAACCATTGCGCACAGGCTTTGTGCACCTGTCGTCTGGCGACGCAGCTTGGCCAGAGCTCTGGAGCATGATCGCCACACGCACGCCCGAGGCATCCCCGCAGTGGCTGTTGCTGGATGTGCCGGGTACGCCACAGGCGGGTGTCACACTTCGGCAGATGTTTGCCCAGGCCCGATGGTTCGGGCTGTTCGAAGGTACGGAGTGGCACGCGCTGCATGAGCAGGGGCCGGTCCTGGTCGATCTGCGCACCTGCCCGGCACTGGCCGATTTATGCATCGTCGACGGACAACGCTGGCCCGGATTGCTGATGGTCAGCGAGGCCGGCGCTGCATCTTTGCTGGCGCATTTGCGGCGCATGCTCACGGTCACGCTTGGCCTGCACCGGGCCCTTTTGAGTTACTACAACCCAACCACGGCCAGTTATTTCTTCGATGCCTGCGATGCCGTTGAACTGAGTCGCTGGCTAGGGCCCATCCACCAGTTACGCTGGTTCGGCGGCAGTTGGGCCGACCGCGCGATGGGGTGTGAGGGCTGGCAGCGCTTGTCCAATCCGGGGTTGGCGGTCAGCCCGTTGGCCGTCGAGGAAAGCCTCAGCGCCGGGCAGCAGGGAAAATTGCAAACCTGCCTGCTGGAACAGCATGCCTGGCGCTGGAACCGGTCCACTGGTGTCGATTTCCCCCGCCTGTGGACCCATGTGCAGGAAGGGCTGGCGCTGGGTTTCAGCGAGCGCCCGGTGCTTGATGGCTGGATATGGCTACGCTTGCAGTATCCCGACGCCGTCCCCGTGCAGCCATTGCCGGGCAGGACTCAGCAGGAGCGCCTCGACAGTCTGCGCCACCGGTGGCAGAGCGACCGACCCTGGCCATGAACTCGACCCGCTCAGTGAGTGCTGCCGGCAAACCAGCCATCGTTACGGCGCAGGCGCCAGGCGATCATGCCGAGGGTCAGACTGCGCAGCAGCATGAACAACAGAAAGGTTATCCACAGGCCATGGTTGCCACCGCCTTGCAGTGCCCAGCCGAAGGGCAGCACCAGCGCCACGGTCAGCAACATGCCGTTGCGCATTTCCCGGGCGCGGGTGGCGCCAATGAACAGGCCGTCGAGCAGGTAACTCCAGACGGCAATCAGTGGCAGTACGGCGAGGTAGGGCAGGTAGATGAACGCGGTGTCGCGCACACTTTGAATGTCGGTCTGCATCTCGATGAACAGATGCCCTGCAAACAGAAACAGCACGGCAAAGCCCAGGCTTGCCAGCAACGACCAGCCCCCCGCCACCACCAGTGAACGGCGCAGGGCATCGCGGTCACGGGCGCCAAGCGCATGTCCGCACAGGGCTTCGACAGCGTGGGCCAGGCCATCGAGGGCGTGGGCGGTCAGCAGCAAGCCATTGAGTAAAAGAGCATTGGCCGCGACCGTGGCGTCGCCCAGCCGCGTGCCCTGCACCGTGATCAGGAAAAACACCGATTGCAGCGCCAGGCTGCGGATAAAGATGTCGCGGTTGACCGCCAGCAATGGCCGCCAACTCTGCCACAGCGCCAATGCCGCCCAGACGATATGCCCTGGGTAGGCGCGCAGGGCTTTGCGGGTCATCAGCAAGCCGATCAGCGCACCGGTCCATTCGGCAATCACCGAGGCCCGGGCAGCACCGACCACGCCCCATTCCAGGCCGAGGACGAACCACAGGTTCAGGGCAATGTTGACCAGGTTGGTGCTCAGCAGAATCGCCAGGGGCGCCCGGGCATTCTGGGTGCCGAGAAACCAGCCGACCAGTGCATAACTGGCGAGCGCCGCCGGCAGGCCGAACAGGCGGGTGTGGAAGAATTCGCGGGTCAGTTGATCGAGCTCCGCCGACGGTTGCATGAAGTGCAACGCGACCCCGCTCAAAGGCACGCCCACCGCACCCAATACCACGGCCAGGCCGATGGCGAGCAGCAGGCCTTGCAACAGGATTTGCCGCAGGGCCGCGCCATCCCCACGACCGGCCGCCTGGGCGGCGAACCCGGTGGAGCCCATGCGCAGAAAACCCATGGCCCAGGCGAGGAAGGTGTACAGACTGGCCCCGACCGCGACGGCGCCGAGTTGATGGGCGTGGGGCAGGTGACCGATGACGGTGCTGTCGACCAGCGCCACCAGCGGTACGGAAATGTTCGAAAGAATCATCGGCGCAGCGAGCGCCCAGACCCGGCGATGGGTAGGGCGGTCGCGCCAGTCGGCGGTCAGGTTGGACATGCAGGCTCCTTGGGGAGTCGGCATTGTAGCGGCACATCGAGAGCAAGCCGCGATCAATTGTGGGAGCGGCGGTGCGGCGATCCCACAGTGTCCGGTGGGGTCAGTGGATAATCCAGCTGAGCAACCAAAGCCCCAGTACCAACCAGATGAACCCCATGATGAACGACGCATTGAGGAAGGCGCGGATCGCCGACCACAACAGTATCAGCCCGAGGATCAAGGTCACGATGCTGATGACCGAGGTATCCATGCCCAGTGCCTGGGACAGGCCTTCGACAAAATTGCTGCTGGCGTTGCTCAACAGACTGAACAGCCCGCTGAGGGCATCAACGATGAAACGGATGATCGAGCCGAGTACCTGGCCGAGCCATTCGGAAAAACCTTCTACCTGCATGGAATGAACGTCCTGATTAAAGTGAAATGAGTCTTGGGCTGTCGATCATGCTGCCGAGTTCCCACAAGCATAGAGGGTTGCACACAGAGCATGCATCTTCTGCCCCTTGCCTTCACCTGTGATCCCCCCGAAGCTATACGCCTTCAGGAGAGCCCGATGAACCTTGTTGAACTGACCGAACGCCTGCACGCCATCCGTGACCGCAATGACTGGCGGCAATTTCACAGCCCGAAAAACCTGGCCATGGCCGCGAGCGTGGAAATGTCCGAGCTGGTGGAGATTTTCCAGTGGCTGACCGAAGACCAGTCCCGCCAGTTGTCGGCGGACAAGCTCGCCCACGCCGGGCAGGAAGTCGGTGACATCGTGCTTTATCTGTTGCTGTTGTGCAGCGAACTGGGCCTGGACATGGATGCCGTGGTGCGCAGCAAACTGGCGGACAGCGAACGGAGGTTCAGCTGATGAGCGACCGTCATTTCGATCAGTTGGCGACCCGTTTCGCCGAAAAAATCTACGGTGGCGCCAAAGGTGCGATCCGTCTGGCGGTGTTGCAGGCCGACCTGGCCGAAATCCTGCCCGACCGCCCTCTGCGAGTGCTGGACATCGGTGCCGGCCTTGGCCACATGTCGTTGTGGCTGGCCCAGCGCGGCCATCAGGTGACCCTCGCCGAGCCCGCCGAGCCGATGCTCGAAGGCGCCCGCCAGCGTTTTGCCGAAGCCGGGCAGAGCGCCACGTTCATTCAGGCACCCTGGCAGGAACTGTTGGGGCAGCTCACCGAACCCTACGACCTGGTGCTGTGCCACGCCGTGCTGGAATGGCTGGCCGAACCCCACGCCATACTGCCGGTGCTGCATCAACTGACCAAGGCCGACGGCTGGCTGTCCCTGGCGTTCTACAACCGCGACGCGCTGATTTATCGCAACTTGCTCAAGGGCCATTTCCGCAAGATGCGCAAGAACGACATGGCCGGCGAAAAGCAGAGCCTGACCCCGCAACAGCCCCTTGATCCGCGCGAGCTGGCGGCGCAACTTGAAGGTCTGTGGCAGGTCGAAATACAGAGTGGCGTGCGGGTTTTTCACGATTACATGCCGGTGGAATTCCAGGCCCGCGCCGACCTGGCGGACCTGCTGGAAATGGAGCTGGCCCACCGTCGTCATCCGAGCTTTGCCGGGCTTGGGCGTTATTTGCACTGGATCTGTCGGCCTGTCTGATCGGAGCACGCAATGAAAAGTCATACAGGTGTATTGGTGTTCTGCCTGGGGCTGGCGGCCTGTCAGGGCAGCAACCCCTATGTCGCCACGTCCAACCCTTTGCCACCGGCACCGCCCCAGGCCGCCAAGACCTTTGACCGCAGCGCTTACCCGGCAGCCCCCCGTGATTATGGACGCTACCGCAGTTGGGCCTGGCTCGACGGGCATCTGCCACCGGGCACCGCCTGGGCCGACTCGGCGCAGATCGCCGAAGCGGTCAGCAATGCGCTGGATCAACGCGGCTTGCGCCCGCTGCACGATAATCGCCCGGCCGACCTGTTTGTCAGCGCCGACCTGCGGATGGAAACCCGTTTGCGCCAGGTTCAGGACGACTATTACGGCGGCGGTTATGGTGGCTACAACGGTTACGGCCCTGGATATGGCGGGTACGCCACCGTACCGGTCGTTCGTACCTATCAGGAGCAAGTCGTAGTGGTTCAGGTGGATATGTATGACGCCAAAAGCGGTCAACCGATATGGAGCGCCAGCGCTGAAACCGGCAACCGGGGCAGCGAAAGCGAGCGCGCCGATGCCATACGGGAGGCTGTGGAAAAGGCAATGTCGGCGTATCCTCCTAGTTAGCTTCTGTAGATAAGAAGCATTTCGCAGGAGAACCATCATGTTCCGCCGTTTCATTCTACTGGCCATGGTCGCGCTGCTCAGTGCCTGCGCCGCCAACCAGGTCAATCATGATTTTGACGCCAGCCGCGATTTTGCTGCCTATCGCAGCTGGGCGTGGAAAGAACCCGCCGTGCAATATCGTCCCGATGATCCACGGATCAAGAGCGACTTGACCGACCAGCGCATCCGTCAGGCGGTTGCCGATCAACTGGACCAGCGCGGTCTGCGCCCGGCCGCCGCGGGTGCCAAGGGTGACTTGAATGTGCAAACCTACCTGATTGTCGAAGAGCGGCAACAGCAGGTGACCACCAACTATGGCGGCGGGTGGGGGTACCCGTGGTATGGCTACTATGGCGCGCCCATGTATAACGAAACCCGTAGTGTCAGCTACAAGGTAGCGACCATCCAGATCGACCTGCTCGATGGCAAGGACGGCAAACTGGTGTGGCGTGGCAGTGACGAACAGATACTCAGCCGCACACCGAACCCGTCGGATCGTCGTGATGCCATCCTGGAAACAGTCACGCGGATATTGGCCAACTATCCACCGCATTTGTCCTAGAATCAGCCTGCCATTCAACCCCTGTGCGCCCACGGGGGTTTTTTTGGATGGTGTGCGTATCCATTGCTGCGGTGACGGCGGCTGGCGGTTTCGCCCTTACGGCGAGTCACTTTTTTTACAAGCGCCTAAAAAAAGTAAGCAAAAAAATCACTCGCCCCGAACGTACGGCCCCTCGCTTAGGCTCGGGGTTCCTTCGCTCCGGCATTCAGCCTGCCGAGGGGGCGGGTGGATCAAGATCAAGAGCTGCAGGCGAGCTAACGCTCGGCCTGTTGAGTGGTGAGAAGCAGTGGGTGTACGCCGACCCATTGTGGGAGCGGGCTTGCCCGCGAAGGCGGCCTGACAGCCGACCAATATCTTTCAGATGTACCCGGCCTAAATGTGGGAGCAAGACTGCTCGCGATGAGGCCCTGACAGTCAATCAATCCTGTGTCATTTTCATCATATCCCGAGGAAACCTCCGACACGTTTTTCAGGTTGTCCGTCGGAAGCGCGATCTCTAGCCTTTGTCTGTCGCTGCAAAATCAGTGATCGGGTTTGGTCGCCCGGGTTTAGAATGGCGCACAGTGCCGCGCGAGCGGCATTTTTGTGCTTGCTTAATGGCGAGCTGTGCGTGGGAGGGCCTAGGCCCTGCCGGGTTTCCATTCCCTGGTCGACCAACCTGCGTACGGTTCGCCACCCTTCTGCTTGGTCGCAGTGATGGCGAACTCCAAACTCAAGAATGGAGCTTCACCATGATCAAACCCACCCCAAATCCCCCCGAAACCGACGACCGCGCCCTCGATCACTACCTCAATCCACCCAGGCAACCTGTCAACCATAAACCCAGCACGATGTTCGTCATCGCCCCGGACATCGACACCGAGACCCTGCTGGCCCACGCCTGTGAGTCGCTGGCGTCGGCGAGTGTGATGGCGAGTGATTTTGCGGGGTTTCTGAAGGGCTCGCAGCGCAACACTCTGCTGGGGATTGCGCAGGTGATCATGCTGGGTGAGCTGGCGGTAAATCGGGCCTTGGATAATATCGATCCGCAAGACTGACCGTGGAGCTTTTGTGGCGAGGGAGCGAGCTCCCTCGCCACAGACATCGGCCTTGTCAGGATCAGGCAACCGGCCGCCAGTGCCCGACCATATGTTCCAGATCCCCGGCGCCCACCAACTGCAGTTCCCCGCTCGGTCCCGGCGCACTGGCCAGCAACGTCACCTCACTGGGCAACCGTACCGGCTTCCTGAACTGCACCGCAATCTCGACGTTCGCCACAGGCAGATGCCCGGCCAGTGCCGCCAGAGTGCGCGCCTTGTTCCACAAACCATGGGCGATGGCAGCGGGGAAGCCGAAGACTCGGGCGCTGGCCGCGCTCAGGTGAATCGGGTTGTAGTCGCCCGACACCCTGGCGTATTGCCGGCCGATGTCCGACGGCGCTTTCCAGTGTTCGATTTCGCTCAGGGGCAGGCTCGATACCAGGTTCTCTTCAAGCGGTTCGCCCTTGAGTTTGACGCCGCGACAGAGCATCCGGCTTTCTGCTTTCCACAACGGGCCCAACTGATCGTCGAGGCTGGTCAGCAGATCGAACGTCGCGCCTTTGGCGTGGGGCTGCAGGTTCTGCACTCGCACGCTGACGCGCACCCGACTCACCCCGCCCATGGGGCGCAGTACACGAATGCGGTTGCTCAGGTGAATCAGGCCCAGCAGTGGGAACGGGAAGTCTCTGGCCGTGAGCAATTGCATCTGCAAGGCAAACCCGAGGATGTGCGGGTAGGTCGGTGGCAGCAGGCCGTTGTCGGCGAAACCACAGACCTTGCGAAAAGCCGCCAGGCGCTTGGGATCGACTTCGACCCAGCAACGCAAACCCGAATCGGGCAGGCGGCTGCCGGTGATTTTGCGCCGTGTCGCCGCTCGTGCGTACGACCCAGGCAGGCCGGGTTCGCGGTTGAGTGTGTGCCAGTCGGTGATCATCCTTAAGCCCCCAGAGCGCTTTGCCCACACACGCGTAAAGCTTGGCCGGTGAACGCGCCGGTACCCGGTTGCGCGAGCCAGGCCACGGCCTCGGCGACGTCTTGCGGAAGACCGCCCTGGCCCAGCGAACTCATGCGCCGTCCGGCTTCGCGCAGGCCGAAGGGAATGTGTGCGGTCATCTGTGTTTCGATGAAACCCGGCGCCACGGCGTTGATGCTGATGCCGCGCTCGTGGAGCAGCGGCGCCCAGGCTTGTGCCAGACCGATCAACCCGGCCTTGCTCGCCGCGTAATTGGTTTGCCCTCGATTGCCGGCGATGCCGCTGATGGACGCCAGCAGGATCACCCGGCCGTTGTCGTGCAGGGTGCCGCTGTCGAGCAGGGCTTTGGTCAGCACTTGCGGCGCGTTGAGGTTGACCGCCAGCACCGCGTCCCAGAATTCCGGGGTCATGTTGGCCAGGGTTTTATCCCGGGTGATGCCGGCGTTGTGCACCACGATGTCGAGGCCGTCGGGCAGTTGTTCGACCAACTGCGCGGCGGCGTCTTCGGCGCAGATGTCGAGGGTGATGCTGCGCCCGCCGAGGCGTGCGGCGAGGGCTTCGAGATCGGTTTTGGCCGGGGGCACGTCGAGCAGGGTGACGTCGGCACCATCGCGGGCCAGGGTTTCGGCGATGGCGGCACCGATACCGCGTGCTGCGCCGGTGACCAGTGCCTTGCGCCCGGCGAGCGGGCGTGTCCAGTCGGTGACGGGTGTCGAACACGGATTCAAGCGAATGACCTGCCCCGACACGAAGGCGCTTTTCGGTGAGAGGAAAAACCGCAGCGGGCCTTCCAGTTGTGCCTCGGCACCTTCGCCGACGTAGATCAATTGCAGGGTGCCACCGCTGCGTAATTCCTTGGCCAGGGAACGGCTGAAACCTTCCAGGGCACGCTGGGCACTGGCGGCGAACGGGTCGCGCAGGGTTTGCGGATCGCGCCCGAGAATCACCAGGTGTGCGCAGTGTTCGAGGTTCTTCATCAGCGGCTGGAAAAACTCGCGCAGTTGCTTGAGCTGATCGGTGTGCAGCAGATCACAGGCGTCGAACACCACGGCCTTGAGTTTCGGTCCGTGGCCGGGAATCCAGGTGGTCGCTATCGAAGGCTCGGTGCCGTAGCTGTAGATCGCGTCGGTCAGACGATTGGCGAGGGCGCTGACTTGCTCCGCCAACGGCCCGCCGCCGATCAGCAACGCACCTTCCACGGGCCGCAGCCGGCCAGCCTGCCAGCGCTCCAGTCGGGTCGGTGCCGGCAACCCCAGGGCGCCGACAAGGCGATGGCCGATGGACGAATTGGCGAAGTCGATATAGCGGTCAGACATGGAACGCGCTCCGAAAGCCGGGATTCAAAGTGTGGACCATGAATGGCGATCAGTCGTTCGATCCACGAGATAAGGCCTACGCTGGTGTAGGAGCGAGCTTGCTCGCGATGGCGATAAGTCAGTCGACATCAATGTAGCTGACAGACCGCCTTCGCGAGCAAGCCCGCTCCCACAAGGGGCAGTGTTCAGTTCAGATAATTCATCAGGAGCTCTTATGACCCAACTGCGCCGCGTCGCGATCATCGGCGGTAACCGGATTCCTTTCGCCCGCTCCAACGGCCCCTACGCCACGGCCAGTAACCAGGTGATGCTCACCGCCGCTCTCGAAGGCCTGATCGAACGTTACAACCTGCACGGCCAGCGCATCGGTGAAGTGGTCGCCGGGGCGGTGCTCAAGTTGTCGCGGGACATGAACCTCACGCGCGAATGCGTACTGGGTTCGCGACTGTCGCCCGCCACCCCGGCCTATGACATCCAGCAGGCGTGCGGCACCGGGCTGGAAGCGGCGTTGCTGGTGGCGAACAAGATTGCCCTGGGGCAGATCGACTGTGGCATCGCCGGTGGCGTGGACACCACCTCGGATGCGCCGATCAGCGTCAGCGAAGGCCTGCGCAAAATCCTCCTGCAAGCCAACCGCGCGAAAACCACCGGCGACAAACTGAAAACCTTCCTGCAATTGCGCCCCAAACATCTGATCCCCGAGTTCCCGCGCAACGGCGAACCGCGTACCGGGTTGTCCATGGGGCAGCATTGCGAGTTGATGGCCCAGACCTGGAACATCCCTCGCCAGGCACAGGATCAATTGGCGCTTGAGAGCCATCAGAAACTGGCCGCGTCTTACGCCGAGGGCTGGCACAACGACCTGATGACGCCGTTCCTGGGGCTGACCCGCGACAACAACCTGCGCCCGGATTCGACCCTGGAAAAGCTCGCCGCACTCAAGCCGGCCTACGAGAAAAGCGCCAAGGGCACCCTGACGGCGGGCAACTCCACGCCACTGACCGATGGTGCGTCACTGGTGCTGCTGGGCAGCGAGGAATGGGCCAAGGCTCGCGGGTTACCGATTCTGGCCTACTGGCGTGACGGCGAGGCGGCGGCGGTGGATTTCGTCAATGGTGCGGAAGGGTTGTTGATGGCGCCGGTCTACGCCGTACCACGATTGCTGGCGCGCAATGGCCTGACCTTGCAGGACTTCGACTACTACGAAATCCACGAAGCCTTCGCCGCGCAAGTGCTGTGCACATTGAAGGCCTGGGAAGATCCGGAGTACTGCAAAACCCGTCTCGGCCTCGACACGGCGTTGGGCTCGATTGACCGCAGCCGACTTAACGTCAAGGGCAGTTCACTGGCGGCGGGGCACCCGTTTGCCGCCACGGGCGGGCGCATCGTCGCCAACCTGGCGAAGCTGCTGGATGCGGCGGGCAAGGGGCGGGGACTGATTTCGATTTGCGCGGCAGGCGGGCAGGGTGTGACCGCCATCATCGAGCGCTGAATAGAAAGTACTGTGGGAGCGGGCTTGCTCGCGAAAGCGGTATAGCAGTCAACATTGATGTTGAAGGTGATGCCCTCTTCGCGAGCAAGCCCGCTCCCACAGGTTTTCAGGGGCGGCAAATAAGCTGTGCCTGGCACAAGTCCTGTGGGAGTTTGCAAATCAGGTGCGGAACCTGCGCACCAACCCGTCCAGCTCATTGGACAACCCGGCCAGGCTCTGGGAATCCAGGCGCGCCGAGTTGGCCAGTTCCGCCACCAACTGTGCATCGCCATGGATCTGGCTGATGTGCCGGTTGATGTCTTCGGCCACTTGATGCTGTTGTTCCGCCGCCGTGGCGATCTGGGTGTTCATGTCGCGGATCACGTCCACCGACTCGCGGATCTGCCCGAAGCTGTTGCGCGCCTCGCCGATGCGCGTCACCGATTGCTGGGACACTTCCAGGCTGGCGTGCATCTGTTGGGTTACCTGGCTGGTGCGTTTGGCCAGGTTGCCCAGCAGTCCGTCGATTTCTGCCGTGGAGTCGGCCGTGCGTTTGGCCAGGGCCCGCACTTCGTCAGCCACCACGGCAAAGCCGCGTCCTTGTTCACCGGCACGGGCCGCTTCGATCGCAGCGTTCAGCGCCAGCAGGTTGGTTTGTTCGGCGATCGAGCGAATGGTCCCCAGGATCGATTGAATGTCATTGCTGTCGCGTTCGAGCTGTTGCATCGACTGGGCCGACTGTTCGATTTCCTGGCTCAGGCGATCCACGCTGTTCACCGCCGCATCGATCTGTTGCTGACCTTCGCGCGCCTGGCGCTGGCCACTGTCGGCAGACTCCGCTGCCTGGCTGCAGGAGCGCGCGACTTCGTTGGCGGTAGCGACCATTTCGTGGAACGCCGTGGAGACCATGTCCACCGCTTCACGCTGGCGCCCGGCGGCTTCGGCCATGTCGCTGGAGACCTGGGTCGAACTCTTGGACGTGTCGAGAATCTTGCCCGCCGCGCCGCCGATGTTCTGGATCAGGTTGCGAATCGCGGTCAGGAACTGGTTGAACCAGTTGGCCAGTTGCGCGGTTTCATCGTTGCCACGGATTTGCAGGTTCTGGGTCAGGTCGCCTTCGCCCTGGGCGATGCCTTCCAGGCCGCTGGCCACGCTGCGGATCGGGCGCACGATGAGGCTGGCAAAACTGGCGCCGACGATGGCGAAGACGACGGCCAGGACGGCGGCGATGATGGCGATCAACCAGGTCAACTGGGTCGCGGAGCTCATCACGTCGTCCTGTTTGATCAGGCCGATGAAGGTCCAGCCCAGTTGCTCCGATGGCCAGACGTTGGCCATGTAGTGCTCGCCGTTGAGCTCCACTTCCACCAGGCCCTTGCCGGCCTTGGCCAGTTGCGCATAGCCGTCGCCCAGGCTGTTCAGGGGTTTGAAGTTGTGTTCCGGCTGTTTCGGGTCCACCAGGACCATGCCGGTGTTTTCCAGCAGCATCAGGTAGCCGGTTTCACCGAGCTTGATCTGTTTGACGATTTCGGTGAGCTGCTTGAGCGTCACGTCGATGCTGACCACGCCGCCGTTGGTGCCAAGCTTGTTGTCGATGGTGCGCACGGTGCTGACGTAGGTCGCGTCGTCCTGGGCCCAGTAATAGGCCTCGGTACGAAACGGCTTGCCTGGTTTGGCCTGGGCGGCCTTGTACCAGGGGCGCTGGCGCGGGTCATAGTTGTTCAGCTTTGGATCATCCGGCCACGACACGTAGCCGCCCGCCGCCGTGCCGAGGATGGCATAGGCGTACGCCGGGTGGCTGTTGCCAAGGTCCTGGAGCAGGGTGAAGACTTTTTTGTCCGCCTCGCCCTGGGGGACGCTCTCGGCGTTGGCGGCCATGTAAGTCTTGAGGCTGTCGTCGGAGTTTCGGATCAGCGGCTGCTTGGCCAGGTAATCGACGTTCTGGCTGATGCCGTCAAAGAACAATTGCATGGCGTTGCTGACCTGACGAATCTCGCGGGCACTGCCGTCGACGAATTCGTCCCTGGCATCACTGCGCAGGTTCAGCACAACGAGGGTGGCGACCAGCACCACGGGCAGGCAGGCGATGATTGCAAACGCCCAGGTCAACTTCTGTTTGATGTTCATCCGCGCTCCAGATTTTCTTGTAGGCCCACGCAGTGCAGATGACTCGCGGTTTATTGGCAGCCGTAAACGTTCTTGGTCTACCCGGATCCTTGAGTGCGGCATCGCTATTATTGGAGGAGCGATTGTCGGACAAATCACTTTGTCACTAAGGACTTCGGCTGTTGTCGGAGGAAATTGAGGTCTGTTGGGAAAAATCCTACGGAAGGTATGAACAGTGGTGTCAGTTTCTGTCGCAATTGCCCTCAATACCCTTGCACAACAAGTGACGCAGGCTCGGCTATGATCTGGAACGACCCATGGCGGTCGTCGGTTTTACCTGATGAAATCGGTACATTGTGTGCATCTGCAATGTTCATAAGTCGGCAACCCCTCCCCCCCGTGAGTGGATTGCCGTATAACGAATGACTTTCGCGTGTTTGGTAATAAAGGACCCACAATAAAAGCTGATGAAGACTCCAAAACGCATTGAACCCCTGATCGAGGACGGTCTGGTCGACGAGGTGCTGCGCCCACTCATGAGTGGTAAAGAAGCAGCTGTTTATGTGGTGCGCTGCGGTAACCAGTTACGTTGCGCGAAGGTCTACAAGGAGGCGAACAAACGCAGTTTCCGTCAGGCGGCCGAGTACCAGGAAGGCCGCAAGGTGCGCAACAGCCGTCAGGCCCGGGCCATGGCCAAGGGTTCCAAATTCGGGCGCAAGGAAACCGAAGACGCTTGGCAGAACGCTGAAGTGGCGGCGCTGTTCCGCCTGGCCAATGCCGGTGTGCGGGTGCCCAAGCCGTATGACTTCCTCGAAGGCGTGCTGCTCATGGAACTGGTGGCCGACGAGTACGGTGATGCCGCGCCGCGTCTGAACGATGTGGTACTGGAACCGGACCAGGCACGCGAATATCACGCGTTCCTGATTTCGCAGATCGTGCTGATGTTGTGTACCGGTCTGGTGCACGGCGACCTGTCCGAGTTCAACGTGCTGCTGACGCCGACCGGCCCGGTGATCATCGACTTGCCACAAGCGGTGGATGCGGCGGGCAACAACCACGCGTTCAGCATGCTGGAGCGCGACGTGGGCAACATGGCATCCTACTTCGGGCGGTTTGCGCCGGAGTTGAAGAAGACCAGGTACGCCAAGGAAATGTGGGCCTTGTACGAGGCCGGCACCTTGCACCCGGCCAGTGTCCTGACCGGCGAGTTCGCCGATACGGAAGAGCTGGCCGACGTGGGCGGCATCATGCGCGAGATCGAGGCTGCGCGCCTGGATGAAGAGCGCAAGCAGGCCGTACGCGCGGCGGACGATGCTCCACCGGGCAAGACCGAAGAGCCGCCTCCACCGTGGATGCAGTGATCGGCTAAAGAAAAACCCGGCTTCGGCCGGGTTTTTTGTGGGTTACAGATTCATCATCAATGTCGTCTGACAGTCCGCCTTCGCGGGCAAGCCCGCTCCCACATGGACACCACTGAACCTGTGGGAGCGGGCTTGCCCGCGAAGGCGTCGGTACATCCGGCATCAACGTTTCAGGTGCGAACCGGTTCAGCACAACACCCCGACTCCAGGTTCTTGAGAATCGGGCAATCCGGCCGATGATCGCCCTGACAGTGCTCGACCAGGTCCTGCAAGGTGTCGCGCAACTGACCCAGTTCGCGGATCTTCTGGTTCAACTCATCGATGTGCTGGCGGGCCAACGCTTTCACATCGGCGCTGGCGCGTTGGCGGTCTTGCCAGAGGGTCAGCAACTTGCCGACTTCCTCCAGGGAAAACCCCAGGTCTCGCGAGCGCTTGATGAACGCCAGCGTGTGCAGGTCGTCGTCGCCGTATACCCGGTAGCCGCTGTCGGTGCGATGGGCTGCCTTGAGCAGGCCGATGGATTCGTAATAACGGATCATCTTTGCGCTCAGGCCGCTGTGGTGGGCCGCTTGGCCGATGTTCATCGGTTGTCCTCCAGGTCCTTGGGTTTCCAGGTTTTCAACAGTAGCGCATTACTCACCACGCTGACGCTCGACAATGCCATCGCCGCACCGGCCAGCACTGGATTTAGGAAGCCGAACGCCGCCAGCGGAATGCCGATCAGGTTATAGACGAAGGCCCAGAACAGATTCTGGCGGATTTTTGCGTAGGTCTTGCGGCTGATCTCCAGCGCGGCCGGCACCAATCGCGGATCGCCGCGCATCAGGGTGATGCCGGCCGCATGCATGGCGACGTCGGTGCCGCCACCCACGGCGATGCCGATGTCGGCGGCGGCCAGTGCCGGGGCGTCGTTGATGCCGTCGCCGACCATCGCCACCACGCCGGTTTGTTTCAGTGCGGCGACCGTGGCGGCCTTGTCCGCCGGCAGCACTTGGGCATGCACATCGTGGATGCCCAAGGCCTGGGCCACCACGTTGGCGCTGCCGCGATTGTCTCCGGTCAGCAGGTGGCTGCTGATGTTCCGTGCGCTCAGTTGTTGCACCGCTTGCAGCGCGCCGGGCTTGAGGGTGTCACCGAAGGCGAACAGGCCCAGCACCTGTGGTTGGGGGGATTGTTCGATCAGCCAGGATAAGGTCCGGCCTTCTTTTTCCCACGTGATTGCCGAGTCCGCCAATGGCCCGGCATTCAAGCCGCTTTCCTCCAGCAGGCGACGATTGCCCAGAGCCAGGTGGCGCCCTTCGAGGCTGCCGGCGATGCCGCGGCCGGTCAGGGACTGGCTGTCGCTGACATCGGCCACCGTCAAATGGCGTTCGGCACAGGCATCCAGAACAGCCTTGGCCAGCGGATGCTCACTCCCGCGTTGCAGGGCGCCGGCCAATTGCAGCAGGCGCGCCTCATTACCGTCGATGGCACTCAGATGAGCGATGCGCGGGGCGCCGGAGGTCAGGGTGCCGGTTTTGTCGAACACCACCGCGCTGACTTCATGGGCACGTTCCAGTGCTTCGGCGTCCTTGATCAGAATCCCGTAGCGCGCAGCCACGCCGGTGCCGGCCATGATCGCCGTCGGCGTGGCCAGGCCCAGGGCGCACGGGCAGGCGATCACCAGCACCGCCACGGCGTTGATCAGTGCGGTTTCCATCGGCGCACCATACAGCCACCAGCCGATCAGGGTGGCCAGGGCAATCAACAGCACGACAGGCACGAATACCTGGCTGACTTTATCCACCAGTTTCTGGATCGGTGCTTTTGCGGCCTGGGCGTCTTCCACCAGACGGATGATCCGCGCCAGCACGGTTTCCGCACCGAGGGCCTGGGTACGCACCAGCAACCGGCCTTCACCGTTGATCGCGCCGCCGGTGACTCTGTCGCCGGGCTGCTTGGGCACCGGCAGACTCTCGCCGCTGATCAGGGCCTCGTCGGCGTGGCTCTGGCCTTCAACCACTTCGCCATCCACCGGGAAGCGTTCGCCGGGTTTGACCATCACCAGGTCATTGAGGCGCAGGGCGCTGATGGCGACGTCTTGCTCGTGGCTATCGATCACCCGGATCGCCCGTTCCGGACGCAAGGCTTCGAGGGCACGGATGGCGCTGGCGGTCTGGCGCTTGGCGCGGCTTTCCAGGTATTTGCCCAGCAGCACCAGGGCGATCACCACCGCCGAGGCTTCGAAATACAGATGCGGCATGCGCCCGGCGGCGGTGGCCCATTCGTACAGGCTCAAGCCATACCCGGCGCTGGTGCCCAGGGCCACCAGCAAATCCATGTTGCCGGCTCCGGCGCGCACGGCTTTCCAGGCGGCGACGTAGAACCGTGCACCGAAGATGAATTGCACCGGCGTGGCCAAAGCGAATTGCACCCAGGCCGGGAGCATCCAGTGCACGCCGAACGGCTGTAGCAGCATCGGCAATACCAGCGGCAAGGCGAGGGCAATGGCGATGATCAAGGCCAGGCGTTCGCGGTGCAGGCGCTGTTGCTGGTTGTCGGTCGGCGGGTGTTCGGCTTCCCAGACGCTGGCGCTGTAGCCAGCCTTGGCCACCGCGGCGATCAAGGTTTGCGGATCGATCTGGCCGAGCAGTTCAAGGTGGGCGCGTTCGTTGGCCAGGTTGACGCTGACGCTTTTCACTCCCGCAACCTTGCCAAGCGCACGCTCGACCCGACCGACGCAGGAAGCGCAGGTCATGCCGTCGATGCTCAATTCCAGACTCTGTTGCGGCACGCTGTAGCCGGCCTTGGCCACGGCATCCATCAGGGCCGGCAGGCTGTCGCTGGGCGCTTGCACCCGGGCCTGTTCAGTGGCGAGGTTGACGCTGACGGCACTGGCGCCAATGACTTTGCTCAAGGCGCGCTCGACCCGCCCGGCGCAACTGGCGCAGGTCATGCCGGCAATCGGCAGGTCGAACGTGGTGGATTCGGACATCGGTCGCACTCCCTGTAGTAGATGACCACAGGATCAACCTTGCCATGCTGGCAAGGTCAAGTGCCAATCTGAAACGTGCCACTGATTGAATGTGGGAGCGGGCTTGCTCGCGAAGGCGTCGTGTCAGTCGACATCAATGTTGCATGACACACCGCTTTCGCGAGCAAGCCCGCTCCCACAGAGGGGGGTCAGTAGCCGAGTCCGGCGCGTTTGAGGTACATCCCTTCCTGAGTCATCGCGATCCGGTACTTGAGTACATCCCCGGCCTTGAGCTGGATATCCTGCGAACCCGGCGCGAGCATGCCCGGATTGCAACCCGGGACCTGGCCCGGCAGCAGTTTCAGGCGCAGCGAGACGATGCCCGGCGGCAGGTTGAACGAGGTGCTCTGTTCCTGAAACAGCCGCGCCGCCAGTTGATCCTGGATGTACACACCGATTTCACAACTGGTCGCGACTTCCAGGCGCTCGCGGGAAATGATCAGCACGCCATAATCCTGACCGGCAGCATTGACCGAAGGCACGGCGGCGAAAAGGCTGAGAAAGCCAAACAGGCTGAAAACTGACCAGCGCATGGCTGAATCTCCTGAGTTCGAGTCATTGATGGACGCAGCTTGGCCGAGCGTCGCGCCGATTGCCAGCCCGGCAGCCAACTTCAGAACTTGACCTTGCCATGGTGGCAAGCTCGAAACTGGGTTCAACCCTCGGAAAAGGAGCTATCCCATGCAAGTGTTCAACGTTGAAGGCATGTCTTGTGGTCACTGCGTCAAGGCCATCACCCAGGCGGTCCAGGCCAAAGACCCGGCGGCCAGTGTGCGGGTCGATCTGGCGGCCAGGGAGGTCGGTGTCGAAAGTGCGCTGACCGCCGAGCAGGTGATCGAGGCGATCAGCGAAGAGGGTTACGGTGTCAAACTGGCCTGAATTTGATAGTTAGCGAGCTACTGGAATGTTCAAGGCGTCCATGCGCGGCTAGACTGTCGGGCTGCCGACTTCTGCCTCACTGGATGCCTGATGAACTTGCGTACCATTCTGATTCTCGGCGCCTTGAGCGCTTTCGGTCCGCTGGCGATCGATTTCTACCTGCCGGCCTTCCCGGCCATGGCCCTGGCTTTCGGGACGGACGAAAATCACGTTCAGATGACGTTGGCGGCGTACTTCCTCGGCCTGTCCATCGGTCAGTTGGCCTATGGCCCGGTGGCGGATCGTTTCGGGCGACGCGTTCCGTTGCTCATCGGTGTCGGTTTGTTCACCGCTGCATCCGTGGCGTGCGCCTTTGCGCCGAACCTGGAATGGCTGATCGGTGCGCGTTTCATCCAGGCGCTGGGTGGTTGCGCGGGGATGGTGATTTCCCGGGCGGTGGTCAGCGACAAGTGTGATGCGGTGGGGTCGGCGAAAGTCTTTTCGCAGTTGATGCTGGTGATGGGACTTGCCCCCATTCTCGCGCCATTGCTGGGTGGGTTGTTGGTCAACACCACAGGCTGGCAGTCGATCTTCCTGGCCTTGACCGGTTTCAGTGCGCTGGCGGGGCTGGCGGTGGCGACGGGATTGCCGGAAAGCATGCCGGCCCACATGCCGCGTCAACCGTTGTCGGGTGCGCTGCGTCAGTACGGTCGGTTGCTGGCCGACCCGATATTTCTTGGCCACGCCTTGACCGGGGGCATCGCCATCGCCGGGATGTTTGCCTACATCGCCGGTTCACCTTTCATCTTCATCAAGCTCTACGGCGTTGCGGCCGAGCATTTCGGCTGGCTGTTCGGCATCAATGCAGCGGGTTTCATTCTGGTGGCGCAGGTCAACGCGCGGTTACTGGCCAAGCGTGGCCCGATGTTTTTGCTGGCGCGCGCGGTGTGGGTTTATCTGGCGGCCGGTTTGACCCTGCTCGCTGTCAGCTCTTTGCATACGGCACAATTGTGGCCGCTGCTGATTCCATTGTTCATCTGTATCGCCAGCCTCGGTTGCATCAGCCCCAACGCCGCGGCGTGTGCGATGAGCGGGCAGGGCGCACGGGCCGGCAGCGCGTCGGCGCTGCTCGGTTGTCTGCAATTCAGCGTGGCTGCCGGTGCCTCCGCATTGGTGGGTGTGCTGCACGACGGCAGCGCCGTGCCGATGGCCATGGTCATCAGCCTGTGTGGAGTTCTGGTGGTGAGCGCAGCAGTGCTCACCCGGCGTTTGCAAAAAGCCCGAACGCTGGCGCAAGCCCAGGTTTGAGGCCGGAGTCAGCCGGCCGCACGCTGCGCAAGGAGGACGGGAATCTGGTGAGGGGCCTGGATGCGGGCTTCAAGGGTACGCGTGAAAGCGCGAGCTTCTGCTTCGCTGCGGAACGTCACAGCATGTTGGTCTAGGCGAACTTGCCACTGGGACTTTGCCAGTTCTTTTATCAGGATCTTCATAGCCGAACTCCTCTCGTAAAAGATGTCTCGTAAAAGACGTTACGCAAAAGAATGCCTCGCAGGAGATTCGATTGTAGTCCCGTATACGGTCACCATTGTGACAAGGATCAACTGTCTGACTGACGGTTTGTAACTAAACAAAACACGGTTTTTCGAGGGTGCCACAGAGGCTGTCTGCGACCGGGATTGCCCGGTCGCAGGCGGAAAACAGAAGGAAGCGATGAAATCAGCGGCGGTTTTTTTCAGCGCTTCAGAACCCTTCCAGCACAATCTTGCCCTTGGCCTTGCCGCTTTCCAGCAGGGCATGGGCCCGGCGCAGATTAGCCGCGTTGATCGTGCCGAAGTGTTCGCCCACCGTGGTTTTCAGGGTCCCGGCGTCGATCAGCCAGGCGACGCGATTGAGCAGGTTGTGCTGCTCGATCATGTCCGCGGTTTCAAACAGCGAACGGGTGTACATGAACTCCCAGTGCAGTGACAGGCTCTTGCGCTTGAGCTTGGTCACGTCCAGTGACTTGGGGTCATCGATCAGCGCCAGCTTGCCCTGGGGGGCCAATGCCTCGACCAATTGGTCCAGGTGCTGGTCGGTCTGGGTCAGGCTGGCGACGTGGGTCACCTGATCCACACCGGCGCGCTTGAGTGCTTCGCAGAGTGGCTGGCCATGGTCGATCACCAGGTCGGCGCCCAGCTCTTTCACCCAGCTTTGGGTCTGCGCACGCGAAGCGCTGCCGATGACTTTCAGGGCCGTCAGCTGGTGAGCCAGTTGCGTAAGAATCGAGCCCACGCCACCAGCCGCGCCGACGATCAACAGGCTCTGGCCTTCGTCGGTTTTGCCTTCGCGCACTTGCAGGCGTTCGAACAACAGTTCCCAGGCGGTGATCGCGGTGAGCGGCAGGGCGGCGGCCTCGGCGAAACCAAGGGTCTTCGGCATGTGGCCGACGATGCGTTCGTCCACCACATGCAATTCGCTGTTGCCGCCCGCACGGGCGATGGAGCCGGCGTAAAACACCTTGTCGCCGACCGAGAACAGCGTCACCTCACTGCCCACGGCCTTGACCACGCCAGCCACGTCCCAACCCAGCACCTTGGCCGCACCGCCCTCGGGCTGGACGTTCTGGCGCACCTTGGTGTCTACCGGGTTGACCGAAATGGCTTTGACTTCCACCAGCAAGTCGCGGGGGCCGGCAACCGGCTCCGGCAGTTCGATGTCTTGCAGGGCCTTGTCGTCACTGATCGGCAACGAGGCGTAGTAGGCAATGGCTTTCATGGGCGGCTCCGGAACACTAATAAAAGAAGAGATTCGATGGGGCAGATGATTGGCTATTTCTCCTGAAGATAAAACCGGCTAAAAGAGCAGTCTCTTTCAATTTTTTTTTGATAATCGGTGCTCTTGATGCTGCGTTTCGATGACTTGCAGTTGTTTGTCCGGGCGGCGGACCTGGGCAGTCTGTCCGCCGCCGCGCGGGGCATGGACATGTCGGCGGCGGTGGCCAGTGCCGGGCTCAAGCGCATCGAACAGCAACTCGGGGCCCGTTTGTTGGCTCGCTCGACCCGCAGCCTGCGGCTGACCGCTGAAGGCGAGGGCTTTCTCGAATACGCCCGCGCGGCCCTGAGCAATCTTGACGAGGGCCGGCGTTTGCTGGCGAGCGGCCAGGACCAGGTCAGCGGGATTCTGCAACTGTCGGCGCCGTCGGACTTTGGCCGCAATCTGCTGCTGCCCTGGCTGGACGAGTTTCAACGCGAGCATCCGAAACTCACCGTACGCCTGCTGCTGGGGGACCGCATCGCCGACCTGTTTCGCCAACCGGTAGACATTGCCCTGCGCTACGGTGAACCGGAGGACTCCAGCCTGGTGGCACTGCCCATCGCCCCGCAGAACCGCCGGGTGTTGTGCGCCGCTCCCGGCTATCTGGCCCGGCATGGAGAGCCCCGGCATCTGGAGCAACTGGCGCAGCACAATTGCCTGTTGTACATGCTCGGCAGCCGGGTCCACGATCACTGGAGTTTTCACGACGGCAAACGCGAAGTCAGCCTCACCGTCAGTGGCGATCGCTTCAGTGACGATGCCGATGTCGTGCGCCTTTGGGCCGTGGCAGGTGCCGGGATCGCTTACAAGTCCTGGCTCGATGTGGCCGCCGATGTATTGGCCGGCCGCTTGAAGGTGCTGATGCCGGAGCTGCTCTGTGAACGCGCACCGTTGAATCTGTTGTGCGCCCATCGCGCACAATTGAGTAAGCCGGTGAACCTGTTGCGCGAAATGCTTGTCAGTCGATGCATCCTTTTGAGCAGTCAATTTCCAGGCTTTTCGAAAATCGATCTTTAGTCGCACGAAAAAAGAGAAATTTCCCTCAGGTACGATCAGCACCTGCGCCGGGCGGAGGAAAGGATCCGCCGACCAACCCGCATATACTAGCGCCCTCATCATGTCAGTAACGTCGATCCCCAATGGCGGGTCCACGTTCGAGTCGGCCCGGCTGCACGGTCATCCTTCTGGCCTACGCAGCATCGGCCAGGCAGCGCCAATGTGTGAACAGGGCGTTGCCGGGTTTATGGCAGTTTCCACGGATTGGCCGACGACACATTACGGGTCACGATGTCTCTGGGCAGTAGACGAAACGATTCAACAGGGAGTGAATACATGGAACATGCACCTTGCATCAGCCAGATCGCCACATTGCTGGCTGACCCAAAGCGCAGCGCAATGATGTGGGCCTTGATGGACGGTTCGGCGCGAGCAACCGAAGAGCTGGCATTGCTGGCCGGCCTGTCGCCGTCTTCGGCCAGTGCACACCTGGGACGTTTGTCCGCCGGAGGCCTGCTGAGGGTTGAAAACCGCGGCCGCAAACGCTTTTTCCGCCTGGCCGCTCCCGAAGTCGGGGCGGCAATCGAAGCGCTGGCCAGTGCGACTCTCGCCAGCGCCCCCCTGGACATTCCGGACGTCTTCAAGCGCAATGCACCTCTGGCCAAACCCCGGGCGCTGCGTTCGTCATTGCTGAGTGCCCGACTGTGCGACGATCACCTGGGGGGCACCCTGTCCGCCGATCTGTATCAGCGATTACTGAAGGCTGGCTGGATAGAGCAGTTTGATCAGCGGGTCACGGTCACGCTCAAGGGCGCGACGGAGTTGGCGGCACGGGGCGTGTTCATCCAGGCGCTGGCCCATCACAACGGCAGGGTTGCCTGCGCGTGCCCTGACTGGAGCGAAAGACGCCCGCACATGGGCGGCTCGCTGGGCGCGGCATTGTTGCAACTGTTCATGCAGTCGGGTTGGCTGAGCCTGCCCAACGATTCCAGAGCCTTGCAAGTGACCGCCTCCGGGCAACGCGAGATCCACCGCTTTGCCAAGGAAAGCGAGCTGGAAATGGCGCTTTAGTACACCGTTGCGGGAGCGAAAAAACGCGCTCCCGCCGGGCGCTTCAGCACTGAGCCTTACGGCTTCACCAACCGTGCATCGAGACTGTTCTGCGCCAGGCGCTTGGCCTGATCCTGGGTCATGCCCAGATGGGTGTACAGCGCATGGAAGTTCTCGGTGACATAACCGCCGAAGTACGCCGGGTCATCGGAGTTCACGGTCACTTTCACGCCGCGTTCCAGCATGTCGAGAATGTTGTGCTGCGACATGTGATCGAACACGCAAAGCTTGGTGTTCGACAACGGGCACACGGTCAGCGGGATCTGTTCGTCGATGATTCGCTGCATCAGGCGCTCGTCTTCGATGGCGCGCACGCCATGGTCGATGCGCTGGATCTTCAGCAGGTCGATGGCTTCCCAGATGTACTCGGGCGGGCCTTCTTCACCGGCGTGGGCGACGGTCAGGAAGCCTTCGTGACGGGCACGGTCGAACACGCGCTGGAACTTGCTCGGCGGGTGTCCCATCTCGGAGCTGTCCAGGCCCACGGCGACGAACGCATCGCGGAACGGTAGCGCCTGGTCGAGGGTTTTCTGGGCTTCGTCTTCACTCAGGTGACGCAGGAAGCTCAGGATCAAACCACTGGTGATGCCCAGTTGCTGTTCGCCATCCTTCAGTGCGGCTGCGATGCCGTTGAGCACCGTTTCGAACGGGATGCCACGGTCGGTGTGGGTCTGCGGGTCGAAGAACGGTTCGGTGTGAATCACGTTCTGCTCTTTGCAGCGCAGCAGGTACGCCCAGGTCAGGTCATAGAAGTCCTGGGACGTGCGCAGCACATCGGCACCCCGGTAATACAGGTCGAGGAATTCCTGCAGGTTGTTGAAGGCATACGCCTTGCGCAAGGTTTCGACGTCGTTCCACGGCAAGGCAATCTTGTTGCGCTCGGCCAGGGCGAACAACAGCTCGGGTTCCAGCGAGCCTTCCAGGTGCAGGTGCAATTCTGCCTTGGGCAGGGCGTTCAGCCAGTCGTACATAATTCTTTTCTCATCAGGTGCAATGGTCGCCATTCTACAGAGGGTTGCCGCAACAATTGGTAAAACCTGACCAGGCGGTTCATCACACCGCTTCCGGTACCCGTCGATAAGCGTAGGTATCGGCGAAGCGCGAGAGCAGGAACTCGGCGCAGGTGGTGGCCGGGTATTTCGCCGGATGCATTGCATCCTGACAGCCGGGCAGGCATTCGATGCGGGTATCCGGGTGCGGCTCGGCGAAGAACGGCATCGAATAACGATCCACGCCCAGGGGGCTGATCACCCGGTGCGGCGTCGACAGGTAACGGTCATTGCTCCAGCGCGCCATCATGTCGCCGAGGTTGACCACGAACGTACCTTCGATCGGCGGTGCGTCGATCCATTCGCCTTGGACGTTGCGGACCTGCAAGCCACCGGCGGCGTCCTGATAGAGCAGGGTGATGCAGCCGTAGTCGGTGTGCGCCCCGGCACCTTGCTGCTCGGCGGAGCTGGCGGTGTGACGCGGCGGGTAATGGATCATCCGCAGCACGCTGACCGGGTCATTGAAGCGTGTGTCGAAGAAATCGCTTTCGATTCCCAGCGCGATGGTCATGGCCCGCAACAACGTTTGCGCCAGGGCTTGCATATCGACGTAGTGCTGTTCCATCAACGCTTCCCAGCCGGGCATGGACGGATGGCGATTGGGGCCGCGCAAGGGTTTTTCCGCCAGTACGTCAGGGTGCCCGGCCGGCAGGTGCAGACCCATGTCGAAAGTTTCTTTGAGGTCGCTGGGTTTGCTTGGGTCTAACTGCTCGGTGGCAATGGCGCCGTAACCGCGGTGGTGACGGGTCTGGGTGATGTCGATCTTGAGTTTTTCGGCGGTGGGTTGGGCGAAGAAGCGCTTGGCGTGGTCGAGCAGGGCGTCGATGCGCGCGGCACTGATTGGATGACCCTTGATGTAGAAGAAACCCCACTCGCGGCAGGCGAGGTCGATGTGTGCGGCCACGGCCGGCCAGGCGCTCTGGTCGGTGCTGTAGAGCGGTGCGATGTCGATGATGGGAAGGCTGGTCATGCGCAATCCTTAAGAACGCTGAAGATCCAATGTGGGAGCGGGCTTGCTCGCGAAAGCGGTGTGTCAGCCAACGTCAATGTTGAATTTACAGACGCTTTCGCGAGCAAGCCCGCTCCCACAGGGGGGTGTGTGGTGGTTGAAGTGTTACTTCGGAATCTCGGCCTTCATGCCTTCCACGTAGTAATTCATCGACGCCAGTTCCGCCGTGGTCGCGCTCACGCCCGCCGGGATTTTCTCGACCCCGGCCTGATCCTTGATCGGCCCGGTGAACAGTTGCAGCGCACCGCTCTTGATGTCGGCGATGAGCTGCTCGGCTTCGCTCTTCACCGTCGCCGGCACCAGGTCGCTGATGGGCAGTCCAACGGTGCCTTCCTTCAAACCACCCCAGTAGTCCCGGGATTTCCAGTCATGGTCGATCACGCTCTGGGTTGCCTGAACGTAGTGCGGGCCCCAGTCGTTGACGATGGATGTCAGCACCGCTTTTGGCCCGAAGTGCGCCATGTCCGAAGCGTAGCCTACGGCATACACGCCACGACGTTCGGCGGCCTGGATCGGCGCGGGGCTGTCGGTGTGCTGGAACACCACGTCCACACCCTGGTCGATCAACGCGTTGGCGGCGTCCGCTTCCTTGCCCGGATCGAACCATGAGTTGACCCATACCACCTTGATCTCGGTGCCGGGGTTGTACTTGTTCAGGGCCAGCTGGATGGCGTTGATGTCGCGGATCACTTCCGGGATCGGGAACGAGGCGACGTAGCCGATCTTCTTGGTCTTGGTCATCTTTGCCGCAAGGAAGCCGCCGACGTAGCGGCCTTCGTAAGTGCGCGCCAGGTAAGTGCCGAGGTTCTTGTCCTGCTTGTAGCCGGTGGCGTGTTCGAAGGTCACCTTGGGAAACTGCTTGGCGACTTTCACGGTCGGGTTCATGTAGCCGAAGGAGGTGGTGAAGATCAGGTCGTATTTGTCCTTGGCCATGTTGCGGATCACCCGCTCGGCGTCGGCGCCTTCGGCGACGTTTTCCACGTAGTTGGTGGTGATCTGCGAGCCGAATTTTTCCGCGAGTTCCTTGCGCCCCTGTTCATGCTGATACGTCCAGCCGTGGTCACCGATCGGACCGATATAGACGAAGCCGACTTTCAGCGGATCGGAGGCTGCGGCGGTCAGGCTGGCGCTCAAACCGATGGCTGCCGCAACGGCGCAAAGCAGCTTCTTCAACGGACGGTTGTGCATGAATTGGAACTCCATTTTGTTGTGAGGTTGGCTGGGCTCTCTGGCTTGCACAGGGCAATGCAAATTGCTGACCAACAAGACAACAAAACATGAATCCGCGGTGATGCCATCGCGTGCAGGCTCGCGACAGGTCCTTGAAGTCCGATAACAGTGCATGTCCTTGCACAGCTGCCATCCACTGGTGCGCCAATCCAGATGGTCATGGCCCTCCACAAAACCAATGTGGGAGCGGGCTTGCTCGCGAAGGCGGTGTGTCAGTCACATGAGTATTGACTGGTACGCCGCCTTCGCGAGCAAGCCCGCTCCCACAGTTTTAATCGGTGTTGTGTCAGGTCCCGGCAATCAACTGCCGAGCCGCCTGGCTGTGATCAGCAATCAAGCCCTTCAGGTCCAGCCCTTCGACCTGCCCATCGATCACCCGCCACTTGCCGCCGACCATCACGCGGTCCGCGCGATCGGCGCCACACAGCAGCAGGGCCGAGACCGGATCATGGCTACCGGAGAAGCGCAGTTCATCCAGCTTGAACAGCGCCAGGTCGGCCTGCTTGCCCACCGCCAATTCACCGATATCGGTACGGCCCAACAGGCTGGCCGAGCCTTTGGTCGCCCAGCCGAGCACGCGTTCCGGGGTGATCTTCTCGGCGCCGTAACGCAGGCGCTGGATGTATAGCGCCTGACGCGCTTCGAGCATCATGTTCGAGGCATCGTTGGACGCCGAACCGTCCACGCCCAAACCAAGCAAGGCTCCGGCATCGGTCAGCTCGATACTCGGGCAGATGCCCGAGGCCAGGCGCATGTTCGAGCTTGGGCAATGGCAGATGCCAGTGCCGGCGGCGCCGAGGCGGGCGATTTCATCCGGGTTGAAATGGATGCCATGGGCCAGCCAGGTTCGCGGGCCCAGCCAGCCGACACTGTCCAGATAGTCCACGGTGCGCAGGCCGAAGCGTTGCAGGCAGAAATCTTCTTCGTCGAGGGTTTCTGCCAGGTGGGTGTGCAGGCGCACGTCGAGTTTGTTCGCCAGCTCGGCGCTGGCCGACATGATTTCCGGGGTCACCGAGAACGGCGAGCAGGGTGCCAGGGCGATCTGGATTTGCGCGCCGTCACCGCGTTCGTGGTACTCGGCGATCAGGCGCTGGCTATCGGCGAGGATCACCTCGCCTTCCTGCACGGTCTGTTGCGGCGGCAGGCCACCGTCCTTTTCACCGAGGCTCATGGATCCACGGGTGAGCATGGCGCGCATGCCCAACTCGCGAACGCTCTCGACTTGCACGTCGATCGCGTTTTCCAGACCTTCCGGGAACAGGTAGTGGTGGTCGGCCGCGGTGGTGCAACCGGACAGCAGCAGTTCGGCCAGCGCGACCTTGGTGGCGAGGGCGAGTTTTTCCGGGGTCAGGCGTGCCCAGACCGGGTACAGGGTTTTCAGCCACGGGAACAGTGGCTGGTTGACCACCGGCGCCCAGGCGCGGGTCAGGGTTTGATAGAAGTGGTGATGGGTGTTGATCAGGCCCGGCAGGATCACATGCTCGCGGGCGTCGAACACTTCATTGCACGGTGCGGACGGTTGTTGACCGGCACCGAGTACTTCGACGATCAAACCGTCTTGCAGCACCAGGCCGCCACGGGCATCGAGACCGTTGGAGGTGAAAATGGCGAGGGGATTTTTTAACCAGGTACGGGTCGCAGGCATGTTGGCCGGCTCCTCTGAAAGTTGGGTTCAGGGTTGCCAGCTCAGTGTTGCCCTGTCTGCTGATCCAGGTTCGCCGGGGAGGCGAGGTGGGCAGTTTCGATCAAAACGCTCTGGCGGGCAAGCCCAACCCGACCAGACGAAGAGTCATCCTGTGGGAGCGGGCTTGCTCGCGAAGACGGTGTAACTACAACGTTGATGTTGGCTGACACTACGCTTTCGCGAGCAAGCCCGCTCCCACATTTTGATCTGAGGGGTTACCAGGGAATGGTTTCGCCCCGGTAATTGATGAAGTGATGCCCGCCCTTGCCGACATACGCATTCACCTGATCAACCAGGCCGCGGGTGCTGGTTTCGACATCGATGTCCGCGCCTTCACCGCCCATGTCGGTCTTCACCCAGCCCGGGTGCAGCGACAGGACAGTAAGCGTTGTATCGCCCAACTGAGTGACAAAGCTGTTGGTCATGGAATTCAGCGCCGCCTTGCTGGCCTTGTACAGTGCCAGTTCCGGCGCATCGGGCATGGTCACGCTGCCCAGCACCGAACTCATGAACGCCAGCACGCCGGTGTCCGGGCGCAGTTGCTCGACAAAACGCTGGGCCAGGTTGATCGGCGCCACGGCGTTGGTGAAAAACAGCTGACCGACTTCGGCCATTGTCGCGCCGCCGTTCGGCGTCTGGACATCCGGCCCCTTGACCCCGGCATTGACGAACAAAAGGTCAAACACGTCTCCCTTGAGTTGTTGGCTCAGGGCGGACACCGCCGGCTGATCGTCCATGTCGAGCTTTTCGATCCGCACCTTGCCCAGGGCCTGCAAGGCTTCGGCTTTTTGCGGATCGCGCACGGTAGCGGTGACTTGCCAGCCATCGGCCAGCAGGGTTTTCACCAGCCCGAGGCCAAGCCCCCGGGAGGCGCCGATGATGAGTGCGGTTTTTGCCTTGGACATGAGTGGCTTCCTTGAAAATTCAGAGTCGTGGATTCAATGGACACTGTTGCCCGAGCCGTTGTTGCAACTCGTCGCGCAGCGCGCCGAGTTCGGCCATGCGGGCTTCGATCAGTTTGAGTTTGTCTTGCAGCAGTTGCGTGACGGCGCTGTCCGGATCGGGCGACTGCCAGATTGTAGCGACGCTGTTGCCGATCTCGCCGAGGGTAAAACCCAGTCGTTGAGCGGTCTTGATGTACTGCACCAGTTGCACCATGTCTGGCGGATAGTCTCGATACCCATTGGCGCTGCGTTGCGCGGCGATCAATCCGCGCTGCTCGTAAAAGCGTAGCGTGTCGCGGCTGACGGCGCTGGCCTGGGCTAATTCACCGATGCGCATCATGACGTCTCGAGGGGGCTTGACCCTGGAGCATACTCCAGGCTTTAGCCTTGTTGCTCCCTGAATTGATGGAGCAATGTCGATGTGGACTACAACGCAATATCGCCGGTTGGTGCAAGGCAGTGCCTGGTATGACCTGATCGTGATGCTCGCATTTGTCACGCCGTGGAGTTTTGCAGCGTTGCATGGGGTTTTGACGGGGGTGAGTCAGGCGTTGAATTTGCCCGGCGAGCTGCCACCGTTCGAACCGGTGCACATGCTGATGGCGAATCTGCTGGGGTCGATCGTCTGCGTATGGGCGGTGCTGCGGATTCGTGATCCGCAGCAGGTTTATGGGCGGTATGACGCCGTGGGCAGATTCCTGTTCTCGGCTTGGCAGGCTTATGCCCTGGTTCATGGCGCGAGTTCGATTCTGGTGGTTTTTCTGGTGTTTGAGTTGGCGTGGGGCATTGCTCAAGTGTTGCCTGTTCGGGCCCCTTCGCGAGCAAGCCCGCTCCCACACTGGATGGGTGTGAACTCGGTCGAAGGTGGGAGCGGGCTTGCCCGCGAAGGGGCCCGAACAGGCACAGCCTAATGCCCAGCCTGCCACGGCTGCCCCAACGAAACCGGCGCATACAACCGTGTGCGCACCGCATCCCGGGACAGCAGCACCAGCACCACAATGGTCGCGACATACGGCAACATCGCCAGCAGACTGGACGCAATTGCCAGTCCCAACCCCTGCGCCACCAGGTGCAGGATGCTGGCGAGTCCGAACAGGTACGCGCCGAGCAGCAGGCGCCACACCCGCCAACTGGCGAACACCACCAGCGCCAGGGCAATCCAGCCGCGCCCGGCACTCATGTTTTCCGCCCACATCGGTGTGTAGGCCAGGGACAGATATGCCCCGGCCAACCCGGCCATCGCGCCGCCGAACAACACCGCCAGAGTGCGCACCGCCAACACCGGCAAGCCCATGGCGCTGGCCGCATCCGGGTTTTCCCCGACCGCCTGAATGATCAGCCCGACGCGGCTTTTCAGAATCACCCAGGCCACCAGCGCAAACAGCACGAACGACAGATACACCAACAGGTCCTGGGCAAACAGCATCCGCCCGATCAGCGGGATCTCGCTCAAATACGCAATCGCCATCGGCTCGAACCCCGCCAGCGGCTTGCCGACCCACGCCGCCCCGACGAAGGTCGACAGGCCCACACCGAAAATCGTCAGGGCCAGACCAGCGGCCACCTGATTGGCGTTGAACACCAGCACCACCAGGGCGAACAGCGATGACAACAGCATTCCGGCGAGCATCGCCAGCAATACGCCGAGCCACAGGTGGCCGGTGTTGAACGCGACGATGAAACCTATCACCGCGCCAAACAGCATCATGCCTTCCTGGCCGAGGTTGAGGACGCCGCTTTTCTCGCAGATCAACTCCCCCAGCGCCACCAGCAGCAACGGCGTACCGCAGCGGACCATGGCGTAGAAAATATTGCTCAGCAGATCGATATCCATCACAGCGCTCCTGCTTGTACGGCGGTAGTTTGTGCGCGGCGGGTCCAGCGCAGGTTCAAGCGCGGTCGGTAGAGGATCAGCACATCACTGGCCAGCAGGAAAAACAGCATCATGCCCTGGAACAATTGGGTGATCGCTTGCGGCAGGTTCAGGCTCATTTGTGCGCTTTCGCCGCCGATGTACAGCAGCGCCATCAACAGGCTGGAAAACAGGATGCCGACAGGATTCAGACGACCGAGAAATGCCACGGTGATCGCTGCATAGCCATAGCCCGGCGAGACCTGCGGCACCAGTTGGCCGATGGGGCCGGTGACTTCGCACACACCGGCAAGCCCCGCCAGACCGCCGCTGAACAACAGCGCAAGCCAGATCAGGCGCGTCTCGCGAAAGCCGACGAAACCGGCGGCACGCTTGTCCAGCCCGAGCACCTTGATCTGGAAACCGACAAAGCTTTTCTGCAACAACACCCACACCGTCACCAACGCGAGCAGGGCGAAGTAAACCCCGGCGTGGACCCGGCCATCTTCCATCAGCAACGGTAAGCGGCTGGCGTCGCCGAACATCGCCGATTGCGGAAAATTGAAACCTTCCGGATCTTTCAGTGGGCCGTGCACGCAATACAGCAAAAGGTTCAGGGCGATGTAATTGAGCATGATGCTGGTCAGGATTTCATTGGCGTTGAAGCGCGTGCGTAACCACGCCGTCAGCCCGGCCCACGCGGCTCCAGCCAAGGTGCCAGTGAGCAGGATCAGTACCAGCGCCCAGCGGCTTTGCATGTCGATGATGTTCACCGCCAGCGCACTGCCGGCCAACGCACCGAGCAGTAGTTGACCTTCGGCACCGATGTTCCAGATGCGCGCCTGATAGGCGACGGCCAGGCCCAATGCGCAGAGCAGAATCGGCAGGGCTTTGACCAACAATTCGGAGACGCCATACAGGTCGCTGACCGGCGCAATCAGCAAGGTGTGCAAGGTCAGCAGCGGGTCGTGCCCGAGCGCGATAAACAGCAAGGATCCACAGCCCAGGGTGAGTGCAGCCGCCAGCAACGGCGAGCACCACAGCATCAGGCGCGATTGCTGGCCGCGGGGTTCAAGAGAAAGCAGCATGTGACACTCCGTTAACGCGTGGCGGATTCGAGTGATTGAGGGGCGCCGAACTGGCCGGCCATCCAGCCGCCGACATCGCTCAGGCGCGTATCGACGGTGGCGTGGAGCGCCGACAGTCGACCGCCGCACATGGCGCCGAGGCGGTCGCTGATCTGGAACAGTTCGTCGAGGTCTTCGGAAATCACCAGGATCGCCGCGCCGGCATCGCGCAAGGCAATCAAGGCGCGGTGAATGGTGGCGGCGGCGCCTACGTCCACGCCCCAGGTCGGGTGCGCGGCGATCAGCAGTTTGGGTTGCTGGAGGATTTCCCGGCCGAGGATGAATTTTTGCAGGTTGCCCCCGGACAGACTGCGGGCCGGCGCCTGGCTATCGGGTGTCTTGACACCGAAACGGCGGATGATGTCCTCGGTCAGTGCTTCGACTTTGCCGCGCTGGATCAGGCCGTTGTTCACCAATCCTTGCTGGAAAGCAGTCAGCAGCGCGTTGTCCGCCAGGGTCAGCTCCGGCACCGCACCATGACCCAGGCGTTCGGCGGGAACGAACCCCAGGCCGAGTTGGCGGCGTGCATCGGGACGCAAATGGGCGACGGGCTCCTGGCCAAAACGGATCGTCGCGCTGGCGTTGCGGGGCAACAGTGCTTCGCCGCTGAGCAAGGCCAGCAACTCATCCTGGCCATTGCCGGCGACACCGGCGATGCCGACAATTTCACCACGACGCACTTCAAGGTCGATGTTGGCAAGCGAGCAGCCGAACGGGTCCGGGTTGTGCCAGGACAAGCCACGGACATCAAGGAATGCATCACCTCCAGCTACCTTCGGATAGTCTGCGATCAACTCCGCCGCTTCACCGACCATCAAGCGCGCCAGTTGCTGATCCGAGCACTCGGCCGGCACGCAATGCCCGGCCACCCGACCGCCTCGTAAAACCGTTGCGCGGTGGCACAACGCGCGCACTTCCCCAAGCTTGTGGCTGATGAACAAAATGCTGCAGCCTTCGGCAGCGAGCCGGCGCAGGGTGACGAACAAGTCGTCGGCCTCTTGCGGCGTCAGCACCGAAGTCGGTTCATCGAGAATCAGCAGGCGGATGTCCTGCATCAGGCAGCGAATGATTTCCACCCGTTGCCGTTCACCGATCGACAGGCTGTGGACAAGTCGCTCCGGTTCCAGCGCCATACCGTAGCGCCGGGACACCTCGCGAATCTTCGGCTCAAGTTGTCTGGGGGTGCCTGCCCCCGCGCCCATGGCCAGGGCGATGTTCTGCGCCACGCTCAGGGTTTCGAACAGCGAGAAATGCTGGAACACCATGCCGATTCCCAAACCCCGGGCCTGGGCCGGGTTGCGCAGGCTCACCCGCTGGCCTTGCCAGATCACTTCGCCGGAATCGGCATGGGTGACGCCGTAGATGATCTTCATCAGCGTGCTTTTGCCCGCGCCGTTTTCGCCGAGCAGGGCATGGATCTCGCCAGGGGCAATGGTCAGGTCGATGGCATCGTTGGCCAGGCAGCCGGGATAGCGTTTTGTGATTGCACGCAGTTGCAGACGCGGAACCGGATCGGGGATTGGGGCGTGATTGGGCATGACAGGCTCAGTGCTGTTGGACTTGTGCCTGTGGATAAAGCAATTATCTGGCCACTCGGTCAGGAAAACTTCGGGCTCCTGTGAGCAGGGGTGTTGAGTACGCAGCTTTCAAATGTGCCACGCAGAGCCCGGCACCACATAGGGGCAACGGCGCAAATCAAGCCCCGATTTTGCTCGTGGGGTTTTGCTCAAAAAATGAGCAATCGACTACAAGCCATGCCGTGCAGGGCGTCGGGACGGCCATGAACGGGTTATCCACAGATTGCTCCACAGTATTTGTGTGCAAGCTCAAAGCATGGGCATAAGCACTGAGTGGCTTTCTTCTAAAGGCGATAAACCCTTGTAACTGTTTGTTTTTATTTGAATTTGATGTGCTTGATGGCAGATTGGACGAAAATTGAGCAAAGTCCGCAAAGCCGCATGACAGAAGGGTTACAGCGGTATGTGCTCAGGTTATCCACAGCCGGGTGCACAGCAGATGTGGGCAAATATGGAATAAGTGAAAAAGCGGCGTGCCCCAAAAGATTGCAGCCTGTGATGAAACGCTTTCAACGCTGTAACAGAATGCGCCCGCGACTCAAACCGGCCAGTTGTGACTGCAAGTTGTCGATCTGTGCTTCGCCCACGGCCAATTGCAACTCGACACCATTGGAAGTGAAGCTTTCATCCACAACCAATCCACCGGCCTCTGCTACCCGCAGCTTCACCAGGGCCAGCTCGGCAAATCCGCACGCGCAACGCAGCGGTACCCGACTGATCAGCTCGATCTTCGGCGCCGTTTGCAGGCATTTGTTTGCACCCCCACCATAGGCCCGGGCGAGCCCCCCGGTGCCCAGTTGGATGCCGCCATACCAGCGAATCACCAGCACCGCGACCTGATCGCAATCCTGCGCCTCGATCGCCGCCAGAATCGGCCGGCCGGCCGTACCGCCGGGCTCGCCATCATCGGTGCTGCGATACTGATCGCCGAGCTTCCAGGCCCAGCAGTTGTGCGAGGCATTCAAGTCGCTGTGCTGTTCAATGAACGCCTGGGCCTCGGCCGGGCTGGAGATCGGCGCGGCGAAGGTAATGAAGCGGCTCTTGCGAATCTCTTCGCGGTATTCGCAAAAACCGCTGAGGGTAAATGGCATAAGTGCTTAGATGGCAGGTTTCAGGCCGCAGCCCTTGAGAATGATGCGGACCAGGTTGTCCCCGGCGTCTTCCATGTCCTGTTTGGTCAGCCTGGTGCGCCCGGTGACGCGGCAGATCTGCGTGGCGAAGTCGGCGTAGTGCTGGGTGCTGCCCCACAACAGGAAGATCAGGTGCACCGGGTCGACCGGGTCCATTTTACCGGCGTCGATCCAGGCCTGGAACACGCCCGCGCGGCCCTGGAACCAGGCACGATAATCCTGGTTGAAGTACTCGGTCAGGCATTCACCGCCGCTGATGACTTCCATGGCAAAAATCCGCGAAGCTTGCGGCTGGCGTCGGGAGAATTCCATTTTCGCGCGGATGTAGCGGGTCAAGGCTTCGCTCGGATCGTCCTCGGCGGTGAGGGTGTTGAAGGTGCTGTCCCACAGTTCGATGATGTTGCTCAGCACCGCAACGTACAAACCGAGCTTGTTGGTGAAGTAGTAATGCAGGTTCGCCTTGGGCAGCCCGGCATTCTGGGCGATGGTGTTCATGCTCGTGCCTTTGTACCCGTGACGGGCGAACTCGTCTTCGGCGGCTTTGATGATGGTCTCTTCGTTTTTCTGACGAATGCGGCTGAGGGGTTTTGCGCCGTGGGCTGGGACTTCAAAGGTCATAAGCACTTCCGAACGGGTGGGTGGGACGGCCAGTGCGTTGATAACGTACCCACCGGTTTCAGACAAGGCCTCACACAATAAAACACTTCACCGCAATCTAATGTGGGAGCGGGCTTGCTCGCGAATACGGTGTGTCAAACAACATTGATGCTGGATGTACCGGCCTCTTCGCGGGCAAGCCCGCTCCCACAGGTTTCTGTTATCCGACAATTCAGCGCGTCGCCGCCAGACTCTCGAGAAAACTCTCCAGCACCAGATGGGGTCGACGCCCCTTGCGGGTGACCGATGCCAGGCTCAGGTCATAGAACCGCGTTTTGGCTTTCAATGCGCGCAACCGGCCTTGCTGCACCCAGAGACTCGCGTAGTGATCCGGCAGGTAACCGATATAGCGCCCGGTCAGGATCAGGAACGCCATGCCTTCGCGGTCCGAGGCGCTGGCGGTGCAGTTGAGCGCCTGGTAGTGAGCCTGAATATCCGCGGGCAAACGGAAGGTGGGCGCGATGGCGTCCTGACTGTTCAGGCGTTCGTCGTCCAGCTGCTTGTCATCGACATAAAACAGCGGGTGACCGACCGCGCAGTACAACAGCGAACGCTCGCTATACAGCGGCTGATACTCCAGACCCGACAGCGCGCTGGCCTGCGGCACCACGCCGACGTGCAGGCGACCGTCAAGCACGCCTTGTTCGACTTCATTGGGCGCGATCATGCGGATCTGGATCTGCACGTCCGGGCCCCGTTCCTTCAATTGCGCGAGGGCATGGGTGATGCGCATGTGGGGCAGGGTGACCAGGTTGTCCGTCAGACCAATGATCAACTCGCCGCGCAAGTGCTGGTGCAGGCCATTGACCTCGGTGCGGAAGCTTTCCAGTGCACTTAGCAGTTGCAACGCCGATTGATAGACCTCGCGGCCTTCTTCTGTGAGGGAAAACCCGGCACGTCCCCGTTGGCACAGGCGCAGGCCGAGGCGCTGCTCCAGATCGCTCATCTGCTGGCTGATCGCCGAGCGACCGATGCCCAGTACGGTTTCCGCCGCGGAGAAGCCGCCGCATTCCACTACGCTGCGGAAAATCCTCAGCAGGCGGATATCAAAGTCGCTGACCTGGGCCAGCGGATCGGGACGGCGAGCGCTCATGCGGGTTACTCAAAGTTTAGTGGTCGGCTGACTGAACATTAGAAAAGTTGGATTTCACAGACTTTATCCCCGTGGCAATTTAGCTGCAACAACGGTTTTCAATCCTTACGCCGCTTATTGCCTTGCGAGGTTACGCCCATGAACCAGCCTGAAAACGCCCCGACTTCCCTGGTCAGCCAGCTCAAGCTCGATGCTCACTGGATGCCTTACACCGCCAACCGCAACTTCCAGCGCGACCCGCGCCTGATCGTTGGCGCCGAAGGCAGCTGGCTGATCGACGACAAGGGCCGCAAGGTCTATGACTCGCTGTCCGGTCTGTGGACCTGTGGCGCCGGTCACACCCGCAAGGAAATCCAGGAAGCGGTCGCCAAGCAACTGGGCACCCTCGATTACTCGCCTGCCTTCCAGTACGGCCATCCGCTGTCCTTCCAATTGGCTGAGAAAATCACCGACCTGACCCCGGGCAACCTGAACCACGTGTTCTTCACCGACTCGGGCTCCGAGTGTGCTGACACCGCCGTGAAGATGGTCCGTGCTTACTGGCGCCTGAAGGGCCAGTCGACCAAGACCAAAATGATCGGCCGTGCCCGTGGTTACCACGGTGTGAACATCGCCGGCACCAGCCTCGGTGGCGTGAACGGCAACCGCAAACTGTTCGGCCAGGCGATGATGGACGTCGACCACCTGCCGCACACTTTGCTGGCAAGCAACGCTTACTCCCGTGGCATGCCGGAGCAGGGTGGTATCGCCCTGGCTGACGAACTGCTGAAGCTGATCGAACTGCACGATGCGTCGAACATCGCGGCAGTCTTCGTCGAGCCACTGGCCGGTTCCGCTGGCGTGCTGGTTCCACCACAGGGTTACCTCAAGCGTCTGCGTGAAATCTGCGACCAGCACAACATCCTGCTGGTGTTCGACGAAGTGATCACCGGTTTCGGCCGTACCGGCACCATGTTCGGCGCGACCACCTTCGGTGTGACCCCGGACCTGATGTGCATCGCCAAGCAAGTCACCAACGGTGCGATCCCGATGGGCGCGGTGATTGCCAGCTCCGAGATCTACCAGACTTTCATGAATCAGCCGACGCCTGAATACGCGGTTGAATTCCCTCACGGCTACACCTACTCCGCGCACCCGGTGGCTTGCGCCGCGGGCCTGGCGGCACTCGACCTGCTGCAAAAGGAAAGCCTGGTACAGAGCGTGGCTGAAGTCGCACCGCATTTCGAAAACGCGCTGCACGGCCTGAAGGGCACCAAGAACATCATCGACATCCGTAACTTCGGCCTGGCCGGTGCGATCCAGATCGCACCGCGTGACGGCGACGCCATCGTGCGTCCGTTCGAAGCCGGCATGGCACTGTGGAAAGCCGGGTTCTACGTGCGCTTCGGCGGCGACACCCTGCAGTTCGGCCCAACCTTCAACAGCAAGCCGCAGGACCTGGATCGCCTGTTCGACGCGGTCGGCGAAGTGCTGAGCAAGATCGACTGATTTCTCCTTCTATATACCTACAAACAACAGGCGCTCCGAAGCGAGCGCCTGTGGACAACTTTTCAGGAGCTTCCATGAGCGTTATTCCGCATTTGATCAATGGCGAACTGGTGACCGAGAACGGTCGCGCGGTTGATGTGTACAACCCGTCTACCGGTCAGGCTATCCACAAGCTGCCACTGGCGACCCGCGAAACCATCCAGAGCGCCATCGATGCGGCCAAGGCTGCATTCCCGGCCTGGCGCAACACGCCGCCGGCCAAGCGTGCCCAAGTGATGTTCCGCTTCAAGCAATTGCTGGAGCAGAACGAAGCCCGCATCTCGCAATTGATCAGCGAAGAGCACGGCAAGACCCTGGAAGATGCTGCCGGTGAACTCAAGCGCGGCATCGAGAACGTCGAGTTCGCTTGCGCGGCTCCTGAAATCCTCAAGGGTGAATACAGCCGTAACGTTGGCCCGAACATCGACGCCTGGTCGGACTTCCAGCCGCTGGGCGTGGTTGCCGGTATCACGCCGTTCAACTTCCCGGCCATGGTGCCGTTGTGGATGTACCCGTTGGCGATCGTCTGTGGCAACTGCTTCATCCTCAAGCCATCCGAGCGTGACCCGAGCTCGACGCTGCTGATCGCCCAGTTGCTGCTGGAGGCTGGTCTGCCTAAAGGCGTACTGAGCGTGGTGCACGGTGACAAGACTGCGGTGGACGCATTGATCGAAGCGCCGGAAGTCAAAGCGCTGAGCTTCGTTGGTTCGACGCCGATTGCCGAATACATCTATTCCGAAGGCACCAAGCGCGGCAAGCGCGTTCAGGCCCTGGGCGGTGCGAAGAACCACGCAGTACTGATGCCGGATGCAGACCTGGACAACGCCGTCAGCGCTCTGATGGGCGCGGCTTACGGTTCTTGCGGCGAGCGTTGCATGGCGATCTCGGTAGCGGTGTGCGTGGGTGACCAGGTGGCCGATGCACTGGTGGCCAAACTGGTTCCACAAATCAAGGCGCTGAAAATCGGTGCCGGTACCAACTGCGGCCTGGACATGGGCCCACTGGTGACTGGTCAGGCACGGGACAAGGTCAGCGGTTATGTAGAAGACGGCGTGGCCGCCGGCGCGACACTGGTGGTGGACGGCCGTGGCCTGACCGTCGCTGGTCACGAGGAAGGCTTCTTCCTGGGTGGTTGCCTATTCGACAACGTCACGCCAGAGATGCGTATCTATAAAGAAGAGATCTTCGGGCCGGTGCTGTGCGTTGTTCGGGTCAACAGCCTGGAAGAAGCCATGCAACTGATCAACGATCACGAATATGGCAACGGCACCTGCATCTTCACCCGTGACGGCGAAGCAGCGCGGTTGTTCTGCGACGAGATCGAAGTCGGCATGGTTGGTGTCAACGTACCGCTGCCAGTACCGGTGGCTTATCACAGCTTTGGCGGCTGGAAGCGTTCGCTGTTCGGTGACCTGCACGCCTATGGCCCGGATGGCGTGCGTTTCTATACCCGCCGCAAGGCCATCACCCAGCGCTGGCCGCAGCGTGCGAGCCATGAAGCTTCGCAGTTCGCTTTCCCTAGCTTGTAAGTAGAATGGCGCAAAAGGCCGACCCATTGGGTCGGCCTTTTGTTTTTGGGGCTTTTTTGCCCTATATGACAGAATTGTGAAAATAGCTGTTGACGGCAGATTCTGGAGGCCTATAATTCGCCCCACTTCCGGCGCAGTCGAAACGGAAAACTCCTTGGTAAACAACGAGTTACGCAGTTTTC